>CANBPJ010000081.1 GCA_947371415.1 Burkholderiaceae bacterium | reverse complement strand
GTTATTGCAAGACTCAATTCTTTAGGGATTCCAACATTTGCACTAGACATTAAGTCTATGGGGGATGAAGAGCGGGCGCTTAAAAAATTAGATCTTGTTTTAGGTACATCTGAAAGTAGTCGCGTGTGGAATCAGATTCAACAAGAGATCATGCGCGCCAAAAGGCAACTCTCCTCAAAGAGGGAAAATATTCGCGTATATTTTGAAGTCAATCCAGCACCCTATGCAGCAGGCGGATCTTCCTTCATTGGTGAAATACTCTGGCAGCTCCATTTGATCAACATCATTCCGGAATCGCTAGGGCCATTTCCAAAGATCAATCCTGAGTTTGTAGTGCAAGCCAAGCCTGATGTCATTCTGCTTACTGAATCCACTCCCGCTGATATTGAGAGGCGCCCAGCATGGAGCACCATTCCAGCAGTGATGAGAAATCGTATCTGCACTTTTACCGCCGATCAGAATGATGTCTTGGTACGTCCCGGCCCCCGCATGGGTGAGGCAGCGCTGATTATTTCTCAATGCATTCAAGAGAAGATGTCATCATCTCGGTAATGCAAAAAAATCATTTCCAAGCCAAACTATCTGGCCTGTTAATTCTAAGTGCAATCTTGGTATTGCTTGGCACTCTTCTGGGGAGCACGGGCGCTAACTGGAATGCATTGGGGCCCGATCAAACCATCTTGTTTGAGATTAGACTCCCCCGATCATTAGGCGCTTATTTGGCTGGTGCATTATTGGGACTCGCGGGAGGCATTGCACAAAGTTTATTTCGCAATCCATTGGCCGATCCCTATCTTCTGGGTAGTGCATCCGGTGCGCTACTTGGCGTAGGGAGCATTCTCTGCTTTGCTTATCTTGGCAATTCTTGGCTGGAAATGATTGGCTTAAATGGTGGTGCTTTTCTTGGGGGCTTATTCGGGGTTCTAGCATCCCTACTCTTGGCTGGTGGCTACCGTAGCTCTTTACGTCTTTTACTTTCCGGAGTGGTGATTAGCGTCATCTTGGGGGCTGCGAATTCTTTATTCACATTCGTACGACCAGATCTCTTTCAAAGCATTCAGTCTTTTATGCTGGGTAACACATCCCTGATGAATTGGTCTGGCGTGGAGATCATGGCGATCGCATTACTGCTTTGTCTAGCCATTGCCTCGATCATGAGTCCTGTGCTCGATGCCTTATCTCTGGGCGAGAATACCGCCCGCACCTTAGGCTTACCGCTAGATCAACTGCGTTTTGTCTTCATTGGCGTTCTTGCATTGGCAACGGGATGCGCTGTCGCACAAACTGGATTGGTGGCTTTTGTTGGATTGGCGGCTCCGCATTTAGTCAGAAAGATGGCTGGGGGGCGGCAACGTATACAACTAGTGTTCTCCTGCCTCGGTGGCGGCATCCTATTGCTCAGCTCAGATCTGATTGCGCGAACTCTATTTACCCCAATTGAAATTCCGGTTGGCATTGTGACGGCTGTCTTGGGGGGCTTATATCTACTGATCCTTCTGCGGCGCACTCCTTTTGGGGCTCGCCCATGAAATCCCGCCAGCTATCGGTCTATCGCGGGCCTTGCCCCATCCTGCATGATCTGAATTTAGATCTTCCACAGGGTCAATGGACCAGCATCATTGGACCTAATGGTGCTGGCAAATCCTCTCTCCTGCAAGCTATGGTTGGCTTACTAAAATACACTGGGTCCCTCACGGTAAACGGTATCGAGCTATCCACCCTGACACGCAAGGACCTCTCTAAAAAATTAGCGTGGCTTGATCAAGGGGCTTCTAACTCGGAAGAATTCGGAGACCCTCTCTCCGTGTACGACACCGTCATGTTAGGGCGCCTCCCCCATCAAGGATGGCTACATCTGCCATCTGAAGCAGACCACATTTCAGTTGAGAAAGCTTTGAAAGAAACCGATGCTTGGCACTTACGTCATCGCCCACTGCAACATCTATCCGGTGGAGAGCGTCAGCGAGTGCTATTGGCTCGCCTTCTTGCCGTGGACGCTGACATCTTGCTGATGGACGAGCCATTGGCTAACTTAGACCCCCCTCATCAAGCTGATTTTTTGAAATGGCAGAGAAATTTACTGCCTCAGGGCAAGACCCTGGTGACCGTTTTGCATGAGATTCATTTTGCGCTAAGAGCAGACCACCTCATCATGCTTGATCAAGGTCAGCTGCATTTTCAGGGGTCCAGCCAAGATCCCAGAACGCATCAAGCCCTGATCGCACTATTTGACGGCAGAATTCGCCTCGAAAAGCTGGGGAATGATTGGGTCGCCTTACCAAACTAGCCCTGAAACCGGGAGTTTCACAAAGCTTTTTCCAAAGGCTACAATGCCTATATGTCCGAGCACACCCCTCACGTCCCAAGCGACTCAAGCGAATCTGATTCGATAGCCGCCTCATTGCAGAGGCTATCTAAAAAAATTCAGCTGATCGTGGACGCCGTGAAAGCACTGCATCAAGATCACAGCCAGCTTGAGACGAAAATTGAGGATGCTCAAAAACGGATTCAGCATATTTTGAGTCGTCTGCCAGAGCAGACTGATGGACGTCAATTGAACTTACTCGGCGAGCCCGTGACACCAACAAACCCAGAGGATGACAATGAGCCAACAACGCATTGAAGTAACCCTCGCCGGTCAAAAAATTACATTAGCCACTAGCGCTGAACATGAGCCATTGCTGCGCGCAGCCTGCACATTGGTAGACGAACAAATTCAACTGGCAATTAATGGGGGCAACCGCAGCATCGAACGCGCAAGCATGATGGCTGCGCTGAAGATTGCCGGAGATCTTATTCAACTGCAAAAAACACCTCAACAAAATACAGCATCAAGCGCCTCATCCAATGCCGATCCCGAAGAGATTGCTCGACTCCAGAATGAAATTCATTTACTGGAAGATCAAGTGGATGCCCTGCTGCAAACCCTTTCCCTGCCTGGTTCGCCAAGGCCAATAGTTCCTTGAACCGATGCGCAAGCATCAGGAACGATCTTTACCTTGTGGGCGTGAGCGTTTTGAATCTTCACAGTGGCAGCTTCGCGCTGTTCACTCCCTGAGGTCCTTAATGCACCCGAAACAGAGTAGCCGTTCCACCTTGAACCTTAGGGTTCAGGATGACGGCCTAGCGGCTAAGGCGGGGAATTCATGTCAATAACGGATATCGCGATGTTGATGTTGTGTGGCGGTATCTCGGGTTTTCTTGCGGGATTACTGGGCATTGGTGGTGGCATGATTTTGGTTTTCAATCACCTTGGCTTTGGCCAGAATGTGATTGTGCATATGGCCATTGCTACGGGCATGGCAACCATCCTCTTTACCACTACCTCAGCCATCTGGGCCCATCACAAACACAACTCTATCGACTGGAAGTTGGTGGCCGGACTCAGCCCCGGATTAGTGATTGGTAGTCTCGTTGGCGGCAGCGAAATCTTTGAGGTAATCAATACCTCTTGGCTATCATTATTTTTTGCGATGTTTATCGTGTACACCTCGATTCAGATGATCATCAATAAAAAGCCTTCTGCTGGACGCGAACTGCCTGGCACCTTAGGTCTTTTCTCTTTTGGGGCATTTACGGGGGTTATTGCCAGCCTAGTTGGCGCAGGTGGAGCATTTATTACTGTGCCATTCATGCTTTGGTGCAATGTCAAACCACATACTGCGATGGCCAGCTCTTCAGGTCTAGGGTTTCCTATTGCGGCGGCAGCGACGATCGGCTACATGTATGGCAGTTGGGGCAACCCCAATCTTCCCGCAGGCTCAATGGGGTTTGTTTATCTTCCCGCGGTACTCTGTATTGTGGCGGTGAGCATCTTTACTGCCCCACTTGGCGCAAAAATGGCCAGGAAGCTTAATGTTGCACAGCTCAAACGCATCTTCGGCGTAATACTCTTTATGCTTGCGGCCTTCATGTTTAATGAAAGCCGCAAGGCCTTTG
Organism: Burkholderiaceae bacterium; assembly: GCA_947371415.1. Lineage (GTDB taxonomy): Bacteria > Pseudomonadota > Gammaproteobacteria > Burkholderiales > Burkholderiaceae > Polynucleobacter. The sequence continues at coordinate 3,767 of CANBPJ010000081.1, read as the reverse complement.
GTTTCTAAGCCAATACTTTTCTGCTATTAGCTGGTGTATTGCTGACGCAAAATATTCTTCTGCACTTTACCCATTGCATTGCGAGGCAAGTCCGAAACGATTTCTAAACGCTTCGGAATCTTAAAGTTCGCAATTTGGGCTTTCAAAGTGGCAATCATGGCTTGCGCGTCTAACTTAGCCCCAGCTTTTGGCACTACTACCGCCATTACTGCCTCGCCAAAATCAGGATGCGGAATACCGATGACGGCACTTTCATCCACGCCATCCATATCGTCAATAAAACTTTCGATTTCTTTTGGATAAACGTTGTAGCCACCAGAGATGATGAGATCCTTGCTACGGCCAACGATACAGAGGTAATCATTTGGAGCATTACCACCATTAGCAGCACCACCCCATCGTCCGACGTCACCCGTCATGAACCAACCGTCTTTAGTAAATTCTTCAGCAGTTTTTTCTGGCATGCGCCAGTAGCCCTTAAATATATTCGGGCCCTTCACTTGAATGCTGCCGATTTCATTAACACCGCAAGGCTTATTGCTTTCATTTACAACGCGGACCTTTACACCCGGTAATGGCAGGCCTACAGAGCCACCGACCCGACTACCTTTGTAAGGATTGGAGACAAGCATGACTGTTTCACTCATACCGTAACGCTCAAGAATGGGCTGACCAATCACCTCTTTAAAGGTATTGAATGTCTCAGTAAGCAAGGGCGCAGACCCAGAAACAAATAGGCGCATATTGCGCGTTACATTTTTATTGAAGCCTTTATCCGCAAGCAGGCGAACGTAGAACGTTGGCACACCCATCATGACTGTGGAATTTGGCATATGGTGAATCAGTTGCGCGGTATCTAGACGGGGCAACCAAATCATCTTGCTACCGTTAATCAATGCTCCATGTGCTGCAACAAATAAACCGTGGACATGGAATATTGGGAGGGCGTGCAATAAGACGTCACCTTTTTTCCAACCCCAAAACTTCTGCAAGACTTGTGCATTACTTCCCAAATTCCGATGAGTGAGCATTGCGCCCTTGCTACGTCCAGTCGTACCGGAGGTATACAAGATAGCCGCCAAGTCATCATCTTTCATCGCCACAGTTTTGAACTTGTCACTTTGACCGCCAGCACGCTCTAGTAAAGTACCTTTGCGATCTTCATCCAAGGTAAAGACATGTTTTGTACCTGCTTTAAAAGCAACCTTAGATACCCAAGAGAAATTCTTGCTACTGCAAACCACGACTGCTGGCTCAGCATTCTCAAGGAAGTATTGAATCTCCGCAGCTTGATAAGCAGTATTGAGGGGTAGGTAAACATAGCCCGCCTTTACGGTGGCGAGATATAAAAAGAGTGCTTCCGGTGATTTCTCAACCTGTGCTGCGATGCGCGATCCGGCCGGAAGCTTGAGACTCTTCAGAAGATTCGCCATCTTGGCGGTAGCACGCTCTAGATCACTCCAAGAGTAATACAGACCATCATGCGTTTCTAGTGCGCATGCTTGTTTATCTTTTGGAAAACCTTTTTCCAGTAAAGAATATAAATTCATTTGAGCCTCAAATCAAAACCAGTAAATTAAATCAAATTGTTAATCAAGCTTAGCGCCAGAGGCTTTAGCTACTGCAGACCATCGCTTGATATCGGCAGAGACAAACTTGCCAAAAGCATCTCCAGAAAGCGTTGGGGTATCTGAACCGTTATTCGTCCAAATTACTTTGAGCTCAGGAGTGTTGATTGCCTTTTGAACTTCTACAATCATCTTCTCAACAATAGCGTGTGGCGTTCCTTTTGGAGCAAACAAACCGTACCAGGTAGAAACCTCATAGCCCACTAAACCAGCCTCTGCTGCAGTAGGTACATTGGGAAATCCAGGAGCACGTTTTTGTGAGGCTACTGCCAAAGCAACGATGGAGCCATTTTTAATTTGAGCAGCTGAAGATCCTAAACCATCAAACTCCACATCCACCTGGCCCGCAATCAGATCCTGCATTGCTGGGCCTGCACCACGATATGGAATATGCGTGATAAAGGTCTTGGTCAACATTTTGAATTGCTCGCCAGCCAAGTGATGTGAAGAGCCGTTGCCAGCACTAGCGTAGTTGAATTTACCTGGGTTCTTTTTCAGGAGCTCAATAAATTCTTTTAAGTTTTTCACCTGAACATTCTTGGGGTTCACCACAATGACTTGGGGTGGACTGGCAATCATCGCCACAGGAATAAAACTCTTCTCAATGTCGTAATCCAAGTTGGGGTACATGGAAGGCGCAATCGCATGGTGGGCTGCGCCAACAAAAAAGCTATAACCATCTGGAGCAGCTTTGGCCGCAAGAGATGCGCCCAAAGTTCCGCCCGCACCACCGCGGTTATCAATGATGATTTGCTTTCCCAATTGCTTGGTCAACTGTGCCGCCAAAGGACGAGCAAAAGCATCCGTTCCACCGCCAGCAGGAAAGGGAACGACAAAGGTAATAGGTTTGTTTGGCCACTCTTGGGCCATCACTGCAAGCGGCGCTGCGCAGATTAAAAACAGCGCCTTCTTCAAAGCACTCAATGAGAATGCAGAATTTTTGTTTGTTTTAGTAAACATGCTTGTCTCCTCTATTTTTTACCAACTAACCATCTATTAAGCTGGTTTTATTTTTGCGACTTATTTTCAACCCCTCATTCTAAGGGGACTTGTGGTTTTCATCAGAAATGAGCCTTTGCGTTAGTACTAGGGCGCCATCAGGCGGCCTACTGCCCGGGAATAGACAATTTCACCATTAGCAAAGCGCTCATGGTTATCTTCCACGCTTCCTAGGTCATAAAGATAATTCACCATCAGACCGGCGGATTGGCGCAATCCTTTGCGGGATAAATCCCCCGCCCAGTTAATCAGGTGCAGCTTGGCGCCATTCCCCAGATGAAACTTAGCCACCGGGTTGCCATCGCGCCCGGTAGAGGCAAGGCCCAAATAAATGCTGGCTAAGGTCAATAAAGCCTCTTTTTCCTTCTCTGAGGCCAAATCGGGGTGCCAACCACCCGCTAATCGCTCACTCCAAGAATGGCTCTCGAGCTTTAGTACTGTCAAGGCTCCATCTCGCGCCACCTTGAGGGCGGGCTTTAATCTCTCAGCAGGAACGCCATCACCTAAATTCGCGCCTGCAGCAACCCAATCCATAAACCCTGGAATCGGTGACAAAGTCACAAATGTTTTTACTCCCGGAAATTCTGCATGCAACTGCTCTGCTACCCGCTTGATTAGAAAGTTCCCCATTGACACGCCACGTAGTCCAGGCTCGCAGTTACTAATTGAATAAAAGACGGCAACCTTATATTGCGAGGCTTGATCCACTACATCTGCTTTTTTATCCACCAATGGTGTGATGACTGTTGGAATCTCCGGCAGAAGAGCAACCTCAACAAAGATTAAGGGCTCACTAGGAAGTTGTGGATGAAAAAAAGCAAAGCAACGACGATCAGGCTGCAGGCGGCGACGCAAGTCATCCCAACCATCAATAGCATGAACTGCCTCATGCTTGATCAGCTTCTCAAGCACCTCCGCAGGGGACTTCCAGTCCACCCGATGCATTTTTAGAAAGCCCGGATTAAACCAGGAGGACAGTAAATGGCGTAAATCAAAATCGACTGCAGCTAGCTCTGGTTTTTTATCCAACAGTTGCAATAAGTCACGACGCATTTCTACGACTGCTGCAGTACCTTGACTCGCACGATTGAGGCGACGGAAAAATTCTTGGCGACGGGATTCGGAAACTTTTTGTAATTG
>CANBPJ010000080.1 GCA_947371415.1 Burkholderiaceae bacterium | reverse complement strand
ATTACTTAATAGCTGCGCCGTAATTTGCAATTGCTCTAGCTGGGCCAGTCAAAGACAAAATATGCATACCTGTATTTGCTCTATCAACAATGTAAATATAGCCACGCTCATCTACCTCTACGTTGTTAGTTTGAATGACTTTTCGATCTGAAGCAGCCGTAAATGGCAATTTACCCCGTTGCGTTACAGGAGTTTCCAATACAACGGTATTTTTATTCATTGCAGGAATAAAGTAGCCAACTTCCTTGGGGGCAAAAGGATCTCGCATATCTACTGCGCGAACGCCCGCATTGAAATAAGAGAAGAACATGAGCTTGTTATAGAAAATGTCTGTCATATTTTCATTGGAGGAGTGAGTACCAAAGCGCCCTCCCTTGCTACAGTAATTGCCTGACTTCTCTGGAATGCCCCAGTTCGCCACGCCAAAAGCCCGCTTTTCATTGGTGGCATCAACAACCCAAACCATTTGACGCCCCTCCAAACATTCTTTCTGAATAGCCTCATTGGTTACAACAATAAAGTCACGGGATGCACCAAGTAAGTTTTTTGAAAACTCTGGAACCTTAACGCCCATCATTGGAAAAGTAGTGTGAGCACCATGCATGGTTGGCATATCAATTCGAGACACTTGGGGATATAGCAAATTTTCAGGCGTTGGATCTTTGGGGCCATTAATTAATTTCTCGCGATCCACAATTTGAATGACGCCATTTGTATTGGTTCCGTAACCGAAATACACGCGATTACCCCGAGGGCCTGTAGACATTACGCCATGCAGCTGCACGGGAACATCTCCAGAGGCACCAGGCTGTTGACCCACTAAACCGAAGTCCCTGATAAAGACTGGTTTCGCGGGATCTGATAAGTCATAAACCTGAGTCATTCGAGTGGTGCGCCATTGAGGATTTCCAGATACCAGATAGGCGATTCCAGTGTCACATTCCCAGAAATTTTTATGTGTGCCCTTGAGACCTTTAGTAATCGTGGTGAGTAAGACTGGATTTTCTGGAGTGCTAACATCCCAAATTTCATGAGCCTGATTTCCAAAAACACGCAGCATATAGAACTTACTCTTATCCGCCTTTGGTAAGGTGGCTCCACTACATACCCGCACCATTTGGCTACCACCCTGCTCTGCCTTACCCTCTTCACCTGGGACGTGATAAAGATACTTTGGTTTTTTTACATCAGTCACATCGATGATTGATGTGCCGTTATCCTCCATCCTTCCGGTTAAGGGATTGATCTTGTTATCCCCATGATGGCCAACATAAGCAATCCACCGATTACCCTGCTTTTGTATGGTTGGCTGATAAGCGGTGCGTCCTTGCAAGTCGTTGTAACCTTCAAGCGACATATTTTTAGATGAATCTACTCCTTGCGCCCACGCTGACGCTGTGACGCAAATAGTTGCAATTCCAACCCATCTCATTACAGATTTACTGGTAACCATGCTGACTCCAATTTTTTAATATTTATTTATCTATATTGCATTGCGCAAAATAGACTGTCTCTAAGTCTGGAAATCTAGATTTATCTCGGAATTCACTTTACACAATTCTGATGGGTTATTGCGAACAAATGATCTCGGGTTTTCTCTTAATTTTCAGCTCATCTTGTTCGCATGCATACGAATAAGTCGGGATGGGTCAACATGTAAATACCCATATCTCCAAAAACCGAGGTATGGAGCTAAAACTTCAAGTCTATTCGCAAAATAGTCCGAATCTCAGCGGTCAGCGCTGCAATAAATATAATAGGGCATGACATTTACTATTGTTTTCCTAATTGCCTTCATTGCCAGCTTTGGCCTACGCCACTGGTTATCCCAACGCCAAATCCGTCACGTCGCTATGAACCGCGATGTGGTACCTGCAGAATTTGCCCCCCAGATCTCCTTGGCAGAACATCAAAAGGCTGCAAACTACACAATCGCTAAACTCCGCTTAGGTGTTTTAGAGAATGGTGTCAGCGCCATTATTTTGATCACCTTCACCCTCCTGGGTGGTTTGCAGATTCTCAATATGAGTCTCTTGCAATTATTGGGCGAAGGTATTGCGCAGCAAATCGCCCTGCTCATTTCCATTGTCTTGATCTCCGGAATCATCGACCTGCCCTTCTCTTGGTACAAACAGTTTTATCTTGAAGAGCGTTTTGGCTTTAACCGCATGAATGCAAAACTCTTCTTTAGCGACATGTTCAAGGGCTTAGGTATTGGTGGCGCCATTGGCGTTCCGCTCCTCTGGGTCATTCTCAGCCTCATGGCTCAAGCAGGCGATTTTTGGTGGCTCTGGGCGTGGGGAGTTCTCACTGCCTTCAGCCTTTTAATGCAATGGATATTCCCAACGTTTATTGCCCCGATCTTTAATAAGTTTCAAGCTCTAGAAGAAGGTCCACTCAAAACACAAATCGAAGCCTTATTGAATCGCTGTAATTTTGCAAGCCAAGGTCTTTTTGTCATGGATGGCAGTAAACGTAGTGCGCACGGTAACGCATTTTTTGCCGGCATGGGTAAGGCAAAACGCATTGTCTTTTTTGACACCTTGATCGAAAAACTCAACCCCGGCGAAGTAGAGGCGGTGCTTGCGCATGAGCTTGGTCACTACAAGTGCAACCATATCCGTAAGCGCTTATTGGTTTCCTTTGCCCTGAGCTTCGCAACACTTGCACTCTTAGGCTGGATCAGCACGCAGCCCTGGTTCTACAGTGATCTTGGTGTCATGCCCAACCCCAATGGCTACAACGGTGGTCTCGCCTTAGCCCTCTTCATGCTGGTATCGCCAGTGTTTAGCTTCTTCCTTACCCCGTTGTCCAGCTTGGCATCACGCAAACATGAATACGAAGCAGATGGATTTGCTGCAGATAAATCGTCTGCAACTGATTTAATCTCTGCCCTGGTCAAACTCTATCAAGACAATGCATCCACTTTGACGCCCGATCCGATCTATACCGCCTTTTATAGTTCGCATCCACCAGCACCATTGCGCATCGCTAATCTCAAACGCTTTAACTCAGAGCCCCAAGGATAATTCAAGTCGATGGAGCAATTTCATGCGCTACTCACTGCCTCCTATGGAAGACATTACCTAGCGCAGCGCTTGGTTCAAGATGAGCGTGGAAATGAATCCCCTGCTGGCGAATTAATTCAAGTCAGTACGCCAGCAAAGCAGCACATTGGTGCAGTTGGTGATCGCATGCTATTAGAAATGACCTCAGTCGATCAAGCACGCATTATTCGCATCGAGCCGAGAGAGAATTTACTCTACAGATCTGATGCCTTCAAAAGCAAATTGATTGCCTCGAATGTCGATCAAATATTAGTCGTGCTGGCTACGCAACCCGCTTTCTCACCGGACCTTTTAGGTAGAGCAGTGGTTGCGGCTGAGACCAATCAGATTGGCCTGCATATTCTGCTCAACAAATGTGACCTCAAAGATAACTTGGAGCATGCCCGCAAAATCATTGCGCCCTATGCCCGCATGGGATACCCCGTTACCGAGGTATCTGCCAAGTTTGATGAAGCCTCTATAGAGGCGCTACGTCCCGCTATTTGCGGCAAGGTATCTGTATTTGTGGGGCAATCGGGCATGGGGAAATCCAGCCTGCTCAACGCCTGGGTCCCCAATGCAGCAGCCATCACTCAAGAGTATTCGGTACGTCTAGATACCGGCAAACACACCACGACTGCTTGTCGCTACTTTGAGTTACCTGAGGCCTGGGGGCGTGATGCTAATGGCAAATTAGGCGCCTTAATTGACTCGCCGGGTTTTCAAGAATTTGGCTTAGCCCACATGTCAGTTAGTGAACTGGAGCATGCATTTCGGGAGTTTCATGACTTGCTAGGCAAGTGCCGCTTCCATAATTGCGCACACCAGTCCGAGCCGGACTGCGCAATACGCGAAGCGGTAGACAAAAATGAAATAGCGCCAGAAAGACTAGCGCTATTTAGGCAATTACGTTCCGACTCAAAGACAGCCGATACGCAGATTCAGGGGATTAGCCAAGCCAAAGAGCGATGGTCAGCATTAGCAATAAAGCCATCCAAGCGATAACCAAGCGCCATACCAAGCCAACAGCAGAGCGCATCGTGCGCTCATTAGGCTCAAGACCAACTTCATAAATAACTGGCTCACCCGCTTCAGCCATACGCAAGGCTTCATCACTATCAGGCTCACTCATGGGCTCGCCCAAGCGCACCCCTAAGGCACCACTTCCCGATGCCAAGATCACTGCCGATAAAGAGTCGGACCATTTACCAGTGAGGTAACGCCATGCATAGACCGCACCTTCAAAGTTGCCAACAATGGCAAACCCCATTGCAGTGATGCGAGCTGGAATCCAATCTAATACGTAGAAGAAATGGCGCGCCGCTTCACTCAAATTGAAGTCACCCTTTTCTGACCAGCGCTGAGCAGCAGTATCAGCCAAGCGATATAACACAACGCCTGCAGGTCCCATTGGCATTAAGAACCAGAACAATACTCCAAATACATGGTGATGTGAGCCGATGATCGCGCGCTCCAAGGCCAAAGAGATCACTTCAGTCTCAGTGAGATTGGAGGCGTCTAATTCCGGACCATACCATTCGGCTAGCGCGAAGCGTGCTGCTGGCAAGTCATGATTTGCAATTGCTTCATGCACTACCGTAAATGAATGGCTAAATTGGCGAAAGCCAAAAAATAGATAGGCGATTAATACGTTCCACAAAAATCCAAGAATCGGATAGGTCACCATGAAGACAACGTATAAAGCAAACACCAAGAATGTAGGTAGGATGAAAGCAACTAAACAAGCCATGCGCGCGCCAACTGGACTTGCACCTTGCTCCGTTTTTCCACCAAACTCACCAGCCACCCAATCTAACCAGCGAGTGCTAATACGCGCAATCCAATGACTGGAAGTTACTGGGCGATATTGCTCAGCAATGAGGGCGAAGAGAATAGAAAAGAAAGTCATACTTTTAATAAATGATAAAGGTTACGCAACATTCCAGCGGTAGCACCCCAGATAAAACGATTTTCATAGGGCATTGAATAAAACCGACGACTACCCTGATCACTCTCCCAAACCCGCACCTGATGATTTGCAGGGTCCATTAAAAAATGTAAAGGCACTTCAAAAATATCCGCTACCTCAAAGGCATCTAAGACATATTCTGCCTGAGGTTTTACCAATCCCACAACTGGCGTAACACTATAGCCCGAAACCGTTAAATACTGAGGTAAATGACCAATAATCTCAACACCCTGTCGACCCAAACCAATTTCTTCCTCGCTTTCTCGCAAGGCGGTGTCATTCGGATCGGAATCTCCTGGATCCATCCGCCCACCCGGAAAGCTAATTTGACCAGCATGATCATGTAAATGATCAGTTCTTTGGGTTAGCAATACTGATAGGCCATCACTCTTGAGTAGCAAAGGGATTAACACGGCAGCTCGAGTCACCTTGCCGGCAGCCTGGCGTTTGGAAATAATATTCGCAGCAATCACATGTCGATTCTCATCCGTTATCTCTGGTTGCCAAACAGGTGGACTTTGAAAACGGTGCCGCAAGTTTAATGGGGCCAAAGCATGATCAGCTACTTTTGGTTGCCCAGCACACACCTCATGAATCGGTATTGCTTGCGCATCAAAACCCGCAGGTACTGCAACGTTCAATGCCTGATCTTGGGGATTTGATTTCTGAGTCATAGGGTTATTTTAGGGCAATAAAAAAGGCAGCCTAGGCCGCCTTTTTTTGCATTAAAGCAAACCTTATTCCGCTACTGTCTCAGCAACTGCTTTAACTTTACGGGCAGGAAGCTTCTCTTTAATACGTGCAGACTTACCTGAACGATCACGCAAGTAGTACAACTTCGCGCGACGTACATCACCGCGACGTTTCACTTCAATGCTAGCGATCAATGGTGAGTAAGTTTGGAATGTACGCTCTACACCTTCGCCAGATGAAATCTTGCGAACGATAAAGCTGGAGTTGAGTCCGCGATTGCGTTTAGCAATCACAACGCCTTCAAAGGCCTGGGTACGCTTACGTGTACCTTCAACTACATTTACACCAACAATCACTGTATCACCAGGAGCAAAACTTGGAAGAGTTTTGTTGGCCATTAGGCGAGCAATTTCTTCTTGCTCAATTTTTTCGATCAAATTCATTATTAATCCTTAAACATCTTGTCAGCGTTTAATCCCGAGACTTTCATCAACGGACCAGACAGAGGATGCAGTTAAAACCATTTCACTAAATCAAAACACAAACCGTAAATTCAAAACTGTAATGACTTACAGACCTCGAAGAAACTGCTCATCTTCTTTACTTAGCAACCCATTTGCTCGAGCCGATTTAATTAAATCAGGCCTAAGCTTTAACGTCAGCTCTAAAGACTTTTGCCGACGCCAATCCGCTATTTTAGCGTGATGTCCGCCTAAAAGCACGTCCGGAACAGATAAATTTTCATATATTTCTGGGCGGGTGTAGTGCGGATAGTCCAAAAGACCATTAATAAAGCTATCCTGGACCGCAGATTCACCATCCCCAAGTGCGCCAGGAATAAGGCGAATGACTGCATCCATCATGGTCATAGCAGGCAACTCCCCGCCAGAAACCACAAAATCGCCCATAGAAAGCTGTAAATCCACGTTTCGGTCGATAAAGCGCTGGTCTACCGCTTCATATCGACCACAAATAAAGGTTAAATTACCGTAATGGAGGACATCTGATGCGATCTTCTGAGAAAAGACCTCTCCCTGAGGGGCCAGCAGACAAATAGGACCGGTATTCACATTCTGGACTTGATGTGCAGCCCTAACAGCGGAGATCGTATCCTCCAACGGTTTTGCCATCATGACCATGCCTGGACCGCCACCGTAAGCGCGATCATCTACAGTCTTACGGGTATCAACACAAAAGTCGCGGGGATTCCAGAGATTCACACTGGCAAGACCCTGCTCACAGGCACGCCCGGTAATGCCCCACTGCGTTAATGCAGAGAACATTTCAGGAAATAAGGTGACTACATCAAAGCGCATATTCGAAATGGAGATTCAATGGCTGTTGTGCTTGTCGCATGGACTACCAGTCAGCTTGCCAATCGAGCGTAATAAGTCTATTTGACAAATCAACGCTCTGCACTACTTCCTTAACAAATGGAACTAGCTGCTTAACTGCCTTGGTTTCAAGGTCACCGATTGCGATGATTCCATGAGCACCGTTATCGTTCACCTCAATCACTTCACCTAGGCTTTCGCCTTGGAGATTAATTGCTTTGCAGCCAATGAGGTCAACCCAGTAATAGCTATCACTCTCGGCCTTTGGAAACACATCTCGACCAACCAGAATGCGTGCGCCTTTTAAAGCTTCCGCCTGATCGCGATCAGTAATGCCATCTAAGGCGATCACAACTGTGCCGCTATGCATCTTTGCTTGCTTCACCTTATAAAGCTTGAGTGAAGCCTGCTCAAGAGACGGAGCAACACCAGCATTCCGACGAGGAATGAGTGACAACCACAGTTCTTTGCTAGATAGGAGGGCTACAGGGTCAGATGAATGAGGGCGAACCTTAATCTGACCTTGTAAGCCTTGAGCATCTTGGACTGCGCCAAGCTCAATCAAATCATCTAGGGAAGGTGTATTCATATTGAAGCTACCTCGATTCCCCAAATAAAACCACAAGTCAATTCTGCTTCCAAAGACCCCATCTCAATGACAAAGTCTTTGGATTTGAAGTCTTTAGACTGCAGGATTGTTTTTGATCAAACGAACAACAGTTGGGGAGATCTGCGCGCCAACACCAGTCCAATAGGTCAAACGATCTTGAGCAATACGCATTGCTTGCTCTGTCGCTGCTGCCTGTGGATTGAAGTAACCAATACGCTCGATGAAGTTCGAGTCGCGACGGTTACGTTTGTCTGTAGCCACGATGCTATAAAAAGGGCGCTTCTTTGAACCGCCGCGTGCCAGTCGAATGACGACCATACTTATTCCTTAAAATCTAAAATGAAAACAGGTTGATTACAACCCAATGAAATTACTACAAAATCTTGGGCTCCAACT
>CANBPJ010000079.1 GCA_947371415.1 Burkholderiaceae bacterium | reverse complement strand
TTAGATGCATTGCTAAAACCACTGCAAACTAAGCTAACTGAATTTAAAGAGCAGGTTAATACCTCTTACGGCAATGAAGCCCGTGAACGATTTGCACTCAAGAGTGAAATCGAACGTCTTGCTAACCTGAACTTGCGCATGTCAGATGAAACACGTTCGCTCACTCAAGCACTCAAGGGTGATTCTAAGGTGCAAGGCAACTGGGGTGAGTTGGTTTTGGAATCTATTCTCGAGTCATCGGGCTTACGCAAAGGCGAAGAGTACTTAGTTCAAGACAGTCGCACCCAGACTGATGGCTCACGCTTGCAGCCTGACGTTGTCGTCAAGTTGCCCGAAGGCAGAAGCCTGGTGGTCGATAGCAAGGTTTCCATCACGGCTTACTCACGTCATGCAGAAGCCTCTGATCCTGTCATTGCTGAACAAGAGTTGGCTGCGCATATCCAATCATTGCGTCAGCATATTCAAGGGCTCTCTAGTAAGAACTACAGCTCCTTGTATGGCATTGGCTCCGTAGACTTCGTACTGATGTTTGTTCCCATTGAACCTGCATTTCTCTTAGCACTCAAAACCGCCCCTAATCTTTATCAAGAAGCCTTGGCTAAAAATATTGTGCTGGTCTGCCCAAGTACATTGATGGCCACTCTCCGTACTGTTGCCCATCTCTGGAGACAAGATCACCAGAATCGTAATGCGCTAGAGATCGCCAAGCAATGTGGCTCTCTCTATGACAAATTTGTTGGCTTTGTAGATGATTTAGAAAAACTAGGTCAACGCTTAGATCAAGCGCAAACCAGTTATCACGATGCCTTTAACAAACTGAAGTCTGGTAAGGGTAACCTCATTCGCACAGCGGAGAAAGTTCGTGAGCTCGGTGTCAAACCGAGTAAAAATTTACCCACACCCCTGATTGAATCATCCACAGATTCAGAATAAAAATTGACTGATACCAGCGCATCAGCAATTAAAGCTTCATCACATTCCTACAGAAAAGTGGCTATTGCAGCCTGCTTTGGAACCTTTTTAGAATGGTATGACTTTCTAACATTCGCCACTCTAGCCGTAGTTTTTGGCCCTCTCTTCTTCCCCTCTAGTGACCCCAACACCGGCCTTCTGGCCAGCTTAGCGACATTTGGTGTTGGAATGGTAGTGCGACCTATAGGCTCAGCCCTTTTCGGCTCCATGGGTGATCGGATTGGCCGAAAACCCGTATTTATGATCACTATTGCATTAATGGGTATCGCAACAGTCAGCGTTGGTTTCTTGCCAACATATGCCCAGACTGGAATTTGGGCGCCTATTCTCCTCGTGAGTCTAAGACTTTTACAGGGCCTCTCAGCAGGCGGAGAAATCGGTGGCAGCGCCGTCTACCTGACCGAACATGCTGGAGATACCAATCGCGGCTTTAAGACCAGCTTCTTGCAACTCATGGGGCCATTGGGCATTCTGGTCTCCACACTCCAAATTACACTTCTGAGAAGTAATCTCTCGCCAGAAGAGTTTCTATCTTGGGGTTGGCGCGTACCGTTTTGGGTATCGCTTGGATTACTCATCATAGCCATTCAGGCTAGACGTGCACTGGAAGAGACGCCAGTTTTTTTGGAGCTAAGCAGTAGCAATCAAAAGACAGAATCCCAGCTTGTTCATAACTTTAAAGATCCAGAGATCCGCAAAAGAATGTTTCTACTTTTTTTCTGCGTATCTTCAAGCGGAGCAATTCTGTTTTTTTGTGTTCAAGTCTACACATCGATATTCTTAAAGACAGAAGTAAAACTTCCCGCAGAGTTGGTGGATATGCTGACAATCTATTCAACGCTAGCCCTATTCCCACTAACCATATTTGCGGGATGGCTTTCAGATAAGATTGGGCGAAAGCCGGTAATACTGAGCGGCCTTGTGCTTGGTGCAATCTTCATTCAGCCAGCTTTCTATTTCCTAGGCACACTGGGTAAGAGCATATCCAACTCCAATCTATTCAATACTGAAGGAATGCTAATTCTCGGAATTCTTATTGGACTGTCGGCAATTCTTGCGCTAGTAGTAGGCCCCCAAAGCGCCGTGTTGGCTGAATTTTTTCCTGCAAAATCCAGAAACAGCGCAGCTACATTGCCCCATAATCTTGCTGCGGGCTGGATAGGCGGTTTGCTGCCTTTTATTGTTGCTTGGTTAAATCAAACATTGAATAGCAGTACTGCAGGGTTGTGGTACCCAACCCTCTTTCTGATGGCCGGGGCAATTATTGGAATAATATACATACCAGAAACATTGGGGAATAAACTTGGCATAAAGATTTAACTATAGCTCTACCAATATTAAAAATATAAATGTCAAAATTTAATTTATTTCAAATATATTATGACGAGGCCACCAAAGCATTATTGGATCCTGACTTCACTCCGCTCGATAACTCCAACTCACTCAATGCCAGTTGGTACGAATTTTGGCCAATAAGAGAATATTTAAAGAGCGAACAACTCGACCCATGCTCATATTATGGATTTTTCTCCCCTAAATTTAATTTCAAAACCGGTCTTAAGGGGAGGCAGGTCTTAGAGGTTCTTAATCAACATGAAGATGCGGATGTAGTGCTATTCTCGCCCTTCTTTGAAAATACGGCCTACTACCTCAATGTATTTGAGCAGGCATCACAGCATCATGGTGATTTCGATGCAATCTCTAAGAAAAGCGCCCATCACCTTAACTTGGAGATAAATCCAATGAATATGGTGATGCATTCTCTCAACACTGTTTTCTGCAACTTTTTTGTGGCAAAGCCACATTTTTGGTTAGAGTGGTTGAGCTTTTGTGAAAAAATTTATGAAGAAGCTGAGGCTAACACCACGGATCTTGGTCAACTACTAAATACACAAGTTAGGCATGATGGTCGCCCTGTTCAGAACAAAATATTTATTATTGAGAGAATTGCCTCCTTACTTATGGGCGCCTACCCCAATAAATGGATTGTTAGATCCATTGACCCCACTATGTCTTCATTTGGGGATAGCGTCCTCGCCAACCATAAAGAAACATTACTTCAACTAGATGCACTAAAAATGGCGGGAGCCACTCGACAATCGCCCATCTATACTCAATTTTTTTTCAAACTGAGGGATGATTTAAATAAAAAATTAAGACTGATCACCTAAATTAAGAAGACTTCTTCAAGCTTTCTTCTAGGTATATTTTTGATAGCTGCCGAGACATAGTGCTTATGGCGTAATTTTCTAAAACAGTGTTTTGCGAAGCCCTCAAATACGCATCTCGTACCTCGGGTTTCTGTAATTTTCTTAATGCAGAAACCAAATCATCCGCCGTGGAGAATAAAAATTCTCCAACCGCACAAGACTCAAGCAGCCTGCTGTAGGTGGGCGTCCTGGAGGCAACAACAGGTAATCCTCGGTTAATGGCTAAAACAGCTTTGTTTTCAGACTTCCATTGCGTGCTGATGGAGAAATCAAATGGGAAGTGGCTCAGAACCGCTACATCAAACTGGCAAAGCAGATCTAAAAATGTATCAGGGCGATATTCATGCATGACACACCCAGCAAACTCTCCGTATGTATCATTTTTTGAGATGATGTGAAATTCAATATCACGCTGCTGGTGAAGTTGTGTGAGCACGCCCGCATACATCTCCATTGATTTTGCATACGACTCGGGATAGCCAAACCACACCACCTTTAATGGTGAAGGGGGTTTAGCCTCTACCAGCCTAGAATCAGTTAGTCCGAAATCAATGGGGTCGATTAATACATTCACGGATTTTTTTGTGAATATTTTCACAAAATCCCGCATCTCGGGAGTGGGCACCAAGAAAACATCAACATAATTTTCCCAAAGCTTCAAATACTCGAGTGAAGAGGGATAAAAGTCTGCCATCAACAACATCACTACTGCATTTTGTGATCGCTGTTCGAGTGCTTTTATAAAATCTTCATTTTTGACAAGATCTAAATGCAGACAATTAATCAAAATAATGGAAGGCAGACTATCCGCTTTGCCAAACTCATGGAATGAAAATTCATTAGCTGCGCCCTTTACCAAACCAAGAACTTTCATTCTATGGATTGGTTCTAAATCACTAAAGGGGCTAATTACTTCAACTATTTTTTTATTCGTCATCAGATTTAGGCTCTTGGCTTATCCCTGGTGATATTGAATGATGGAATCTGGAGATGAGTAGTAAGTACTTAATTCAGTGAAGAATGCCGGAGGGTCAGCGTAATCGTGCCAAATTTTAATTGGTCCACAGAAGCTTTTTTGCCACAATGGCCTAAAATTCCAATTCATAGGCAAGACAAAAGGGTTAAACCCAGTCTTTTCAATTGCCAGTGCAAATGATCCTTGATCGTTTGCGGGCTGCCTAAATATTTCACCCGAATCAAAAGAAACGCCGAAATTCTCAGAATCAACTTCTTGACTAAATGCCTTCCAGGCATCAAAGATCGGCTTAGCAGAGCGCGAAAAAAAGATTACTCCAGTGTTGTACTCAACTTGATCTCCTGAAAAAATCTTTCGATAGCGCTTCGCCCAGGGAGATTCACATATCGCAACAGCCAAGCTGAATTGTTTTGCCTTTTCAAATCCAAAACCTAGATTACCTAAAACAACAGTATCTATATCAAGAAACAATGTCTCATCAAATGGAGACATATCAAACATTGAGGCTTTTAGATTCAAGCTTGAAGCACTATCAGTTGGCGCTTCTACTTTAATGATTTCGTGAGGCAGTTCAGGGTGAAATTTAGCGACAGAAGCCTTAAGACGTTCTATCGGCAGCTTAGATTCGTCACCCCAGTAAATAGACACAATTCCGCGAGTCATGTTCCTTGCCTCACCTCAAAATGCAATTTAGGATAATTCATGGCATTAGTAAACCACAAAAAAATTGCCTCACTATGTGAGGCAATTCAAATTTTGGTGCCCCTTGTCCGACTCGAACAGACCACCTACTGATTACAAATCAGTTGCTCTACCAGATGAGCTAAAGGGGCAACGTGAATATTTTAACCCAAACTCAGGAATCACTCCTCAAATGCTGTAATTTCCGATGGTGGCAGGCTGGACTGGGATTTTGCATACATTTGGGTATACAAATTCTCTAGATTCTTGGTGAACTTTACCGAATCAAATAAGGGGACCCTTCTATAGCTCGTCAGCAGTCTACTTCTGAAGCCCTCTAGCTTATCGGGTGCCCTTGCCAACTCTACTGCCAACAGGACATATGCCTCATTCGTTTCCACAACAAGCTCTGGAAGACCGGCTGCAAAAATTAAGCTCGCTGCAACTCGGCTAGCAAAGCTCTTGCCCATCACACTGAGGACGGGCAACCCAACCCAAAGGGCATCGCTAGTTGTAGTGTGGGCGTTATACGGGGCGGTATCTAAAAATAGATCTGCAGCCGATATGCGGGTCAAATGATCTTCGGGCGAGACTCTGGGTGCAAATACAAGCCTATCAGGGTGAATACCCCTTTTCTGGATTTCATGCCTTAGATTATTTGAGGCCAAAGGATTATCTTCAAGCAGCCATAAATAACTACCCTCTACCTGCTGCAAAATAGCAGCCCATAAATCAAACTGCCCGGGCGTGATCTTAAAATTATTATTAAAACAGCAAAACACAAACCCATCTTCAGGCAATCCTGCCTCAGCCCGAGAAATTCTGCTAACCGACCGTGGGCGCTGGCGATCATTGGGCTGATAAGAGTCCGGCAAATAGGCAATTTTTTCTGCGTAAAACTGCTGACTGCCATCCGGAATCAAAATGGGATCTGCGATGATGTAATCCATATAGGGGGCGCCAAGCGTGCCTGGGTAACCCAAAAAATTTACCTGAACCGGCGCAGCTCCCAAGGCAAAAATATTGGTTCGCCCATCCTGAGTAAAGCCAGTTAGATCAATCGCAATATCGATTTCCAGCTCTCTTGCACGCTCGGCAATCTTGGAATCCGAGAGATTTTCAACGTCAATAAATTGATCGAAGGCTTTCTCCAGGCGCTTTCGCATGGGGTCGCCTGTATTGGGGCCCGTAGAGAATCCAAAGATCTCAAACTGTTCTCGATTGTGTAATTGAAAAATCTCTGCGATTAAAAAGGCAACAGGATGAAATCCAAAGTCTGCCGAAAAATATCCGATTCGAATTTTTCTCGGATGAGAAGTAGTGGCGTTGACTGGAAATAGTGGGCTATTTTTTGTTTCATGCTTTGCCCAGGCAGTAGCCGCCAACAACTGTAATCCAGGATCATCTACTAGGGCAAGCAAGGAAAATGGAGAAATCACCTCTCTAAATTCCAGTAATTGCTGTCTTATTTTTTCAAGACTCTCATCGTAATCACTCCAATCGCAGATGAGCAATTTGGTATTTACATATGCGCCAAATAAAAATGGTAAATCTGCTGCCACACTTAAGCAATTGGCAAAAACCTCAATTGCCTCCGCATATCGCTTCATAGAACGCAGCAGATTGCCTTTAAGATATAAAGCCTCTGGGTCTGTGGCATTTAGAGCGAGCGCCTTATCAAATGCATTCAAAGCCGCAGCAAAGTCACCCTGATGCTTTAATATCCGCCCTCCCCCAATCCATGCCAGAGCATATGCGGGTTCAAGGCTTATGACGCGTTCATACTCCTGAAGTGCTTTGCTGTAATCACCCAAATATTCATGCAACTTAGCTAAATTAAAAAATAGCTCCGGACTAGATCCATTCTTTTGTTTTGCATGGGTAAACTGCTCAATCGCTTGATGAAATAGGCCTAATTTTGCTAATGACTGGCCATACTTAAAATACAACTCAAAGGTTCTAAACCCTAAGCTGGCAGCCTTCTCAAAGGATGAAATGGCCTTCTCATCCTCATCAATGCTTAGATAGATACCGCCCAGTTCGTAATGTACCGCCGGACTGCAATTAGAAGAGGTGGCTTTTTCCAGCAATAGGATGGCACCCTGAAGATCACCATCATTGCCAATAATGTAGGCAAGCAATTCATTTGCCCTGGCGTTATCCGAATGCTCTTGAAGTATTCTTTGGAGCAATGCTTTTGCGAGGGCATAGTTTTGCTGGCGAAAATATTGCTCAGCCAGCTTTAAGAGTTCCGGCAGCTGATTTTTCGACATGAAACTACTTCACAATTTTTAAAGTGGGCTTACCTGTTTTTGGCTTTTGGAGAGATTCATCCGAAGAATCAGCAACATGAAGTTCTTTGATTTGACTAGGGTCAAATGGAAAAGACATCCCCTGTCCATTCTCTCGCGCATAAATTGCCAAGACATGAGTAACCGGGACCATAATTTTTCTGGGAACTCCGCCAAATCTAGCCTGGAAGCTGATCCAGTCATTGTCCAAATTAAGTTGATGGCATGCCTCAAGAGAGAGGTTAAGAACAATTTCATCCTTCTTCACAAACTCCATAGGCACTTCAACAGTGGAATCAACAAAGACTGCCATGAAGGGCGTAAAACCAAAATCCGTACACCACTGATGTAGTGCACGGATTAAGTAAGGCTTATTGCTTGGAATATCAGACATGCCGAATAGCCGCCTGAGTAATGAGCCGCTTAGCGGCGCATTACCTTTTCTGAAGGTGTTAACGCCTCAATATATGCAGGTCTGCTAAAAATACGCTCAGCGTACTTTAAGAGGGGGGCTGCATTGCGTGAAAGATCAATACCGTAATGCTCTAAACGCCACAATAAAGGAGCGATAGCTACGTCAAGCATAGAGAACTCTTCGCCCAACATGTACTTGTTCTTCACAAAAATAGGCGCCAATTGAGTTAAGCGATCACGAATTGCTAAACGCGCTTTTTCGTGAGACTTCTCAGCTGCTTTACCTTTTTCATTTTCCAAGGCAGCTACGTGCACAAACAACTCTTTCTCAAAATTGAAGAGGAAGAGGCGTGCACGTGCGCGTGCAACAGGATCGGGTGGCATCAACTGTGGATGAGGAAAGCGCTCGTCAATATATTCATTGATGATGTTTGACTCATACAAAATTAAGTCGCGCTCAACCAAGATTGGAACTTGACCGTAAGGATTCATTACCGAGATGTCTTCTGGCTTGTTAAACAAGTCCACATCACGGATCTCAAAGTCCATGCCTTTTTCGAAAAGCACCAAACGGCAGCGTTGCGAGAATGGGCAGTTTGTGCCCGAGTACAACACCATCATAAATTTATTTCCTTA
>CANBPJ010000078.1 GCA_947371415.1 Burkholderiaceae bacterium | reverse complement strand
AGGTCTTTAGTGTTTCGGGTTGTCTCTTGAATAGCAATCGGCATTCCCTTGGACTGGGCGGCAACAAATGTAGTTAAAGCCAAGAGTGCTTTGCTTTCATACGCGAGTGCTGGAGCATCTTGCTGCGCCGAGCGACATTGATTAATTTGCCCCTCTAATGTTTGCAGCTTCCCTCTAATGACCTTAGGAAATTGAGCCGCAACACCAGCCATCTTTTTTCCAGAATCGCCGTGACAAGAGGCGCAAGAGACATTCTGATTGCCCGCCTTTTCTTTCCAGAGGCTATGACCATCCATTACCCAAAACAGAGCGGGATTTAAATTAGGATCATCTTGCATGGCTTGATTTTCAGCCGTCATCAACTGATAACTCGATTGGCGGCTATCTTTTAAAACGTCAGCCGCAAAAGCGGCAGGTGCCATCATCAACGCAAGCAATAGGCACAACAAGCGATTGCAGAGCGGCAAGGCTTTCACGAGACGGTAATGTTTACTTGATTGAGCGCCTCATAACCATCATCACCCGTCCACTTGCACTCAATGATGCCCGTTGCTACTGCAATCGCAGTAAAAATGATGAGGGGATTTGCGCCAATACCCGGATAAAAATCAGCCCTAAAGACCTCTTCGTTGTTGTAAGTGCAAGTAAATACCCGAATGATGTCCCGAGGAATGCGCTTGCCATCCTCCGTATATCGAAAGCCTGTTTCCATATCATGCTGCGCAATCGCTCGAATCTCAATAATCGAATCCTTCTTTGCGTTTGCAGGAGCCGTAATGCCGGTACGGGAAGTCTTGCTCATACCAACTCCGTGCATGCCGATAAGGTGACTAGGGTATCAGCATAATCCTGCCAAAAACTGCCGTCACTCATTTGAGCGATCGCCCAGACTCTCTGTGAATCAGCCAACCTAACACGCGTGGTGAGTTCGGCGCGCCCAGAGCGCGGTGTGAAATAGGCGCTAAAAATATTGGGGAGCGGATTACCTTCAGCGATGATGTGCACCACTTTCACATAGTTATTTGCGGTCATGGGGCTTTCAACAGAGACCTTCAAAACCACTAAATTGCCACTCTCCACCAAGGGCGGAATGACCAGCTTCACCCTTCCATCGCGAACGGCATTTGAGCCTACGATCTTTGCAATCACTTCCATTGCCTCTGACTTTTTAGCGTTGGCGGAGAACGGAGTAAGCCAGCTCGTCAAACCTAAAATGCCTAGCGCAGACAAATACAGTCTTCGAGTTAGATTGAGGGAAGGGGAATTTACTTTTAATGAAGTCATGGTGATATTTTGTATTTCATTGAACAGCTTTTGCCTTAAGACTAAGCAGAAAAGCCACGACATCTTCAATCTCTTGCCCACTTAATATCGGTTGACCTACAAACTTGGGGGCCACCCGATTGAGGCCTTCGGTGCGGTAATAGGAGGGCATGATGGTGCTGGGATTAAAGCGACTAGGATCTACTATTCTGGCCCGCAATTGCGCTTCATTTAAGTGACCAACACTAACCCCGATATCGGGAGCCAAGTTTCCCTGAAAGCGCTCTTCCGGAAAGGGCCCACTATGACAGAGCAGGCATAAACCTGTTTGACGACTCGCAACAATCATACGGCCTTTAGCTGCATCCCCAGGAGAAGAAGTCAGGGGATTCACAATGGAATCCCCTGACCAGGTTTGTGCATAGCTGGGGTAAGCAAGAGATACGATTGACATTCCTAGCAATACCGCTGCCAGCGTGCCTCTCATTACCTCTCACCCAATCCCATAAGCATCGAACTTATACCAACTTGATGCCACTGTTTTTCAATGGAACTGTACGCAAGCGCTTACCAGTAGCTCGGTAAATTGCATTGAGTACCGCTGGCGCTGCTACGGCAATCGTTGGCTCACCGACACCACCCCACTCCTTACCGCCACCTTGAATGATGATGGTTTCCACCTTAGGCATTTGTGAGAGACGAATCGAGTTAAAGGTATCAAAGTTCTTCTGTACAACTGCGCCCTTCTCGATGGTGATTTCCTCTTCGAAAAGTGCAGATAAACCGAAGACAAAGGAGCCTGCAACCTGACGAGCAACTTGCGCTGGATTAACAACATAACCAGGATCAGTCGCAGCCACAATACGATGGATCTTCACTTCGTTATCTGCGCTTACAGATAGTTCACAAGCTGCGGCGACATAGCTGCCATAGGAACGCATCTGTGCAACACCACGGAATACGCCTGGCTTAGCTGGCGAATTCCAACCGATACCATCAGCTACTGCGTTGAGCACCGCTACGGCACGTGGAAATTTATCCATATGCTTACGACGGAACTCGATCGCATCAACTCCAGCTGCCTCAGCCATCTCATCCATAAATGTCTCTAGGAAGATCGCATTTTGATTGACATTCACGCCACGCCAAAAGCCTGGCGGCACGTGTGTATTGCGCATAGCGTGATCAACCATCAAATTCGGGAAGCTATAAGTAATACCATGCTCTCCAGCCTCATCCAAACCTTGAAATACCGCTGGATCTTTACCTTTATTGGAGGCAACTACAGCGGGGCGCACTGAGGCCAAAATGGATTGGCCAGATAAACGCATATTCAGACCGGTGATATTTTTCTTATCGTCAAAGGCTGCAGTCATCTTGCACATCATGGTCGGGTGATAGCGGCCCTGCGTCATATCTTCTTCGCGAGTCCAAATCAATTTGATTGGGGTACCCGGCATTTGCTTGGCAATATTAACTGCCTGCGTTGTGTAATCCTGGAATGCACCACGACGACCAAATCCACCACCAAGATTGACCTTGTAAACATTGCACTTTTCAGCTGGCAATCCAGAGGCCGCAATCACAGCGGCTAAAGATGCCTCGCCGTCTTGGGTTGGAACCCAAGCCTCACAAGAATCTGCAGTCCACTTCGCAGTAGCAGTTTGTGGCTCAAGAGTTGCATGATTTAAAAATGGATAGAAATAGGTTGCCTCAATGGTTTTGGAGGCTTTGCTGATGGCTTCTTGCGCATCACCGTTAGAGTTGCCTACAAATGCATCACTTGCAGTAAGGCCGCCTTCGAGCATTTTCTTAATGGTGGCGCTTGAAACATCACCATTAGCGCCGTTATCCCAGTTGATGCTGACTGCATCCAAAGCTGTTTTAGCCTGCCAAAAGGTATCTGCTACGACTGCAATAGCTGAATCACCTACTTGGACAACCTTCTTCACACCTTTCATGCTGGAGGCTTTAGAAGCGTCATAGCTCTTGACCTTGCCGCCGAACACTGGAGACTCTTTAATCGTCGCAACCAACATGCCTGGCATCTTTAAATCAATTGCGTAGATTTGCTTGCCGGTCACTTTGTCAGATACGCCATCAATACGATTTACTGGCTTACCAATCAAAGTCCACTCTTTAGGATCTTTTAGAGGAATTTCTTTTGGCACTTCTAACTGGGAAGCGGCTACAGATACCTTACCGAAGGTCGTTTTACGACCAGATGGTGTATGCGTGATCACGCTATCTTTAGCTACGCACTCAGATACAGGCACATTCCACTGATTCGCTGCAGCCTGAACCAACATGATGCGAGCTGCTGCGCCACCTTTACGAACATATTGCTCAGAGGTACGAATACCGCGGCTACCACCAGTGGAATAGCTACCCCAAGCTTGCTTGCGCTTGAGACTCTCGGCTGGCGATGGATATTCATAAGAAACTTTTTTCCAGTCGCACTGCAATTCTTCAGCAACCATTTGCGCCAAACCAGTAATCGTTCCTTGACCCATCTCAGAACGCACGATGCGCACAATGATGTCATCGTTAGGCTTTACCACCACCCAAACACCAATCTCTGGGCTTGCAAGGGGTGCCATAGCTGTGGTGCCAGTGCCCATGGCGGCATTAGCAGCAGAAATGAATGAGAAATCAAAGCCAATGGCTAAGCCAGCTGCAATAGCGCTAGAGCCAACGATAAAGTGGCGACGTGAAGTATTTGTGGTTGCTGTATTGCTTGATGTATTAATAGTTTTAGTCATGATCGTTCCTTATGCCTTGCTCACTGCATGAATCGCATCACGCACTTGTTGGAAGGTTCCGCAACGGCAGATGTTGGTTACTGCCGCATCGATCTGCGCATCTGTAGGCTTTGGGGTGTTACGTAACAACGCAGTGGTCGCCATGACCATGCCGGACTGGCAATAACCACACTGGGGAACCTGATTGTCGACCCAGGCTTTTTGTACTTTTGATAGTTGGCCACTCTTTTCCAAGCTCTCAATAGTTTCAATCTTTCTACCTTCTGCAGCGCTCACTGGAATAGAGCAACTACGGATAGCTTGACCTTCAAAGAGCACTGTACAGGCGCCACATTGACCAACGCCACAGCCATATTTTGTGCCTGTCAGACCTACGTGATCACGAATCACCCATAACAAAGGGGTATCTGGATCAACATCTACCTTGTACTTCTTACCGTTGACGTTTAAGTCGGCCATGTGCACTCTCCTATTGGATTTGTAATTTGAAGGCCTTTCTTTTCAGAATGCCCCAGCTTTTGTTATTTTTTACCCTACTTTTATTGAGCCTATATTAAACAAAAATTCCTTTATTGCATTGCAACATATATTGCACAGCAGTAAGATCAGGGCATGATCTCCGGCCTTGTACAAATCCTCTTATTTCAAAGCCTTGGGGAGCTTGTTTCTAAGTTCGCCCTACCTACTTTGCCCGGCCCAGTGATTGGCCTAGTACTCCTCATTATTTGGCTGGTACTGCGCAAAGGGATCAATCCAGAATTAGCCAGTGTTGCCGATGGTTTTAGTCGCTATCTCGGTCTCTTATTTGTCCCTGCTGCCGTTGGCGTGGTGCTGTTTTTGCCGCAGCTCAAGGCCAATGCCCTAGCGATTATCAGCGCCCTCATTGGCAGTGTGATCCTCACAATCGCCACTAGCGCAGTGGTTGTCCGATTTTTAAGCTCCAAGCCCAAAGAGGTGGGTCAGTGAACGAAAAACACTCCATCGTCGAGATTTGGGTTTACCTCTCTGGTAGCCCCTTGTTTGCCCTCTTCATTACCTTGGCCGCCTATCAAATTGGGCTCTGGGTTTACCAGTCTGCCAAGCAGAACCCCCTTGCTAACCCAGTAGCCATTGCCATCATCTTGGTAGCTAGCGTGATTCAGCTGATTGAGATGCCCTATTCAACCTACTTTGAGGGAGCGCAGTTTATTCACTTCCTGCTGGGCTCTGCAACAGTCTCTTTAGCCATACCTATATATAGAGGACTTAATAGCCTTAAAGGTCGCTCCATTCCCCTGCTGGCGTCTTTAATTGCCGGCGGTTTGATATCCATCATTAGCGCGGTCAATATCGCTAAATTATTAGGGGCTGATGTGAGTATTACTGGGGCAATGTATCCCAAATCAGTTACTGCACCAATTGCGATGGGTATTGCAGAGCGCATTGGTGTCTCACCAACATTAACCGCTATTTTTGCTGTCACAACCGGAATACTCGGCGCTATTTTGGCACCATTTATTCTTAATGCATTGGGTATGAAAGCATGGTGGCAACGGGGTTTTGCGATTGGCATTGGGGCCCACGGGATCGGGACCTCGCGGGCATTTAGCATTCACCCTGAAGCGGGGACGTATGCCAGCTTGGCAATGGGGATGAATGGCGTCATTAGTGCGGTAGCCATTCCCATTTTGTACCACCTATTTAACTAGCGGGCTCACTCTACTTCAGCTGAATATGACTTCACCTTGGGCATGATGCACTAATACTGAGCACCAAATCCTGATTTCGCATCATGCGAGCCGACAATGATTAACACCATTCATCTAAGCTCACCTCATTAGCACTTTTCCAATACGATAGACCCATTACCTAAAGAATATTGAAATGAACATATCCAAATCCTTCTCTAGCCGTCTCCTTGCCGCCTTATTATTTTCGATGGGCCCTTGCACTCAAGCATTCTCAGCGCCCGATACTGATTGGCCCAAGAAACCCATCGTTGCCATCCTGCCCTTTCCTGCTGGTGGCTCTACCGATGTATTTGCTAGATCAATAGGTGTGCCTCTTGGCGAGGCCTTGGGTCAAGCAGTGGTCATTGATAACAAGCCCGGTGCAGGTGGAATGATTGCTCTAGGCGCTGCAGCCAAGGCTTCACCAGATGGATACACCCTACTGTTTAGCGCCCTGACAAATCAATCGATTTCTTACTCGCTGTTTAAAAATCCTCCAGCAGATCTCACTAAAGACTTTGTGCCCGTTGCCTTAATCGGTAGCATTCCACATTTAATTGTGGTCAACCCTTCCGTGCCAGCCAAAAATTTGCCAGAGCTCATCGCGTTTATTAAATCTAAAAAAGGTGACTTCAATTACGCTTCTCAGGGTAATGGCAGCCTCTCCCATTTGGAAGCCACGCTGTTTATGCAGCGCATCGGCGCTACCGGTACACACATTCCTTATAAGGGCAGTGCATTCGCCTTGCCTGATTTAATTGCCGGTAACACCCTCATGATGTTTGATAGCGTGACCGCGTCCTTGCCACATATTCAGAGTGGTAAGTTGCGCCCGATTGCGATTGCTGCGCCAGAGCGCTCACCATTAATGCCTAATGTGCCAACCTTAGGTCAAGATGGCATGAAACAGTTTGATGTGGAGAACCTGTACGCAATTTATGCACCCAAGGGAACATCTCCTGCGATTGCCGCAAGACTAGAAAGAGAAATTCGGAAGATTTTGACTAACCCAGACTTTAAGACTCGTCTAGCAAACCAAGGGATACATCCACAGTTTGCCAACTCTGAACAACTCGCCATCATCACCCAAAGCGAACAAGACAAATGGGCAAAGATTGTCAAGGCTGCAAACGTTAAAATTGATTAAGCAAGCATTGCCTTGCAGTACACCCCTTTATTGAATAGATTAGATCCATGTTGATTTCCCCTCCCTTTGGTGGCGGCCGCGCCCCAGTACTTGCTAAAAATGCGGTTGCTAGTTCGCAGCCATTAGCTACACAAGCAGGCATTGAAGCCTTGCAAAATGGTGGCAATGCAGTTGATGCAGCCTTAGCTACTGCAATCACGCTCACCGTAGTAGAGCCTACGATGAATGGCTTAGGTGGCGATGGTTTTGCATTAATTTGGGATGGCAAAAAGCTCCATGGTATGAATGCCTCTGGTCGCGCACCTGCAGCGTGGACCCCAGACTATTTTGCTGGCAAGGCGGCAATGGATCTGATTGGCTGGAATACCGTCACTGTACCCGGCATGGTTTCAGGGTGGATTGAGCTCTCACGAAAATTTGGCAAGCTGCCTTTTGCTCAACTCTTTAAACGTGCGATTGATTATGCAGAAAATGGCTTTCCAGTCTCACCTGTGATTGCACGTCAATGGCGCGAAGCCATTCCGATTCTGAAAAATCAACCTGGCTTTACGGAGTCCTTCTTGATTGATGGCAAGGCACCGACTGCCGGTCAACTTTGGCGCTACCCCGCTCAAGCCAACACTTTGCGCGAGATTGCAGATACCGAAGGTGAATCTTTTTACACCGGCAAGTTAGCCCAAAGCATGGTCGACTTTGCTCAAAGCACTGGTGGCTGTTTCACGATGGCGGATTTTGCTGCCAACCAAACTGAATGGGTTGAGCCATTAGCATTTGACTATGGTGACTACACTCTCCATGAGATTCCGCCCAATGGCTCGGGCATCGTCGCACAAATAGCCCTCGGCATTTTGCAAGCGGCCAATGTAAAACAATATCCCGCGAATTCTGCACAACGCATTCACCTACAAGTGGAAGCCATGCGTATGGCCTTTGCTGATGCGTATGCTCATGTATCTGATGCCAGCACAATGAAGGTGCCAACGAGTGCTTTATTAGATAGGGACTATTTAGCCAGTCGCGCTGCACTCATTAATCACAATCAAGCAGGAAGCTATGGTGCGGGAGATCCACACGCTGGTGGCACTGTTTACCTATGCGCCGCTGATGACTCCGGCATGATGATTTCTTATATTCAGTCGAATTTCAAGGGCTTTGGTTCTGGAGTGGTCGCTCCTGGCGGCATTGCCCTGCATAACCGCGGCATGAGCTTTAGCCTAGTGGATGGCCACCCTAATCAGGTTGCTCCTGGTAAACGCCCTTTCCACACCATCATTCCAGCATTCCTCACTAAAGGCAATCAAGCTGCCATGGCATTTGGTGTGATGGGTGGCAATATGCAGCCACAAGGACAT
>CANBPJ010000077.1 GCA_947371415.1 Burkholderiaceae bacterium | reverse complement strand
CCGATGGCCCACCCGATTCGCCCGGATGAATACCAGGAGATTAATAATTTCTATACCGTAACGGTGTATGAGAAGGGTGCTGAAGTTGTTCGTATGTACCAAACCTTGCTGGGCATAGATGGCTTCCGTAAAGGAATGGATCTCTACTTCCAGCGACACGATGGTCAAGCGGTGACCTGTGATGATTTTCTAGCCGCAATGGCTGATGCTAATGGCCGCGATCTTTCACAGTTCAAAAACTGGTACAGCCAAGCAGGTACACCGAAAGTCAGAGTAGAAGAATCTTATGACGCCGGTAAAAAGCAATATCAAATTACCTTAACGCAAAGCCCCGCAATCAATGCGGAAAATAAAGATAGCAAGCTATTTCATATTCCTTTAAAGATGCGCCTGTTAACGGCAGCAGATGACCAGGTTGAGACCTTGTTGGAGTTAACCCAGCAGCAGCAAACTTGGACTTTTGATGATGTGACGAGTTGCCCTGTGCTATCAATCAATCGCGGTTTCTCAGCTCCAATCAATTTGGACTTTGATCAAAGCGAAGCCGATCTATTGGTGATGTTCTCTAGTGATGATGATGCTTTCAATCGTTGGGAGGCTGGCCAGAAGCTGGCAATGCAAATGATTTTAGGTAATCGCCTGCCTGATGCTGCACTCATTGCAGCGTATCGCGAGCTCTTAACTGATCCTGATCTAGATCCAGCATTTAAGGACTTGGCGCTGACCTTGCCAGCGGAGACTTACCTGTATGAGCAGTGCGCCAGCGTTAATCCTCAACAGATCTATGCCGCACGTCGCGCCTTCCGACATGCGATTGCCAGTGAGTTGCGTATTGAATGGGCTGCGCTGTACCAACAAATGCAAACCCCGGGGTCATTTAGTCCGGATGCAGCCAGTGCTGGTAAGCGTGCCTTAAAGAACTTGGCTCTGAGCATGTTGCTCGAAGCCGATCCATTAATCTGGGCGCCGATGGCAGTCAATCAGTATCAGAATGCCGACAATATGACGGACCGGTACGCAGCTTTAGCTGGGCTGGTGATTCATGGATCTAAATTGGCATCAGCTTGCTTAGAGGATTTCTACACCCGATTTGCTGATGATGCTTTGGTGATTGATAAGTGGTTCGCCTTGCAATCAAGTCGCCCTCCGGTTGCCAATGCCGAGCCCACTTTAAGCGATGTAAAGCGTTTGCGCGCGCATGAAGCTTTTAAGATGAACAACCCCAACCGCGTACGTAGCGTGATTCATGCTTTTTGCATGAACAACCCAGCAAGCTTTCATCAAATAGATGGCAGTGGCTATGCATTCTGGGCTGAATCGGTTCTCGCTTTAGATCCCATCAATCCGCAAGTTGCCGCTCGTCTTGCTAGGGGCTTGGATCGCTGGCGTCAGTTTGCGCAGCCTTACCAAGGCCTCATGCAGGCAGCCCTACAGCAAGTTGCTGCATGCGAAACCCTCTCTGCCGATGTAAAAGAGGTGGTTTCTAAGGCTTTGGCCGTCTAAGGTGAGGCCCTCTCAATTCACCACCTTTTTATTTCAGTGGAGACTATCCTTGAAGGCGACGTTAAGTTGTGTAGCTAGAGCCTCTAAATTTTTGTCGAATGTCCAAATCACGGCATTTTTTGATAGCAGCGTTGAGGCAAGTAATGAGATATCGACTGATCCGCAGCCCAGCTCATAAAACCGATTCTGTTCGACAAAGTCTATTGTTTCCTCTGTGGTTGCTACCGTAGCTTGACGTAAACTTTTTAACTGGCTTAAAGTTTTTAGTCGTGGGGCTGGCGGTGATCCGCACGCAAGTTCCAAAAGAACTAGTGGGTGACATAAGACCTGGTCATTGACTAAAAGAGATTGCAATGACGAGTTCCCCTTTCTGAAGTGGGATATCCATACTGAAGTATCTGCTAAAACCATTGTCATAGTTATTGCCCGCTCTTTGGTTTGCGGCGGGGAATGCTTTTCATCTCAGGCGCCTTTCCGCCAAGCGCCGCCAAGCGTTTTCCGATTTGAACTCTGACAAAGACATTCATGGCCTCCCGGAAAAGGTCGGCCTTATCCATTCCTGGATCAGCAAGCTCTAGCCCCCGCTGATAAAGCTCATCATCGATAGTGACTGTTGTTCTCATGTATTTTTCTCATCAATATTGATGTATATTAACATCAAAATAAGCATCAATATAGGGAAAATGGATGATGAGTTGATATTAAATCCCCCACAAACCAGTTCTAAAAGTCCATATATTGGAATTTGGTGACTGAACAGGGCAAAATAGACCCCATGTGAAATATGTCGTTTAGACGGCATCTACGGAGAAACTCCTTTTGACCGCTTCAAGCACCTTTAATACGAATTTCAAGCAATATTTAGCCTCCGCTAAGGTGAAGGGTGAAGCAATCCCTGCTGGCCTACAAGAGCTTTTATTGGCTGTAGCTGATACTTGCTCAACTTTAAGTCACGAAGTGGCACAGGGCGCCTTGATTGGCTTGTTGGGCTCAGCTGGCACTGGCAATGTCCAGGGTGAAGTTCAGCAAAAGCTGGATGTGATTGCTAATGACCTATTGATTGACGGTGTTCAGGGTTGTCAATCTCTGGCTGGCTTAGCCTCTGAAGAGATGGAGCTCCCGCTCCCAGTGCAAGGCACCGGCGATTACCTGCTTTTATTCGATCCCTTGGACGGTTCTTCCAATATCGATGTGAACGTCTCGATCGGCACGATTTTCTCTGTACTCAAGAAACAAGATCCTGCCGCACCATTGCAAACGGCTGACTTCTTATTATCAGGACGTCACCAAGTAGCTGCCGGTTATGTGGTGTATGGACCGCAAACTACAATGGCCTTAACGCTGGGTGATGGCGTAGTGATGTTCACTCTAAATAAAGTCACTGGTGATTTTGTCTTAATTAAGCATGCAGTTGAGATTGCCCATTCCACTAAAGAGTTTGCGATCAATATGTCTAATATGCGCCACTGGGCTGAGCCTGTGCGTCGCTATGTAGATGAGTGCTTAGCTGGTGTCAGTGGCGAGCGTGATAAAGATTTCAATATGCGCTGGATTGCTTCCATGGTGGCTGATGTACACCGTGTGCTATCACGCGGCGGCATCTTTATGTACCCGTGGGACCAGCGTGAGCCCCATAAACCAGGCAAGTTGCGTTTAATGTATGAAGCTAATCCGATGAGTTTCTTAGTGGAGCAGGCCGGTGGTGCCTCCACCAATGGCAATCAACTCATCATGGATATGATTCCTACTGAGCTCCATGAGCGCGTCTCTGTGATGCTAGGGTCCAGGGAAGAGATTGAGCGTTTACAGCGTTATCACTCGCAGGCATAAGCTAGAACAACAAGCATCCCCAAAGGGGTGACAACTAAAAAAGCCCAATCAGTGATTGGGCTTTTTGTTGGGGCATTCAGAAGCAAGCTACGTACTACGGCTGTACCCTCTCTTTAAGGTAAGCAAGCGATTCTTCTACCTGGTCAATGAGAATGAGGCAGATATCGCCAGCAGATAAGTCATTGAGTGCGGTATCGATAGCTAAGAACTCACCAGTAATTTCTTTTACTTGCTTGGCTTTGCTTGTGCCTACCAAGCCCTCTTGAAGCAGCTTCAACACTTCGCCATCTTCGCGACCCCGTTGACATTGATCTTGATAGAGGATGACATTATCAAAGCTATTGCCCAAGATGCGCGTGAGATCACGAATATCTTCATCGCGACGATCGCCAGCACCACTAATGACAACATGGCTCTTCTTGGGCTTCATAGCCTCAATTGCGCTAGCGAGGGCACGCATGGCATCTGGGTTATGGCCATAGTCAGCAATGACAGTGGCGCCTTTATGTTGGAATTGATTAAATCGTCCAGGAACAGCGTTTGCGGAGCTCTCGAATGAATGCAGTCCGCGCGCAATCTTATCTGCATCCAGACCTAAAGCCCAAGCTGCGCCAATGGATGCCATGGCGTTCTCAATCTGGAAGCCAAGAACACCATTCTGGGTTAGTGGAATTTCACTGACGGGGAAGCGGAAGAGTACGCGTGACCCTTTAGAACAGACGATATAAGTGCCGTCAAAGTAAATCACCTTTTTGTTCTTGGCGCGATGCGCAGCAATTACAGGGTGATGTTGGTTCTGTGCAAAGAAAATCACTCTACCTGTACAGACATCACCCATCTTGGT
Source organism: Burkholderiaceae bacterium (assembly GCA_947371415.1). Taxonomy (GTDB): domain Bacteria; phylum Pseudomonadota; class Gammaproteobacteria; order Burkholderiales; family Burkholderiaceae; genus Polynucleobacter. The sequence goes on along the minus strand of CANBPJ010000077.1, from coordinate 4,232 downwards.
AACGATCGGATCTGCGGCATTTAGAACAGCCGCACCAGTAGGGGCAACGTTTTGCACAATGACTCGCTTAAGAATAGCCAAGTCCTCAACGCTAGTGATGTAGTTCAGGCCCAAGTGATCGCCTTCACCAATATTGGTAACAACGGCAACTTCGCAGCGATCAAATCCTAGGCCTTCACGCAATAAACCGCCGCGAGCTGTTTCTAAAACAGCGGCATCCACATCGGGATGCATAAGCACATTACGAGCGCTCTTGGGGCCACTACAGTCACCAGAATCAATTAAACGGTGATTGATGTAGACGCCATCCGTAGTGGTCATACCAACACGTAAACCAGTCTCATTGAGCAAATGAGAAATCAGTCGTACGGTCGTGGTTTTGCCATTGGTTCCAGTAACCGCCACTACTGGAATGCGACCATCCTCGCCAAGGGGGTACATCATATTGACGATGTCCTCGCCAACGGGGCGGCTCTTGCCATAGGAGGGCTTGAGATGCATACGCAGGCCTGGTGCAGCATTGACTTCAACAATGCCGCCACCCTGGGTTTCTAATGGCTTGTAGATCGCTTCACACAAAATATCTACCCCAGCGATGTCCAATCCAATCATTTGTGCAGCAGCGATAGCGCTGGCAGCAACATCGGGATGCACATCATCCGTTACATCGGTCGCAGTACCGCCAGTACTGAGGTTGGCGTTATTGCGCAAGAGAACGCGTTCACCAGTCTTGGGTACATATTGGGGACTCAGGCTATTACTCGCTAGATGCGCAAGCGCAATATCGTCAAACCGAATCTTCGTTAATGCGGTGGCGTGACCATCGCCGCGTAATGGATTCTGATTTTCTAGCTCAACCAATTGAGCAACAGTATTTTTTCCATCGCCAACCACTTGAGCAGGCTCACGACGTGCTGCTGCAGAAAGACGATTGCCTACAACGAGTAAACGATAGTCGGCGCCAGGTAGGTAGCGCTCGACAATGGTTTCGCGACCAAAGGCTTGGGTGACAACAAAACCAGCGCGTACTTCAGCTTCGGTTTGGATGTTGGCAACAACCCCTTTGCCTTGATTACCATCTTTTGGCTTCAACACAATCGGCCCGCCAATATTTTGAGCTGCGCGCCAAGCGTCATCCGCGGTAGTGACTACTTCACCAATCGGAACGGATACCCCTGCGGCTGCTAATAAATTCTTAGTGAGCTCTTTATCTTGCGCAATCGCTTCTGCAATCGCGCTAGTGTTACTAGTTTCAGCTGCTTGAATGCGTTTTTGTTTGCTACCCCAGCCAAATTGCACCATGCTGCCTTCAGTCATGCGGCGATAGGGGATATTTCTTTGAACGGCGGCATCGACTATCGAGCCAGTGCTTGGCCCTAAGCGCACGTCTTCATATAAGGCTTCTAATTCTGATAGAGCGGCAGCAAGATCAAATGGCACGTCATTGAGGGTTGCCTGAATGAGTGCAAATGCAAAGTCAAAGGCCATACGCCCCACAACTTCTTCGGTGTACTCCACCACAACTTGGTAGACGCCCACTTCAATTGTCTGCACTGTGCGACTAAAAGTGACTGGACATCCAGCTTGAGACTGAAGACCTAATGCAGCGTGTTCTAGTGCATGCGCTAAGGACAGGATTTCATTATGACCGCCGCGACGCATGCTTCCGAGTTGGGGGAAGCGTTCGCGAATCTTGGTTTCAAATTGAGGAATTGAATCGATTGAACGTTCGGATTCTTCACAAGAAACAATTGCCTCTAGGGCGGTATGGCGGCTCCATAAGTTCGGGCCGCGCAACATGCGAATACGGGTGATTTCCAATTAAGCCCCTACTGGAACGCTAGCGTCAGAAACAAAAGTTTCAGCACCAGCCTCGATAACGTTGAACGGAATGTCTAAAGCCCAGGCTGCAGCAATGGCGGCACCCAGGTTCATGGGCTTCCAGGGCTCTCCAGCATTTGGCTCGCAATGGCGCGGTACAGGAATGCTCTTTTGGTCATGCTTGTTGGACTTCAGGGTAATTTGCTGATTACCAATAATGACAATGCGACCACCATTTTTTAAGTGATCTTGTGCGATGGGGGAAGAAGAATCTTGGGTAAAGAAGATCACTTCGCCATCACAAAGCTCTGCCATGTTGACGGTCATAGGGTCGTCCGCGTTGAGAACGGCAACCCCAGTAGGTAAGACCACATCCACTTGCGTTCTCACGATACTAAAGACTTGGTCTTCATCATAGATGGCGTATTGAGGGAAGTTTGCTGTTGGATCTACGTTCAAAACAACGCCCACTTGGCAGCGGTCATAAGCTAGTCCTTCTATCAACATCGATAGATTATTGTTTTCAATGACGGCTGCTTGAACTGCGCGATTCAATAGAGTGCGACGGGCGTTTTCCCAATTGGCGGCATTACTTTTTTGAATGGAGCGATGACCAAAAAATAACCCCTTACTGCAAGAGAGGCCAACATATAAATTACTGAGCCTCAGGAAATGCGCAATCATTTCGGCAACTGGAGTTTTGCCGCGAGCACCGCTGACGCCCACTACTGGAATACGGAAATCGGCTCCTGGCGGGAAGAGGTGATTGGCAATCTCTTTGCCAACAGGCTGAGGCTTCCCGCTTGCGGGTTTTAAGTGCATCAATAAGCCGGGACCAGCATTCACTTCCACGATGGCGGCATTTTGTCCTTCTAGGGGCTTGCTAATGTCCTGTGCAACGAGGTCAACGCCAGCGATCTCGAGTCCCACAACACGTGCAGCTAAGGCAACCTGACTGGCCACTTCTGGGTGCACTAAGTCAGTGACATCAAAGGCCACATTGCCATTACTTTGAATAAGCACTTTTTGCTCAACACCTGGAATGCTAGCGCCGGTCAATTTCTGACGTGCCAGCTCTAACTCGACTGCAGAATCAATGCGAACTGGATTGAGTGGACACTCTTCAGTTTTACCACGACGTGGATCAGAGTTAATCTGAATTTGGATCAACTCTAGAACAGTATGCTTGCCATCGCCCGTCACCCAAACAGTTTCACCTTTAGCAGCAGCAACCACTTTATTGCCCACCACCAATAAACGATGCTCATCACCGAGGATATGGCGCTCCACTAACACTTCACTACCTTCGTCAATTGCTACTGCGTAGGCGGCTTCAATTTCTTGTTGGGTATAGAGGTTGATGAAAACACCGCGGCCGTGATTGCCATCAATAGGCTTTACAACTACGGGTAAGCCGATATCCTGCGCTGCTTCCCAGGCGTCATCCGGGCTGGTTACCGTGCGACCCTCTGGTGTTGGAACGCCTGCACTAGAAAGTAGGCTCTTGGTGAGATCTTTGTCGCGAGAAATTGTTTCAGCGATAGCGCTTGTTTGATCAGTTTCTGCTGTCCAGATGCGACGCTGATTTGCGCCGTAACCCAGTTGCACTAAATTGCCTTCGGATAAACGAATAGAGGGGATGCCACGTTCTTCAGCCGCGTTGACGATACAAGCTGTACTAGGCCCTAGTAACAGGTCGTCGCCAAGGTCACGCAGTTCTTCAATGATGGTCTTCACCAAGGCAACTGGATCTTGATTGTCTTGCGCTAAAGCAAGAAACAAGTCGCGAGCGTATTTGAGTGCAGTGAGAGTCACTTCCTCATTGATGGCGCTCACCATGACTTTGTAGACGCCACGACGATCGCCGTCACGCGCTTTACCAAATCCACCTGGAATACCAGCTAGGTTTTGTAATTCAAGGGTAAGGTGCTCAAGAATGTGAGCGGGCCAAGTGCCCTCTTCTACTCGCTTTAAAAATCCACCGGCTTCGCCATAGCTGCAACGGTGCTCTTGGAGGCTTGGGAGTGCCTTGACTAAGCGCTCATAAAACCCGGGAATCAGGTTGGAGGGGTAGTCCTCCAAGTCACCAATATCGAGCCAAACCTCAATGACGGGATGGTAAGTCCACATATTGGGGCCGCGGAGATGCTTGACGCTCAAGATCTCAATGGTTTTATCTAGTAATTGGGGCATATGTGGAATGGGTAGTCTCAGCGTCGCCTCAGGAGGTGAGGGCGGGGGTGTCTCAGACTGTCTCTCTGTTTCTAGTAGTTATTCAAAATCCACAAAATTGGCAAAAATACACAAAAAAGCCTATATCGCTAATTTAACGGCTTTCTATCAACTAAAGTTGACAGAGCCACTAAATGTAAAAAATCTGGCTCCACTATACTTTTAGGACTAATGAAGCT
>CANBPJ010000076.1 GCA_947371415.1 Burkholderiaceae bacterium | reverse complement strand
CGAATGACAAGGCTGCAGGCGATCTCAAGAAGTACCTCAAAAAAGAGAGTGAGCTAGACCGGGAGCAAGAGCATGTGACTTATAAACAAGCTTGGGCGGCCGCCTTCCTAGAATTTGTTGCTTGGAAAAAAGAGCAAGAAGCCTACGCGTTAAATGAAGCCTGGTTTGCCATGAGTGCCGCGATGATGGATCACGTCAATACCGCCAAGGAGTCTATGCGCGTCCGTGACTTTGATGATCTGGAGATTGGCGTCAGTCAGTTAATGGCGGATTCTGCTAATGCAGCCTATTTACAGTCTCGACTAGATGCGAAGTACAAACATATTCTGGTAGATGAGTTCCAGGACACCAATCCCTTGCAGTGGCAGATTCTGAGGGCATGGTTGGAGGGCTACGGTCAAGATGAATCTAAGCCCACCGTCTTTATCGTAGGGGATCCCAAGCAGTCGATTTATCGATTCCGTCGCGCTGACCCGAGATTGTTTAATGATGCGCAGGCTTTCTTGGTAAAAGAGATGCAGGCCGCTTCATTAAACCAAAATACTACCCGTCGCAATGCGCCGAAAATTAACGAAGCAGTGAATCAGATGTTTGGCACCGAGCAATTGCCGGAGTCATATCCATTCACTGCGCAAAATACCTTATGGCAGGCACCTGCTGGGGACGATGCCGATACCCCATATTTAAAGGAAGGTGAAGCCTATTTATTGCCCCTGGTTAAATACGAAGCAGAAGAGTTGGGGCAAAGAGCGGGCAATGCTTTTGAACAAGCGATTGTGGATGCAAGGCAAACTGCTGATGTCACTCAGCGCTACGTTGAGGGGCAACAGGTTAGCGCATTGATACAACACATCATTCAGACGCGTCCTGTAGCTGATCGCGAGAACGGTAAAGAGGTCTGGCGCAAGGCAAGAGAGAGTGATTTCTTATTACTGGTTAAACGCCGTAAATATCTCCCACAATTTGAGCGCGCACTTCGCGAGGCAGGTTTAGCGTTTGAGAGTTCGCGCCTCGGTGGTTTGCTCAACACCCTAGAGATCGATGATCTGATTGCACTCTTAGCTGTCTTGGTAACGCCGCGCCACGATTTGCCGTTAGCTCAAGTATTGAGAAGTCCGATTTTTGCATTTACCGAAAGCCAAATGCAGACCCTCACCAAGGCAATGGCATCAAATCAATATCGATCCTGGTGGGATGCTTTGCAAGATAGTCCGGATGCAAGCTTGATGCAGGCGGCGCGTTATCTAGAGCATTGGCGGATGTTGGGTGAGCGCCTGCCAGTCCATGACTTGCTTGACCGTATTTATCAAGAGAGTGATTTGCGCTTTAAATACGCGAGTGCCTCTCAAGAGATTGCGCGAGCCCAGATCTTGGCAAACCTGGATGCCTTCCTCGAGTTAGCACTCAATCAGGATGGCGGTCGTTACCCAAGTCTAGGTCGCTTTATTGAAGAGATCCATTCCATTCGTCGTGGCGATGATGATGAAACCCCGGATGAGGGCGATGTAGAGGCGGAGGCTGATCTCGTGGAGCTCGACGAGGAGGGTGAGCTATCTGAGGAAGATAAACATCAGCGCGTACGTATGATGACTATTCACGGGGCAAAGGGCTTGGAGTCTCCATTTGTGATCATGCTTGACTCTAACCATACCGAAGGTAAGGCAGATCATCGCGGCGTCTTATTGGACTGGCCTCCCGAGAGCGAGAGTCCTAGCCATTTGTCGATGTATACCTCGGCCACCTTAACCAACCCCCGCAGTGAGGTACGTGAACGCGAATTACTGATTGGCAAGAACGAGAACTGGAATCTGCTCTATGTTGCTATGACCAGGGCAAAGCAGGGCCTCTGGATTAGCGGTGTAGCTAAGGCGCCCACTACAAAAAACCCTATAGGTTTAGATGAGAAGTCTTGGTATGGCAGAGCGATGCTAGGTCAGTTGGCCACCCTTGAAGATCAACCCACATCACTAAAACATAAAACCCCAGCACCAACAAGTCTGAAGGCAGTGAATCCACAGGATTTCAAGATGGATGACTTTGAGGTGTCTTGGAGTGCAGCTAAGGTGAGTCATGCACAACAGCTTAAAGATATCGAAAGTGGTGTGACCCTTGAAGTCTTCCAGGATGATGACGGCGCACCAGATAACTCCAAAATACTGGAGGAGGGTGTGCATTTCCATCGCCTACTGGAGCATCTCACTATGCAAACTGGGGCAGCCAACCCAAAACCCATGACTGCGGATCAAGTGGCTCGCTGGCTTGGCATTGCTGAAGAATTGGCAAGTAAAGCGCTAGATCAAGCGATTACTGTTCTCAGTACCCAAGAGCTCCAGCATTACCTCACAGCAAATCAGTGGGTTCAGGCTTGGAATGAGATTGACGTTGTCAGTCTGGATGGCAAGAGCTTCCGCTTGGATCGCTTAGTAGAGTTTGATGATCACTTGGTCATTCTTGATTACAAGCTCACGATCCCAGAAGCGGGTAGTGAGGCTCATATTAAATACCGCGCACAACTGAATAACTACAAACAAGAGTTGGCTAGAATACGTCCGGATAAGCCGGCTAAGGCCTATTTAATCTCTGCTAAGGGTGAGATCGCCGAAGTAATCTAAGCCCCAGACCCCTTGAAATCTATCCTAAAGACCCTATATAAGTAGGGAATAGCAAAAATCCCCAAACTGGGGATAATGAAATTCGCACGAAACATCCTACAAGGAGTCATGATGACAATTCGTAAAGTAATTAATTTATTCGTTGGCGTATTCGCAGCAGCGGTACTGTTAACTAGCAACGCAGCATTTGCTGAGGCAACTTTGCCAGAGGTATATCAAGCGGTGCAATCTGGGCAGATGGCTAAAGCCGATGTCATGATGAAAGAGGTTCTGCAAAACCATCCTAACAGCGCAAAGGCACACTATGTAGCGGCTGAACTTTACCTCAAAGAAGGCAAGTTAGAGGTAGCGCGCAATCATTTCATTAAGGCAGAAAATCTTGCCCCAGGCCTACCATTTGCTCAACCTGAATCTGTACAAAAACTCCAGATGCAATTGGCCAGCACTCAAGTCGCACCTGTTGCTAGCTCATCATCATCTATTTTCAGCAATCCACTCTTCTGGGGTTTGATCGCCATCTTGGTGGTTGGAATCATGATTGTGATGAGACGTCGCAAAGCTGAAGCGGTACAGGTCTATAACGCACCAAGCGCTGGTTACCCCGGCACTCCAGGCGGTCCCGCTGGATATCCAGGTGGTCCTGGCGGTCCCGGTTATCCTGGCGCACCTGCAGGTGGCATGGGTGGCGGCTTGATGGGTAGCTTAGCTACTGGCGCTGCATTAGGTGCAGGTATGTATGCTGGTCAAGCATTGGCAAGCAATCTCATGGGTGGTCACGATAACGGCCATTCAAGTCCCAATGCCAACCCGAATTTAAATCAAGTCGGTGGTCCAGCATCTTTAGACCCAAATTTTGGTGTGCAGGATGCCAGCTCTTGGGATGATGGTGGATCAAGCTCGTGGGATGACAGCGGTGGCGGCGATTTCATGAGTGATGTCTAAAGATAATGCATCGTTTGGCTGAGATCATCGAGGTGGGGCATGCCTGGCTGTATCGGGCAAGCATCTACACCTCGAATGTTTTCTTAGATGATCCAGCCATTCTGGCATTCGCTTTTTGCTAGCAAGAAGCCAGTCAGTGCATTTATATCAACCACCTTCGGGTGGTTTTTTCTTGCCTAATATTTAAGCAAATAGCTCAAAAGCAACAAAAACAGAGTCATTTTTAAGGTTTTTACATATACTGTATGGATATACAGTATATTAATCACTATGACGACTCAGATGACCTCCCAAATAGCAACCCTAAGCCAGGCCCCACAAGCTTTGGCAGCCAATGGTGCCTATGAGTTCAAGCTCCTGAGTCACCGCATTTCAGCAGGGTTTCCGAGTCCAGCAGCGGATTATGCCGAGGAAGGTCTCGATCTCAACAACTACCTCATTCAAAACAAGCCAGCTACTTTCATGTTCACTGTAAAGGGTGATTCGATGATGGGCGCAGGTATTTGCGATGGCGATAAGGTGGTGGTCGATAAGGCCCTCAAACCAAAGCATAAAGACATCGTTGTTGCTGTAGTGGATGAGGAGTACACCATCAAACGCCTCTATCAATTGCGTGGCAAAACCGAGCTCCAGCCAGAGAACCCCAATTACGAACCCATTACCTTTAATGAGAGTAGCCAACTCCAAATTTGGGGTGTGGTGGTTGGGGTAGTGCGTAGATACAGCCACGCTAGTAGCAGAAATGGTAAATCCATATGAGCACCATCAATCAATCCGGCCAAACCAATCAACTCTTCGCACTCGTGGATGTAAACAACTTCTACGTTTCTTGCGAGCGCGTATTTGCGCCCAAGTTGGAAGATGTGCCGATGGTAGTTCTGTCTAATAATGATGGTTGCGCAGTGGCGCGTAGTGCTGAAGTGAAAGCGCTGGGCGTGAAAATGGGTACCCCATGGTTTCAGATGAAGGACTTGGCTAAGCAGCATGGTATCCAAGCGTATTCATCAAACTACACCTTGTATGGCGATATGAGTGGCAGAGTAGTGGAAGTTTTAAGAAAGTTCACGCCTAACTTAGAGGTCTACAGTATTGATGAGAGCTTTCTGCAAATTGAGACAGTGCTCAAGCAATATGCTGACCCGACTAGCTTAGGTCAAATCATCAAGCAGGATGTTAAAGACACCACTGGCTTGCCAGTATGTGTAGGGATTGGCGCTAGCAAGACTCTCGCTAAGTTAGCTAATCATTTGGCTAAAAAACATCCCCAGTTTGCTGGCGTCTGTGACATCAGCTCCATGTCAAAGGAGGCGATCTATCAATGGATGGCCGAGACAGCAGTGGGTGAGGTATGGGGTATTGGCGGCAAGACTGCCAAGAAACTTAAAGAGCTCAAGATCAACAGCATCTTTGATTTAGTACAAGTTTCACCGCAAGTCATGCGTCAACAATTTGGTGTTGTGATTGAGCGTATTTGCTACGAGTTGCGTGGCGTATCTTGTTTGCAACTAGAAGAAGTAGCTCCTGCTAAACAACAAATTATTTCTTCAAGAAGTTTTGGTAAGCCAGTGACCTCCATGGAAGAGTTGGCTGAGTCTGTCGCTACGCATGCTGCAAGAGGTGCTGAGAAGCTCAGAAGTCAAAAGTCAGTCACGGGCGCGCTCACGATCTTTGTGCAAACCAACCCACACAAGCCATTTGAGCCGCAACACCATCAAAGTATCACAGTGGTTTTGAGTGATCCTAGCGATAACACCTTAACACTCACTAGCGCTGCATTAAAAGGATTAAAGCAAATCTACAAAACGGGCTTTAAGTACAAGAAGGCAGGAGTCATCCTCAATCTCTTGGCCGACAAACCCACGATGCAGCAATCACTATTTGATGACATGGAAGTCAAAGGCAAATCTGCTGGCCTCATGAAAGCCATGGACTCAATTAATAGTCGCTTTGGTAATGCCGCTATTAAAACTGCAGCAGCTGGAACCAAGCAAGACTGGCAAATGAGATCAGGTAACAGATCGCCGAATTACACCACGCAGTGGGATGAGTTACCGGTAGCACGATAAACAACCAATCAACTAACTAAGTAAGTAAAAAGTAAACAAGGAGAAACACATGGACCTATTAAATAACTTCAACGGCATCTCACTCGCAGTGATCATGGTTTTGTCTTACTGTGCAGTATTGAAAAATACCAAGCGTCATGATGGCGCCAAAAAACAAGTATTTACTCGTAAGTATCAATAAGAGCGGCACAAGAAATATGCAGCAGGCCTAGAGGGGGGATAAGGAAATCACGGATTCCTTATTCCCTAGTAAAGGCTATTATTTAGCTTCTAAAGCCTTGCGCAAATGCGGGGACACATTGTCCTGACGTAGCATCCACTGTTTATAGTCAGATGGAACCTGGCTAATCAATTCGCCCTTATGTTTACCAAAAGGCATGACTGTTGGAATGCGAGCCTTCTCAGACATTTCCCATAAAGCATCAAGTGAGGAAGGTTTGAGTTTCTCAATAATTTGCCCAAGTATTTTGGAGCAAATCCAGACATCCGCTAATGCACTATGTGCATCACGCAATTGCTCCCTAGCAGTAGATCTTTCGAAGTAATAGAGTAGGGCGCTTTGAGTATGACTATCTAACTCGGGCCACAGACTACGAGCAAGAGCCAGTGTGCAAATGCGCTTAACTTCAGGGCTACCAATGGCCTCCCAGTCAAAATCAACGCTATGACCAATGATGTACTTGGTGCCAGCAGGCAATCTGAATGAGCTACTAGCAGGGCAATTAACCAATTCCTCATCAAGGATGTGATGAGTTGCTAAGGCACCAAGGCTAATAGGTTTACCAGGGTTGTAGCGTTGTACCCAAGGATTGCCTACTGAAAGTGGATTAATGGACGTGACCTCTAAATAGGCCGCTTCAATAATGACAGCATCGTTTTTATCGGTTGCTTCTACATCAAAAATAATGGCTTGGGGCATCAGGGCTTCTTTGCTTAAGTAGGGTTGTTTACAAGGCTATTTTGCCTTGAAGCGCTTCGGTGAATGCATATTCCTGCGACCACCACTATTCCTACGGTTAAATCAATGAATCCTTATGCATTTAATGTCTCATAAGCTCTACGCTGAAGCCTTCTAATTAGAAGGGGAGTTCAATTTGAGAGTTTATATAGACTGCTCCCATAAGTATTTGCAGTTATTCAGAACCTCATTCCATGCAACATTGTGACTCTTATAACTAAGGTGAAATGGTTTTCTGTGGGTAAATCTAGGGGTTCCGCTGGGAGTGACTACTAATGCTTCTTTTGAAGGTTTTTTCGAAGGGTCACGGGGGTGCGCAGCCGATTGAGTCGAGTCTCTCAACAATTTTTTATTTCAAAAAGATTACCCAATTAGGTGGGGGGTGAAAAATCCAATATGCAGAACCGCCTACTAGTTAAACCCTATGGGACTCATGGCAAGCAATTTTTTTAATACCCTGAGATAATTACAGGAAATATAAATAAATGGGGTGTTGCTTGAAGATAATAAAAAATCACCTTAATGAAATTCTCATATCATTCGCTCTTTATTGGATTTTCGCTGGATACCTTTGGTTTTTACCCGAGTTAAAAAGTACCGCCATAACCTATTTTGTTTTTCTGCCGGCAGGGGTAAAGCTCTTTGCTGTTCTAGTTTTTCAATGGCGAGGTGCGGTGGGAACGGGATTAGCAATTTTTTCTCGTTTGATAATTACCGACTCAAACCAGCCGTGGACAAGTTGGCTGATTGTGGCCATTACAGTAAGCATTACGCTTTATGTAGTCGCACAGCTAATGTTGAAGCTTTTGAGTGTAAATAGAGATCTGTCAAACTTTCATTACTATCAGATAGTCCTAATTGCTCTTGTGACAAGCATTGTTAATGGCTTTACCTTTGCTTATGTAGTTCATAGCCTTACAGATAGTGAAATGAGCTCTGGTTTATTTCATAGTGGCTTTAACGCAGTCATCGGGAATTTCGCAGGGAATGCTGTGTTTGTATGTACCGCCCTTTTTATCGTGCAGAAAAAAATGGCCATCAAAAATTTTCTTAAAAGCCTGAGTCGTTGATATAGAAACTTACAAAATATAAAAATACATTGGAGATGACTTGTCCTAAACAAGTTAAATAACTGTAATGGGTAAAACCTCATATATTCGTTTTTTGAATTACCTAAACACCCTGATTGATAGTGCAGATATTGAGAAGTTAGATTCTCTTGAGGCGGCTCTGTTGGATGAGGTAATGCAACGGAGTTCTAATGCTCGTGAAGTTTTAGTTGGCGATCTTTTAAAATTGAGCAGCATTGGTTCGCAGGCAACTTTGCATGGCAGAATTAAGCGGCTTATTTCATCCGGGTACCTTCAGCTACATACAGATCTTGTTGATGGTAGAAAAAAGAAGTTACTACCAACCAAGTTGGCTTTAAAGCGCTATGACATATTTTCAAAAATCGTAGCAAAAGCAGTGAAAGAGTAATTTGCTGCTCAGGTAAGATTTATTTGATGGAGTGTGGCGTGTGCATGAGCCTAAAATTGCAACATGGCGCCCATTCTTGTAGCAACTTCTTAGTTGATGTTTACGTGGCAAAACAACGCGCACGTAATAAGTTGTTCCTCTTTGGAATAAGCCCGTTAGATTTGCCATGAATATCCTTGATTAGTTAGTCAATAGATACCCAAGGTGTTACAGCTAGGTGCTACAAATCGTCAATTTGATGGCATTTGGAAAACTAATGCCATTTAGATCAACCACTTGTAAATAAAGGTGGATGAGCCTGACCCCCGGCACTGACAGAATTGGGTTTGGCTGCTTCGTTCCCGACCTGACCAGGTTATCCAAACCGCCATGCGGGGAGGCCCATCCAATTCTATTTTAGCTTGTTAGAATGTAATACATGACAGCATTGGCTTTA
>CANBPJ010000075.1 GCA_947371415.1 Burkholderiaceae bacterium | reverse complement strand
CAACTTGGCAAGGATGGAACCCATCACTTCTGGGTTCTTTAAATAGGTGTGGTGGCGCTGATTCAGCGCCACCATCTACTTAGGCAATCTTGTTACGAATAATTCCGACGCCAGTGATTTCGGTTTCCATCATGTCACCCGGCTTCAAGAATTCAGGGGGTTTTCTGCTGTAGCCCACGCCTGATGGCGTGCCTGTGGCAATAATATCGCCAGGCAACAAAGTCAGACTGCGCGATAGCTCCGCAATGATTACCGGAATTTTGAAATACATCTGCTTATAGCTAGCATTTTGTTTTTCAACGCCATTCACACGACAAATAATACGAGTGTCGTCTAAGTTCACGCCACCAGCTGTAACTACCCAAGGACCCATTGGGCCATGGCCATCTAAGCTCTTACCCTTAAACCACTGGCCTGAATGCCGCTTTTGCTGGATATCACGCGCAGTCGTATCGTTGTAAGCCGAATATCCGAAGACATAATCCATCGCATTTTCTTCGGAAATATTCTTTCCTTTCTTGCCAATCACTACGGCCAACTCTGCTTCCCAGTCAATTGCAGTTGAATAACTGCCATCATAAGGAATGGAGTCGAAAGGACCGTTCATAGTTTGAGTGCCCTTCGTGAACAAGACCGGCACCTTGGGATACTCTTTTACCGTTTGGTCAGCGCGACTCTGCAAGCCTTCATCAAAGTGGTCCAAGTAATTCCAGCCCACACAATAAATATTGCTTTGTGGCTTAGGGATCGGCGACAACAGCACTACTTGATTTACAGTCACAGAACTCTTACCGCGACTCTTAAATAAAGTTGATAACTCTAATAAACCGCGGTTACCCGACGTCGCCAATGAAACCATTGAGGTAGGATCAAATGAAAGCGCCAGTTTCTGTCTAGCGGCCTCAGCAGGAATATCGATAACAAAGCCATCATTGGTCACCAACCCCAAGCGAGAGCTTGCCCCCATTTTGGGTAGATAATTTGCTACACGAAACCCTGCTTTTCCAGTAAGCGGCTCCACCACGATAGGCGTACGCTCAGAAGCGGCGGCCATATTAGGCATTAAGATCCCACCAATAGCGGCAGTAGCACCAAGCTTCAGCGCATCACGACGATTGTTATCCATACATCTCCTTGTATATTTTTTCTTATTCACGATCTTCCCAGCCCGGGAACTCGTTGATATAAATAGTAATACAAAATACCCTAAGAGCAAAAAGAAATAAATCAGGCTATCCTCTTACACATGAACAAACTGACGGTTTTATTGGTATTTTCTATGGGCTTAGCGGCCTGCGGACGAGAAACCTATACCACCTGGTCATGCATTGATAGCGCCGGGGCAAAATCCACCATGATTCTCAAAAAGGCGCAGATGCAGTTTCAGGATCGGAGTTACGACTATTGTGGAAGCCTTGGCCCTCATAGTTATTTCGGTTTAAAGTGCCCCGCTCAAATCCAGGAAGCGAGCAATACCTTCGTACCTGACTCAGGCAAACTCATTAGTAATACAAGCGAGTTTCAGTGCAATGCCCTCTAAACAGAAAAACCCGCTCAGCCCCAAGAAGCTGCTACTTACCAAATGGACCGCTGTGAATCCGACCAATAAGCGGAAACACTTCTTGGTGAGCAAAGTCATCCTGCCAGAGCTACCAGAGCAAGCTGTTGAGTATGTGGAGCTAGAGGCCGTGATTGATAAACAAAGTCAGGTGATCGCATGGCGTGAACTGAGTAATAGCCCAGTTTGGCTTCAGGGGTGGGTGTAAAAAAACCGCCTATATTACTAGGGGCGGTTTTTTGATTGCCGAAGAAATTGCTGACTTCATTTTTTCTTAGTTTCAGAGCCCTTTCTGAGGTGCTCTTCAATATTCTTTTCTGCAGCATCAGCCACTTGATTGACAATTTTTCTACCCTCTTTAAACATCTTTTGTCCGGCAGAAGACATGTCATGAACTACTTTGGATAATTTGTCTGCATGGTTTGGTAATTTGCTTTCAGCGTCTTCAAGCCAGCCAACTAGAGAGCTACGAACCTTCTCCAAGTGCTTCTCAGTTTCATCGGCTGCATCCTCACCAAGATCTTTGAGAACAGACTTTACCTTCCTTTGATAAGCGGCAGCTCGTTTAGCAGCTTCTTTACTTGCGGCTTCTTGTAAATCTCTTAATTTGACCAGATCATTTTTTGCCGCAGATTTTGCACTCTCCATGGCATTTTTCATGCCCCACTGAATTTCTGCAAGATGATGCTCACTAAGATCTTTTGCGGCATCCAGTAATTTATGGGAATAGGCAAATAACTCCCTCGCCTTTTCTTGTTGCCATGCTTGAATATCCTTCTTATCCATCACATCTCTCCCTTGGTTAAATTAAATGATTGGGCCAAAAATACTCATAGTTCAACTCTATACCCAAATTAGCGCCTTGCCAATTACCAGTGTTATAGGCATTAAAATAAGGCATGAGCGAAAGAAAAAACCCTTACGATATTATTGGTGGCGCAGGCAAGGTTGAGGAATTGGTCGATCGTTTTTATGATTTAATGTCCCTCGAGGAGGCCTTCACAGAGTTGCGATCAATGCACTCACAAGATCTTTCAGGCTCCAGAGATAAGCTCAAACTGTTTTTAACCGGATGGCTGGGTGGCCCAGATGTCTACTCTCCCAAGTATGGCCATCCAATGCTTCGTGCCAGACACCTGCCATTCAAGATTGGTCTTAAAGAGCGCAATCAATGGCTAGCCTGCATGTATCGCGCCATGGAAGATTGCGGTATCGACGGTCAGATTGGAGCTCAGCTAGAGGAGTCTTTTTTTAATACTGCCGACTGGATGAGAAACCAGCCAAACTAATCTAGCTTTGCCCCGGCCTGTTTGACTGCCTTAGCCCAACGCGGCATTTCTCCAGCAAGAAATTTTGTGAATTGATCTGCATTCAGATAAGCTGGATCAGCCCCCTGCTCAAGCATTTTTTTCTGAATGTCGGGCGACTCTAGGGTCTCCTTGAAGGCTTGACTCAGCTTACTCACCACATCTGGCGGAGTGCCTTTAGGGGCTAAGATGCCGTAAAAACCCACGACTTCTAGATTTGCAACGCCGGTCTCGATCACCGTCGGAGTATTGGGCAACGCTGGATTACGCTTCGAGCTCGTTACAGCTAAAGCCCTTACCTTCCCCATCTTTGCATAGTTGGCAGCCTGAGGAACAGACTCTGCCATAAATTGCACATGCCCCGCAATCAGATCCGTAAAAGCCGGAGCACTGCCTTTAAATGGTATGTGCACCATGAAGATAGCGGCGTCATTTTTCAACATCTCGGGGACAAGATGGGAAATCCCGCCGTTACCGGCCGATCCGTAATTTAATTTACCGGGATTGGCTTTTGCATAAGCCACGAATTCTTTGAGTGTCTGTGCCGGCACATCATTATTCACAATTAAAGCCAATGGTTGCTGTGCCGTTCTAGCAATCGGCTGAAATTCTTTCAGAGTCTCATAAGAGGTTTTGGTATAGACGGCAGGGTTAATCACCATCGTGCCAGTGTTTGCGAGCAGCAAGGTATATCCATCTGCTGGAGCCTGCGCCACAAATTGAGCGCCTACTGTACCACCTGCACCCGCCTTGTAATCGACGATCACCGCTTGCCCCAAGCTCGTTTGGAGCTTATCAACCAGCAAGCGCATATGAGCGTCTAGCGGACCGCCCGCCGGGAAGCCGATAATGACTTTAATTGGCTTATCTGGATATGCCGCTTTGGCACCAACACCAAACCAAAGACTAAAAAAGATCGCGGCAAAAAAATAAGTGGTCTTAGAGTATGTGCGCATAATGTCAGAGGAAGGGAGGGTTCAATACACCATCAATTAAAGGGTTTGGGCACAAGCAAATCCACTAGCCCAGGCCCACTGAAAATTATGGCCGCCAAGATGCCCGGTGACATCAACACACTCGCCAATAAAATATAAGCCAGGGTGATTGCGAGACATCATCGTTTGTCCATCTAGCTCTTTGGTATCTACGCCACCCAACATGACCTCTGCTTTTTTCCAGCCAAGTGTGCCCGCTGGCTTGACGGACCAATTAGTGATGAGTTCTTTAAGGCCTTGACGGTCTTTTTTAGAGACTTCTGCCCATTTTTTTCCCAATAGGTTTTTTTGTTCTGCAAATGCTTTTGCCAGTCGTAAAGGCATTACTGACGCCAGGATGTTCTCCGTCAACTTGAGGCGGTTATCTTCGTTACTGAAAAGCTCATCGCAACTAAAGCGACCATTGGCTTCGACTGCGCCAAGCCAATCCACATGAATGGCCTCACCCTCAGTCCAGTAGCTACTGGCTTGCAAGACTGCTGGCCCTGAGAGGCCTTTATGGGTTAATAGTAGATCCTCATTAAAACGACAGGCGCCGAAGCGGCTACCCTTAGAGCCCGCCGCAATGCGGACCGGCAAACTTAAACCAGATAATTCAATGAGATTGTCAAACTCGCCAGAGGTAAACGAGAGTGGAACTAGTGCAGGACGCGGATCAATCACATTCAATCCAAATTGCTTGGCAATGTCCAGCGAGTATGCCGTTGCTCCAATTGCAGGAACCGGTAGACCCCCCGTTGCCATCACCAGTGATTTTGAGTGCTCAATTCCAGCATTAGTTTTAATCAGCCATTCACCCGCTTGGTTGGAGATCGACTCCACCATGACTGGATGACGAATATGGACATTACCTTTGGCGCACTCCGCCATTAGCATCTCGATAATTTGCTTGGCAGAGTCATCGCAAAATAACTGCCCCTGATGCTTCTCATGATAAGCAATGCGATAAGACTGAACTAGCTTAATAAATTCTTTTGCAGGATAGCGCGCTAAAGCGCTTTTTACAAAATGCGGATTGAGTGACAAAAAATTAGCGGGGCTACTGTGCAGATTGGTGAAGTTACATCTGCCACCGCCACTAATTCGAATTTTTTCACACAAGATGTCAGCATGATCTAGCACCAATACTTTTTTACCCAATTGGCCAGCAACGCCAGCACAAAAGAGTCCGGCCGCGCCACCACCAATGACAATGGCATCCCAAGATTTACTCATGATTTACTTAAAACGCTCTATGACTTCGGCCGGCAAATTGAGTTTTTTCATATGCAAACGGGTATAGGCTTGACGAAAATTTTTGGTCATGGAAATCATCACCGATGCCGTCCAAGCAAATGCAAACATTCCTGAAAAGGCAATGATGATGGCCAGCATCTTCCATCCGCCTGGCAGCAAATCATCCATGAAGCCCATCGCTGTATAGGTGCTGCCGCTAAATAAAATACTCTCTCCCAAATTTGGCAAGAGATTAAAAGCCCGCAATGAGATTCCCCAGAGAATGATTTCAAAGATATGGGTAAGAAATAAACACAGAACGCTGATATAGAACACCAGGGCAACTGAGGAATATTGATGCTCCGATAAATAAAGAAATGATTTAACCTCATAGCGCTTGGCAATTTGGAGCAAAGCAATTCCATGCACGAGCATCACAATCAAGAGCATGGCAATGCCAAAAAAATATGCTGGTAAATCTAGCTCGGCAGTGAGGGTTACGGTATTTGCAATTGTCATAATGTATTTGCAGCTATTTTACAGATCTTCCAGCCAATCCCTTAGGCCAATTGATACCAGTCCCTTATGACTGCCCAGGCTTCTTCGGCTGTTTCAACAAAATGAATCAAATCCATATCAGCTTGCTCAATGACGCCGTAAGCAAGCATTTGCTTGAAATTGATCATCTCTTGCCAAAAGTCCCTACCTACCAAGACAACCGGAAAACGCTCCACCTTTTTAGTTTGCATTAGGGTCAGCACTTCAAAGAGCTCATCAAAAGAGCCAAAACCGCCAGGATAAGCAACGATTGCCCTCGCCCTCAGCATGAAATGCATTTTTCGAAGGGCGAAGTAATGAAAGCGGAAGCTCAGCCCTGCAGTGAGATAGGGATTGGGATGCTGCTCTTTTGGCAGGCTGATATTGAAACCAATGGACTTATCCCCCGCCTCAAATGCGCCTCGATTGACTGCCTCCATAATTCCGGGGCCACCGCCAGTGGCAACATACAGCTTATTTCGATCTTCCGATTGGGTGGCGTTATAGTGCGCAACTATTGTCCCGAACTCTCTAGCTGAATCGTAATACTTGCAATGAAGTAAAGCTCTTTTAGCTTCTGATAGTGCTGCTGGAGTTTTTGCACTACCTTCCATCTCGTGTGCCGTCTGGGAGCTAACAAAACGGGTAGACCCAAATACTGTAATCGTGTGCTCAATTCCATGCTCATGCAACAGAATTTCCGGCTTTAATAACTCCAATTGAAAGCGCAAACCTAGGGTTTCTCGGCGAGACAAAAAGGTTTGATCATCAAAGGCAAACTTATAGGAATCTTCAGAAGTATTTTCTGCCAGCTGACTTTTCTGAAGGTTCAGAAAATCGGTGATAGTTTGAGAATTATTTACAGGTAACTTAGAGCTCATGTTGCAACCTTTAAAAATTGTGGCTCATCATCAGCCAAATTAGTATTAGTACCTAGAATATTGCATTAATTTCGCATCTAGGGCTTACTCGGATATACCACTCGTCCTGCAAGAGTTAGTATTGGAGAATATCAACCAAACCCAAGGAAAAGCAATGAGCAACCGTTCAATCATCATCATGGTACTAGTATTAGTTGGTGCTACAGCCTATTTACTCCTCAAAGGCGACGGCGACATTGATATGGGTGGCGAGAAGCATGGCGCTGAAGCAGCCCACATGGAAGAAGCCAAGAAAGATGCTCCTGCAGCCCCAGTTGCTCCAGCAGCTGAAGCTAAGAAATAATCTCGGTTAGAGAAACCAAGCCGCGGTCTGCCGCGGTTTTTTTATGCCCGGTAATCTCATATAAAACTTCAATGAAAAAAATAATTGGCATCGGAATTTTTTTAATTTCTCAAATGATATCCAGTCAAGCCGCCAAACTAACATCTATCAACCCATCTGATATGACCATGATTAAATCATTTGCCCCTACTGGAACCCTTCGTGTTGGGATCAATCTAGGAAATCCCGTTTTAGCCGGTTCAATTGATCAAAGCCAACCCCAACCCAAGGGGGTGACTATTGATATCGCCCAGGAAATTGGCAAGCAAGCTAAGTTACCGGTCGAGCTCATCTCTTATCAAAGTGCTGGTGCAACTGTGGAGGCTCTCAAAGCCAATCAGATTGACCTCATCTTCGTCGCGATTGATCCGGTTCGCGGAGCTGATATCAGCTACACCCCAGCCTACATACAGATTGAAGGAGCTTATCTGGTTAAAGCATCATCCCCATTGCACAAGAATGAAGAGGTTGATGCAGTTGGAAATGAAATTGTGGTTGGCAAAGGAAGTGCCTATGACCTTTACTTAACCAGGGAAATTAAACAAGCAACATTGCTTCGCTCTGCTAGCTCCCAAACGGTCGTGGATGATTTCATGAAAGGCAAAGGCAATGTTGCTGCCGGCGTCAAGCAGCAACTTGAAAGCGATGCCCAGCGCTATGAAGGCTTGCGTATCCTTCCCGACCGCTTCATGGTCATCAATCAAGCAATTGGGGTGCCTAAATCGCGCCCAGAGTTCGAAAAAACAACCGCCTTCTTGAGCGGAATAATTGCAGACCTAAAAGCCTCTGGTTTTATAGCTGCATCCATGAAACGACATGGCATTCAGGGCGCCAAAGTGGCCGAGTAAATCTCAACAAGTGTAAGCATGTAAGCGCTCTGGAATAATGACATTACGCCATCCAAGCTCTTCACGAATCGCCTCCCCCAAAACAGCAGAGGCTTGGGGCTCTCCATGCACCACAAAAACCGATTTCGGGGCTACCTTAAAACCGCGTAACCACTCTAGTAGACCAGCTTGATCGGCATGGGCAGATAGTCCGCCAATGGTATGTATAGATGCCCTGACGGGAACCTCCTCACCAAACAGGCGTACTTTTACTGCCTTATCCACCAGGCGACGTCCTAAGCTGCCGTAAGCCTGAAAGCCGGTAATCACAATGGCATTTTGTGCGCGCGGTAAATTATTTTGCAGGTGATGGACGATACGCCCAGCATCACACATACCGCTTGCTGAAATAATGATGGCTCCACCCTTAATTTTATTGAGCGCCTTAGATTCCTCTACATCAGCAATAAAACGCAGATCAACTGCACTAGGATTATTTTTAAACCACTCAAAAGTAGATTGCGACTCTTTGTCCAGCTGCGCAAAGAAATGTTGCGTTAAATGCGTGGCTGCAGTGGCCATCGGGGAATCCACCCAAATGCTGAGGTGAGGCAACAAATTTCTCCTCACCAAATCAATGAGAAAAAAAAGAATTTCTTGTGTACGCCCCACAGCAAAGGCGGGGATCACAATATTTCCATGGGCATTCATGGTGCTAGTAACAACTTGGATTAATTCAGCTTCCGTATCGGCTAAAGTTTTATGCAAGCGATCACCATAAGTTGACTCCACCACCACAATATCGGCTTGAGAGATGATGGCGGGATCAGGCATCAACAGCTTACCCTTCATACCAATA
>CANBPJ010000074.1 GCA_947371415.1 Burkholderiaceae bacterium | reverse complement strand
CAATTAGCTAACTGGCGGCAAGAGGGTTTTGACATCACCTTCTTAATTGGCGGTGCCGATGGACTTGATCCCAGCCTAAAGGAAAGCGCTCAAGCAATGTGGCGTCTATCGAGCCTGACCCTGCCCCATGCGATGGCAAGAGTCCTTTTGGTTGAGCAACTCTATCGGGCATGGACTATTTTGCAAGGCCACCCCTATCATCGCGAGTAGTCAACTCATGTTTTCTTATATTTACCTCGCCTCACAAAGCCCACGACGCCAAGAATTGCTCAAGCAAATCGGTGTGCAGTTCGAGATGCTGATTGCAGCACCTGGCGAAGATACTGAAACCCTCGAAATACCCCTTCCGAATGAAAAAGCCCACGACTACGTTCAGCGGGTGACGTTCGCTAAAAGTGCCATTGCATTAGCAAGGTGGCAAAACAGCGGTAAACCTTGGGCACCGATTTTGTGCGCCGATACTACCGTGAGTCTACCTGGCAGCCCAGATGGCGAGATCCTTGGAAAACCCAGCGACGCTGCCGACGCTGCACGCATTCTGGAGATGCTCAGCGGCAAAGTGCATGAAGTATTAACCGCTGTCGTACTGATGATGGATCCTGAAACCAATCCCCTTTGCCTCGTGCAGGTATCCGAGGTGGAATTTGCGCACCTTTCTAAGGAGCAGATCACCAGCTACATTGCGAGCGGTGAACCTATTGGCAAGGCTGGTGCTTACGGGATTCAGGGGCTTGGAGGCGCCTTTATTCCCTCAATCCAGGGCAGCTATAGCGGTATCATGGGTCTACCCATTTACGAAGTTAACCAGTTATTAGATTTCGCCAAAGTTGCCCGCATATGAATGAAGAAATTCTGATTAATATCACCCCCCAAGAAACACGGGTGGCACTCATTCAGCAAGGCGCTGTTCAAGAGCTTCAGATTGAGCGCACTCGTCAACGAGGGATTGTTGGCAATATCTATTTAGCAAAAGTAGTTCGCGTACTGCCTGGCATGCAATCTGCCTTTATTGAAATTGGTTTAGAACGTACTGCATTTATGCACGTTGCCGACATCACACAAAATAATCCTCAAGCACAAATCGAAAAATTACTTTTTGAGGGTCAAAATGTTTTAGTGCAAGTTCTCAAGGATCCACTTGGCACCAAAGGCGCTCGCCTGACTACTCAGCTGAGTATTGCTGGTCGTAACCTGGTATACCTACCCCCAGCTGGTACCGATGCAGCTAGCGAAAAATATATTGGTGTATCCCAAAGAATTGACCAACCCGAAGAGCGTGAAGCCATTAAGACGCGCCTCGCAGGACTCATGCCCGCTGATGAAAAGGGTGGAATCATTGTGCGCACCAGCGCCCAAGACGCTAGTGACACTGAGCTACAGCATGACATGCATTACCTGCGCACTACCTGGGAAAAAATCCGTGAAGCTGTGAATTACAAAGCAGCACCAAGCTTGCTGTATCAGGATCTCAGTCTGGCTGAACGCGTGTTGCGCGATATTGCCGGCGAAGAAACTACAAAAATTCGGGTGGACTCAGCGGAGAACTTTGAAAAACTCAAAGGATTCGCCACGCTATATATGCCCAATCTTTTGGATAAGCTCACACTGCATCGTGGTGAGCGTGCCCTGTTTGATTTATTTGATGTGGACGCTGAAATTAATAAGGCACTCGGTAGAAGAGTGGACCTGAAATCTGGCGGCTACCTGATGATTGATCAAACTGAATCCATGACCACTATCGACGTGAACACAGGTAGTTATGTGGGAGCACGCAATCTGGATGACACGGTCTTTAAAACCAATCTTGAAGCCGCTCAGGCGATTGCCCGTCAACTGCGCTTACGCAATCTTGGCGGCATCATCATCATTGATTTTATTGATATGCTCAGCAAAGATCATCAAGAGTCCGTCTTACATGAGCTCAAACGAAATTTAGAGCGTGATCATGCACGTACATCGTTGAGTGACTTTTCTTCATTGGGCTTGGTGGAGATGACACGCAAGCGCACCCGAGAATCTTTAGCCCATATCACCTGCGAGCCTTGCGCTACCTGCCAAGGCAAAGGTGAAATTAAAACAGCACAAACTATTTGTTATGAAATTTTGCGAGAGATTGTGCGTGAACATCGCCAATTCAATCCCCGAGAATTCAGAATCGTGGCCGCCCCTGATGTAATTGATCTCTTCCTAGAGGAAGAAAATCAATTCTTGGCGCAGCTAGGCGACTTTATTAGCAAGCCCATCAAACTACAGGCCGAGGGCAGCTTCCGCCAAGAACAATACGACATCGTTCTCAGCTAATGATTCATTAAGCATTCGAAAACTGAATGCGGTGCAGGTTGGCATACAAACCATCCTTGGCAATCAACTCTTCATGCGAGCCATTCTCGATCACTTCGCCATGCTCTAAAACCACAATGCGATCGGCATGCTCAATCGTTGATAGGCGGTGAGCAATAACTAAAGTGGTTCTACCGGCCATCAATTGCTCCAAAGCATCTTGTACCTGACGCTCTGATTCAGAATCCAAGGCCGAAGTAGCCTCATCCAAGATGAGGATGGGGGCATCCTTATAGATCGCCCTAGCAATCGCCAAACGCTGGCGCTGACCCCCCGATAAACGGTTGCCGTTATCCCCAATCTGCGTATCAAGACCCTCGGGCAATTCTTGCATGAGAGCTGACAGGTTGGCCGCTTCGAGCGCCTCAATCACGCGCCCGCGATCAATGCCCTCAGGACCGACTGCGCCATAGGCTACGTTTGCAGCAATGCTGTCATTAAATAAAATGACATCCTGGCTTACAAAGGCAATTTGCTTGCGTACGTCCGCAAGAACAATATCCTCAAGAGGAATATCGTCCAAGAAAATTTGACCGCTAGTAGGTTTAAAGAAGCGAGGCAGTAAATTGACCAAGGTTGACTTACCCCCGCCAGATGGCCCAACAAAAGCAACTACCTCACCGGGATGGATATTTAAGTTCACCCCACTGAGTGCATCTTTACGCCCCACCTCTTGTTGATAGGAGAAACCCACGTCTTCGAATCGTATTGCGCCCTTAGCCTTGCCAAGAGGCTTCATATTTTCTTTACGAGATTCACCTTCCTCAAAAGGCTGATCCATGAGAGAGAAAATCATTTCCGCCGCAGTGAGACCGCGCTGCAAAGGCTGATTGATATCAGCCAAATGTTTGATCGGTGAAATCACCAACATCATTGCAGTAATGAAAGCGGCAAAGCCACCAACCGTAGTTCCTTCGGATGCGGATTGCATCAAGGCAATAACGAGAACGATAGAAAGCGCCATGGAGGCAATGAGTTGGGTAATGGGCTGATTGAGTCCGCCAGCCACCGCAGACTTCAAAGCAAACTGGCGTAGGCGATCGGCTTTATCCATAAATCGCCGCATCTCATACCCTTCAGCGCCATGCACCTTGACAATCTTATAGCCAGCAGCAGCTTCCTCAACTATGTAGGCAAGCTCACTAGTTAAGCCTTGTTGCTCACGATTTAGGGAGCGTAAACGCTTATTAATCTTACTCATGACAAAGGCAATGATGGGGAAAATAACCAATACAACTAAAGTTAATTGCCAATTCAAATAAATGAGATATCCAATCAAACCGACCACTGTCAGCGAATCTCGAACCAAGCTAATTAACATACCTCCCATAATGGAAAGCACATTATTGACCTCAAATACCACTGCATTAATTAAGTTGGATGCAGAGTTTTTCTGGAAGAAAGTAGTTGTTGCATGCAAGAGTGTTTGAAACATCTGCTGACGTAATTTCAATAACACGGCATTAATCACGCGCGTCAGCAAATAGTTAGATAGGAACTGTGCCAAGCTTCGAACTAGGGCCAAGCCAACCAAGAAAACCGGCACCTGCCAAAGCTTGCTGTTGAGCTGCCCCGTGAAGCCGCGATCCAATAAAGGCTTCATTAGGGCCGGAATAGAGGTTTCGGCACCTGCCACCAAGGCCATGGCTAGTAAAGAGCCAATAATCAAGCGAATATGGGGCTTAAGATACTGAATTAAGCGATTTAGGGCGGTACGGTCTTGAGCATTCATATAATGAATTATGCCCACCTTATCCGTCATACTCATCACCCGCAATGAAGAGGCCAATTTAGCCGATTGTTTAGCCTCCCTCGAGGGTATTGCTGAGCAAATTGTGGTGGTGGATACCAATAGCAGTGATCGCACTCTAGAAATCGCTCAAAACCATGGGGCCGTCATAGCCCAACCGGCCGATTGGCCAGGTTTTGGCCCCCAAAAGAACCGCGCCCTAGACCTAGCAACGGGCGACTGGGTCCTGTCCCTAGATGCCGATGAAAGACTCACCCCCACCCTGAGAAATGAAATTCTGACGGCGATTCATCATTCGGCTCATGTGGACTGTTTTGCGATTCCACGCCTTTCTTGGTATTGCGGTCGTTTTATCCGCCACTCAGGATGGAGCCCAGATTACGTCGATCGATTATTTAAGCGGGGAACTGCCCGCTTCTCAAATGATCTCGTGCATGAGCGCCTGATTCCCGATGGCCGGGTAGCCAAACTAGAGAATCCCATGCTGCACTTCAGTTTTATGAATTACTCCCAAGTCCTGCAAAAGCTTGATCGCTACTCAACAGCCTCAGCAGAGCAGGCCTTTGCCAAAGGCAAAACTAGCACCCCATTGAAAGCCGTTCTGCATGGCGTTTGGGCTTTTATACGTACCTATTTCATCCGCGCTGGATTTTTGGATGGCGCCCAGGGCTTTGCTTTGGCGATCTCCAACGGGCAAGGCACTTACTATCGTTACATGAAGCTATGGCAACTTCATCAAGAAGCAAACACTCACAACGACCATCTCAGCAAATGATTTCCATTCTTCTGGCCACCTATAACTGGCCACAAGCCCTGAAGTTATGTCTTGAGTCACTCAGCACTCAAACAGACCCAAATTTTGAAATCATCATTGCTGATGATGGGTCTTCTACGGAGACTAAAAATCTGATAGAAACCATGCAATCTGAGCTCCCCGTAAAAATTACGCACTTATGGCAAGAGGATCAAGGCTTTCGTAAAACCCGCATCCTCAATCAAGCAATCAACGTAGCACGTGGTAACTACCTCGTCTTCTTAGATGGGGATTGCATTGTTCAGCCGGACTTTGTTGCAGAGCATAGAAAGCTATCTCAAGCGGGTTATCTCACCACTGGAAGCAGAGTCTTGCTCAGCGAAAGCTTAACCAAAGATCTGCTTGCTTGGACATGTTGGGATTTCAAGAAATTTGCTGACCGCCTCTTGAGCTATCGTCTATCTGGCGGCATCAATAAATACTGGCCCCTGAAGATCAAACTAGGTGATGGCGCTTGGCGCAAATACCAAAAATTTGTCTGGCGCCGCATCAAGGGCTGCAATATGGCCTGCTGGAAAGCGGATGCACTGGCCATTGACGGCTTTGATGAAAGCATGACTGGTTGGGGTCATGAAGATGCAGATTTTATTTTCAGACTACAAAACAGGGGCGTGATTCGAAAATCTGGATCATGGTCCACTGAAGTGCTTCATCTGCATCATCGCATTAATGACCAATCCAAGGCCGCAGAAAATGCACAGCGTGTACGCGAAAAAATTCTGGCTAAGGCTAGATAAAATAATTGAGTTACATTAGGACTATGACTGCATTCTCAATACTGAAACCTAAAAAAGTGTTGTTTATTGCGACTCGCCAAATTGGTGATGTGCTGGTTACTACCCCACTCATTTCAAAAGCGCGTGAGCTTTGGCCAGATGCAGAGTTTCATTTCCTAGGTTATCGCGGTAAGCTCGATATGCTCAAGGGCAATCCGGATATTACGCAAGCGATTGAAACCTCAGATCGTCCGCGCCTCAAAGAATATCTCTCCTTATTTTTCAGACTCTTTCAGCGCTACGACTTAGCCGTGGTCACGCAACCAAGTGATCGCGCCTACCTTTATGGCTTGCTAGCAGCCCGTCAAAGAGTCGGTGTACTGGGCGGCCATCCCCAGGGATTAACACCACAGGACAAAACAAAGAAAAGTAAAAGCGATAAACAGAATGCTTGGAAGAAAGCAATTTGCTTGCACACGGTTGATGTTGACTACTTTGCTCAACATGTCATCACTGAAAAACTAGGACTGCTTGCGACTTTTTATAAGAACAAACAAGATTTATTTAGCAAACCTATTTCAGTGACCGCTCCTGCCGGGGACCCAATTACACCCAGCATTGCCGGCCAACTACACTCGCCTTATATTGTGGTCCACCCTGGACCGCTTACAGCCTACAAACGTTGGCCTCTGAGCTATTGGCAGATATTACTTACTTGGATTGTGAAACAAGGCTATCAAGTTGTCCTCAGCGCATCCCCAGCCAAGCAAGATCTACAGCTCAATCATGACATCCTCTCTTTGTTAGATGCAGAGACTCAGAAAAATGTCGTCAATACCGCTGGTCTTCTCACGATTCCACAAGCAGGGACTCTGATTCGCGGAGCGATAGCCTATGTCGGAGTTGATACTTCGATCACCCACCTGGCAGCAGCATGCAATATACCAACGATTGCCTTATTTGGGTCCACGCCGCCAACCAACTTTGGGCCTTGGCCAAATGGCTTTATTGGAGAGCAACCATATCAACTCAGGTCTCGCACTCAAACTGTAGGCAATGTCACGATTTTGCAAGGCCCAGGTGAATGCGTCCCCTGCCGTAAAGCGGGTTGCGAGGATCGTGCCAGCAGCCATAGTGAATGTCTGGACCAGCTAGAACCTACGCAAGTGATAGCAGCCCTTCAAAGCGCCACTCAAGAATAAAACCCCAAAGATTACTGGTACTGAACCTGAACGGTATTGGATTGTTTCGCAGCCAGAATTTGATTTAGGCTATGCAGGCAAGCATCATCAGGATAAATGCGTAGCTCTTCTGGGAACTGCATCAAGCAGGCCCCACCACTAGTAGTTACAGCAGCAGTCAGCATTAAGCCTTTCATACCCTCATTACCGCCCGGCATCGTTGCTGCTGCAGGCCCCAATTTCGGATCTCGCACACGGTTACTCATGAGGTAGGGGCTAATTTGGCTACGCAAGGATTTGAGATCGATAGCCGAATCAATACTCAAATGGATATTGCGTGCAAAACGCATTCTTGCACCAGTGATATTCATCACCGCCTCAGAGACAATACGCATGCCTCCAGAAAACTTATCTGGGGTGACATTCACCTTAGCAACCAATAATTCATCCTCTTTGAGCCATGAGCGATTCGGTTCATAGACCTCACTGTAGAGAGTCACCTCAATTGCAGCAGAGCCATCATCAATCGTGGCAATCATCATGCGGCCACGCTGACCAGTCAACATTCGAGCGGAGGTAATAATGCCGGCGATCAGTTGATCCTTACCCTCAGTTACTTTCGCCAGCGACTGGCGTATGAAATGCGCCGTCTCGTCACGGTAAGCATCAAACATGTGTCCTGTAAGGCATAGGCCCAGGGAGTTTTTCTCATCCTGGAGACGCTTCTTTTCAGACCATACTGGCTCGCGTACTAATTCTGGTAAATGGCGATCCTCTTCTCCTGCCACTTCGAACAAACTGACCTGGTTAATCGAGGCTTCAGCTTGTTCAGCCGCCTCGATTGCACGGGCAAGGGAGGCCAATAAAGTAGAGCGAATGTCATATAGATTTCCGCCAGCTGGCACGGAGTCTTTATACAAACTATCAAATGCTCCTGCGCGCATTAAGGCCTCAATAGCGCGACGGTTTACCTGTCTGCGATCTACGCGCGCGCAGAAATCAAACAGATCCTTAAATGGGCCACCAGTCTCACGGGCTTTCACAATCACTTCAATCGCTGCTTCGCCCGTACCCCTGACAGCTCCCAAACCATAACGAATGTGGCTAATGGGTGAATCAGGCGCGGCATCAGGCGCCCGCAATGGGGTAAATACATAGACCCCCGTATTGATGTCAGGTGAAAATACCCGAATCTGATTCACCAAACAATCGTCATACAGAATCTTCACCTTATCGGTGTCATCCATGGCGAGCGATAAGTTGGCTGCCATAAATTCAGCTGGATAGTAAGCCTTTAACCAGGCAGTTTGATAGGCCAAGAGAGCGTAGGCAGCGGCATGGGATTTATTGAATCCATAGCCCGCAAAGCGCTCCATCAAGTCATAAATCTCGTTGGCCTTGCCTTCAGTAATACCGCCCGCTTTTGCACCATCACTGAAAATCTTGCGATGCTGGGCCATCTCTTCCGGCTTTTTCTTACCCATCGCACGGCGCAACATATCTGCGCCACCCAAAGAGTAGCCACCGATCATCTGCGCCATCTGCATGACCTGCTCTTGATACACCATGATGCCGTAGGTTTCTTGCAGAACAGGTTCGATACGCGGATCTGGATACTCTACTTTTTGGCGCCCATGCTTACGCTCAATAAAGTCCGGGATCAAATCCATTGGGCCAGGTCGATAGAGTGCTACCAGCGCAATGATGTCCTCAAAGCGGTCAGGCTTTGCCTCACGAAGCATGCCTTGCATGCCGCGACTTTCTAGCTGGAAGACGGCAACCGTATTGGCATTCTTTAAAACTTCAAATGCTTTCTCATCATCGAGCGGAATCTCACCAATGTTCCAATCTTGGCGATCGGCATGGAGTGTCTTAATCCACTTCTCAGCAGCCGCCAAAATAGTGAGAGTCGTTAAACCCAAGAAGTCGAACTTGACTAGGCCAATTGCCTCCACATCATCTTTGTCGAACTGACTAATGACCGAACCACTCTCTTGATCTTTGGAGTCTTTTGCTTCTTGCGTATAGAGCGGAC
>CANBPJ010000073.1 GCA_947371415.1 Burkholderiaceae bacterium | reverse complement strand
ATTGGTTCAATCAGGAGTTTGAGACCCGCTTTTTTCAGCTCGCTCGCCGCATACTGAAGATTGCCTACCAAGGTATCGTGTAGCACTTGTGGATCAACCCCTGCTGGGGCTTTACCAGCTAAGCAGTTCAATTGTGGAACGCCAAGGATACTGGCGTATTCAATTGCTTTGGCTACTCCCGAGCGAAACTCGGCAATGCGGTCAGGCAAGCAGGCAATCCCACGCTCTCCTGCTTCCCAGTCTCCCGCAGGCAGGTTATGCAAAACCAGCTTTAAAGCATTGTTATCTAAGGCTGATTTAATCTCTTGAGCATCAAAAGCATAAGGAAAGAGAAATTCGACTGCTGTAAAGCCGCCGGTCTTGGCTAGCGCAAAGCGCTCCAAGAAGGGCACTTCGGTAAATAGCATCGTGAGGTTGGCGGCAAAACGGGGCATCTGATTCCTTTGGTGTGTAGCGCTTCAGAAAGAACTGATGTTATCAAAGAAGCCCATAAATTTCCTTGAGCGGCAAACGGTAGCACTTAAAGCAAATTTAGGGGGTGGAAATACGCTAATATAACTATAGAAGTACTTAATACTAAGGAAAATTATGAAAATTAAATTTGCCCCAATTAGTCTATTTGCTGCCGCCCTACTGACTGGCCCAACCTTGGTAATGGCTCAAGCCCCGGTAGCGGCAAATGCCGTAGTGGTTGATGCAGCAGTTACGGACAATATCTTCCAACTATACGAAGGTACGGTAACCAAGATTGATAAGAAAACACGTACGATTTTCTTTAATAATAGTGAAGGTGAATCCAAGTTTGTTGCTGGCCCTGAGATCAAAAACTTTGATCAAATCAAAAAAGGGGATCGCCTAAACGTTACCTATGAATTAGCTGTTGCGATTGAATTGATTAAGACTAAAAGCGATGGCATTCGAAGCAAGGTAGAAACCTCTTCTGAACTTACTTCAAAGCCCGGAGAAAAACCAACTCGCACCATCACCAATACAACCACGATCATTGCTGACATTATCGCCGTCGATCGCGCTAAGAAATTGGTCTCGGTTAAAGGTCCAAGCGGCAAGGTCACTGTAGTAACTGTGAAGAATCCACAGCTATTGGCCGACGTCAATGTGGGCGAGCAAGTAAGGGTGATTTATTTTGATGCAATGGCCGCATCAATCACCACCCCCAAGAAGAAATAATTTAAAAAGTAATATGTTGTAGATGCAAATATTCAATTTAAATAAGTTACACATCAAACTTTATTTAGTTCTTGCTATTACCGCCCTCCTCTCGGCTTGTGCTAACACCACACGCCCTGGGGCGGTTGGTATCAACCGCACTCAGTTCATGATGGTCTCTTCTGCTGAAGTTGAGCGACTCTCTGCAGTGAGTTACAACGAGCAGAATCAAAAAGCAAAAGAAAAAAATGTACTGGTTACTTCTGGTCCGACCTACGATCGTCTTAAGGTAATTGCAAACCGGCTCATTCCCCAGACCCAAGAGTTTCGTGATGACACGAGGCAATGGGATTGGCGCCTTACCTTGATTGATGCGCCCATCTTAAATGCAACTTGTGCACCAGGAGGGAAGATTACTTTCTACACGGGCATTATTGAGCAACTTAATTTGAGTGATGATGAAATCGCCGCCATCATGGGTCATGAAATCGCTCACGCATTAAGAGAGCATGGCAGGGAGCGCGTATCGCAAGCGATGGCACAAAACCTGGCGGTGAATGTTGCGATGGCTGCGGCTGGTGGCTACGGATCAGCAGTCAGTGCCGCCAATCAAGTTGCTCACTACGTATTTGTATTGCCAAACTCAAGAGAGAACGAATCAGAGGCCGATGCAATTGGCCTGGAACTAGCGGCAAGGGCTGGATACAACCCTATGGGCGCCATCACCGTTTGGCAAAAAATGATCAAAGCCACAAAAGATAAGGGCTCACCTGAATTTTTATCCACTCACCCCTCTGGTGAAACCAGAATTGAGCAGCTGTCCGCTCTCCTGCCAGCAGTTGAGCCGCTTTATAAGGTAGCTCCAAAACCACCGCCTACCAAGAAGTTATAAAACGAGTCTGTGGAAATGAAAAAGCCCCTTAAAAGGGGCTTTAAACATATTTGGCGGAGCGGACGGGACTCGAACCCGCGACCCTCGGCGTGACAGGCCGATATTCTAACCAACTGAACTACCGCTCCAAATACAACGCATGCTACTTGTGTCACTTACTTCTACTACTCACAACTAGCCAAAAATTTTGGCGTCCCCAGGGGGATTCGAACCCCCGTACTCACCGTGAAAGGGTGATGTCCTAGGCCTCTAGACGATGGGGACCTGGACTACTACTACTAAAAACTAATGCTGCTATTTTAAATGCTTGGTGGAGATAAGCGGGATCGAACCGCTGACCTCTTGCATGCCATGCAAGCGCTCTCCCAGCTGAGCTATACCCCCGTAATCTCGCAAAGCAACTACAAGACACTCAAAACAATCCAAGATTTTATCCTACTTTTGTGTGAGCGCGCAAGTTCTTATTCAGACGACCTTAGAAAGCCTTTCCACAGCCTCATTCTTGCCCAGCACAACCAAGACAGAATCAATGGCTGGTGTCTGGGTAGTGGCAAATAAGGCGTAGCGAACAGGCATGGCTAAGGCTGGCATTTTGATCTGATGCTTAGCTAAAACTTCTTTAAAAGTTGCCCCATAGGCCGCTTTTGTATGCTCAGCTGATTTAATTGCTTGGATTAAATCCTTTAATGCTGGAACAATTTCAGATGGAATATTTGCGGCGATTTGTTCTTTACTATGAACGGGGGCTGGCAAATAGAAAAGCTTCGCACCTTCTGCAATCTCAATCAAAGTGTTGGCGCGATCTTTTAATAGGGCAACTACTTGAACAAAGTCTGGACCGCTTTCAGTGTCGATACCAAGCTCATGAGCAAAAGGTTTGGTTGCTTCAGCCAAAACCGCAGAATCTGCATTCTGAATATATTGATGATTTAACCAAAGTAATTTTTCGGGATTGTGTTGTGCCGGCGATCTACCAAGACTGTCGAGATCAAACCAGCTCACAAACTGCTCTTTAGTAAATATTTCAGCGTCACCATGTGACCACCCTAGTCTTGCCAGGTAATTTAAGATGGCCTCAGGTAGATACCCTGCCTTTTGGTAATCGCGCACACTCATTGCGCCATTGCGCTTACTCATCTTTTCGCCTGAGTCGTTGAGGACGGTTGGTAAGTGGGCAAATACCGGTGGTACACCACCAAGCGCTTTCATGATGTTGATTTGCCTTGGCGTATTGTTTACGTGGTCGTCGCCACGAATGACGTGGGTGATGTTCATATCGAGATCATCAACTACAACACAGAAGTTATAGGTTGGCGTCCCATCAGGGCGAGCAATCACCAGGTCATCCAACTCATCATTGCTAATTTCTATTTTGCCTTTAACGGCATCTTCCCAGATAACGGACCCACCAATCGGGTTCTTAAAGCGAATTACCGGTAAAACACCTTCAGGCATTGAGGGAAGTACTTTGCCTGGTTCAGGCCGCCATAAGCCGTTATAGCGCGGCTTTTCTTTATTAGCCATTTGTTGATCGCGGAGCTTATTCAACTCTTCTTCGCTCATATAGCATGGGTAAGCCAACCCAGCATCCAACATCTGCTTTACAACTGCACGATAACGATCGATGCGCTGCATTTGGTAAATGGGCCCTTCATCTAAATCAAGGCCAAGCCAGGACATACCTTCAATGATGACGTCAACCGCCTCTTGGGTGGAACGCTCTAAATCGGTATCTTCGATACGTAAAATAAAGTCGCCCTTGTTATGACGGGCAAATGCCCATGGATACAGTGCGCTGCGGAGGTTGCCCAAGTGAATAAAGCCCGTTGGACTGGGGGCGAAACGTGTACGTATATGCATAATTTGCATTATCTCAGGTCAGCCTGAAATTTCTCAAAATGCTACCCAGATACTCAAAAAAGTGGATACTTTCACTTATGAATGAATTACTTGTATTTATGTGTGATGGCGCCCCGGTCCGCGGGGAAATTGTCTCTATTAGCAGCGCTTGGCAAGCTGTTTTGGAGCGCCGGAATGATCCGCCCGTAGTGAGGCGAATACTGGGTGACTTTGTTGGGGCAGCCATCCTTTTAAGTGCCAGCCTTAAGTTTGATGGCACTTTGATTATTCAGGCCCAAAGCAAGGGCCCCATTCAGCTACTCGTCGTGGAGTGCAAGTCCGACCTCACCATGCGGGCAACTGTAAAACTATCAGTAGATGCGTCCACAATTAATCCCGAGGCAACGCTGGGCGAGCTTTTGGATGCCGATAATACGGGCCGTCTCGTTATCACCCTTGACCCATCAGACCGTCAACCAGGCCAACCCCCTTATCAAGGAATTGTGGCCCTCCAAGAGCATCGTGGCACGGTAATAAAGCCCGTTACCAGCGCCGCTGAAGCCATTGCTTTGTATATGCAAAACTCCGAGCAACTGGACACCCGCATTTGGTTGGCATCAAACGATACCCATGTGGGGGGATTGCTTTTGCAACGCTTACCCGATTCTGGAGGTCATGCCCATCTAGATCCTCAACTTGCAGCTGAAGGCTGGTCACGTATTCAGACCTTGGGTGAAACCATTACCGATGAAGAGTTACTTACCCTCCCACCGCAAACAATCTTGCGACGGCTCTTCTTAGAGGAGTCTGTAGAAAATGGGGTGCGTAGCTTCCCTCCTCGCCCCGTTCATTTTTCATGTCGCTGCTCAAGAACTAAGGTCGCCGATGTTCTGAGAATGCTAGGCGAAGAAGAGGTCGAAAGCATTATTGCTGAGCAAGGTGTTGTTGAGACCGAATGTGATTTTTGTGCAAAAGCCTACCGTTTTGATGCGGTGGATTGCAGGCAAGTTTTTAAAACAGATCTACTTGCAGATGCTACAAGACCACCATCTAGCGGGCACTAAATAGTTATCATTACTGCTTGGTAGTTGATGGCTTAACACCATCAGCGGCATTGGCTACTGATTTTTCAGCTGGCAAAATCTGTACAAAGAATTCACCATCCCTGATCATGCCGTGCTCGACCCGAGCACGCTCTTCAATAGCGCGAGTGCCATCTTTTAAATCTTTGACATCGCCAGTTAATTTAGCGTTTCGCAAACTGAGCAGGCTATTTTTAGCCTGCTGCAGCTCAACCTGCTTTTCCATCTCATAGACTTTCAGCCACCCACCCTTTCCCAACCAAAGTGGGTACTGTATAGCCATAAGCAATAACAGCATGGAGTAGATAACGATACGCATAGGCTATGAGTTTGCAGTCTATTAACGTTTTAAGTTATAAAAAACAGACTTGCCTGGGTAAGTGGCAACATCACCTAAATCTTCTTCAATGCGGAGTAATTGGTTGTACTTTGCAATGCGATCAGAGCGCGATAAAGAACCTGTTTTAATTTGACCTGCGTTCGTCCCAACCGCAATATCTGCAATGGTGCTGTCTTCAGTTTCACCGGAGCGGTGAGAAATTACGGCAGTGTAATTAGCGCGCTTAGCCATCTCAATTGCAGCAAAGGTTTCAGTCAGCGTACCAATTTGATTGATCTTGATCAGAATGGAGTTGGCAATACCCTTCTCAATACCTTCTTTGAGAATGCGGGTGTTGGTTACGAATAGATCATCGCCAACTAGCTGAATTTTCTTACCCAATTTTTGAGTGATGTCAGCCCATCCATCCCAGTCGCCTTCATGCATTCCATCTTCAATGGATACGATTGGAAACTGGTCAGCCAAATTACCAAGATAGTCTGAGAATTCACTTGAAGTTAGTTGTAAGCCTTCACCGGATAAGTGGTACTTACCATCTTTATAGAACTCGCTAGCAGCACAATCCAGAGCCAACAAAACATCTTCACCAGCTTGGTAGCCTGCACCCTCAATTGCCTTCATGATGGTTTGCAAGCATTCTTGATTGCTCTTGAAATTAGGGGCGAAGCCACCTTCGTCTCCAACAGTTGTTGGCATACCTTGGGCACCTAAAATTTTCTTCAGCTCGTGGAAAATTTCAGCACCACAACGCAATGCTTCGCGGAAGCTCTGGGCACCCACTGGCATCACCATGAATTCTTGAATATCTAAACTGTTGTTAGCATGTGCACCGCCATTGACGATATTCATCATTGGAACAGGCAGTTGCATGCCACCGGAGCCGCCAAAGTAGCGATACAAAGGTAAACCAGCCTCTTCTGCAGCAGCACGTGCCACAGCCATAGAAACGGCCAGCGTTGCATTGGCGCCTAAGCGCGCTTTGTTATGGGTGCCATCTAATTCAATTAGGGTGTGATCAAGAAAGGCTTGTTCACTAGCATCAAGACCAAGAATGGATTCAGCGATTTCAATATTGATGTTCTGCACAGCTTTAAGAACGCCTTTACCCAAATAACGGGCCTTGTCGCCGTCACGAAGCTCAATCGCCTCACGTGAGCCGGTGGAGGCTCCAGAAGGTACCGCTGCCCTCCCCATGACGCCGGATTCCAATAAGACATCGCATTCAACCGTGGGGTTGCCGCGTGAATCTAAAACTTCTCTACCGATGATGTCAACAATGGCGCTCATGCACCTTCTCCTAAATAAAAATGAATTTGGCGTATTACTTAAAGCTATCTTCTAAAAACGAACCTGGTTTTTTAACCACAGAATCAATTGCAACCAAGGATTCAAGCAACTCTTTGATGCGATTCAGAGGCACCGCATTTGGACCATCAGAAAGAGCTTTAGCAGGATCTGGGTGTGTTTCCATAAACAGACCGCTAATACCGACTGCGACGGCAGCGCGTGCCAATACAGGAACAAATTCACGTTGTCCACCGCTGGCATTACCCTGCCCACCAGGTAGCTGTACAGAATGTGTTGCATCAAAAACGACTGGGGCGTGAGCTTCACGCAGGATTGCCAAGCTACGCATATCAGAAACCAAGTTGTTATAACCAAATGAAGCGCCGCGCTCACACACCATAAATTGATCCGGAAGACTCATTTCTGCAGCGGCAGCTCGAGCCTTATCAATAACATTGAGCATCTCATGCGGAGATAAAAACTGACCCTTCTTAAAATTCACAGGCTTACCGCTTTGTGCGCAAGCTCTAATGAAATCTGTCTGCCTACATAAAAAAGCAGGCGTCTGAAGTACATCGACTACCTTTGAGACCGGCTCTATCTCGCTGATATCATGAATATCTGTCAATACTGGCACACCAATTTCTCGCTTAACGCGAGCTAAAATCTCAAGACCCTTCTCCATCCCGAGACCCCTAAATGAGGTTCCCGATGAGCGATTAGCTTTGTCAAAGGAGGATTTATAGATGAATGGAATCTCCAATGCGCTGGTAATTTCTTTAAGCTCTCCAGCAGTATCTAGGGCTGACTGCTCTGACTCAATTACGCAAGGCCCAGCAATCAAAAAGAAGCGGTGATTTAAACCAACGTCAAAGCCACACAATTTAAATGCACTCATTTCAGTCTCCTACGCTGCTTGCTTTTCAGTAGCAGCTTGATGAATCAATGAAGCCTTAATGAAAGCGGAAAATAATGGGTGACCATCGCGTGGAGTCGAGGTGAACTCTGGATGAAATTGCACACCGAAGAACCAAGGGTGCATTGCACTAGGCAACTCCATCATTTCGGGCAATGACTCATTGGGCGTTCTAGCGGAAATGATTAACCCAGATTTCTCAAGACGAGGTACATAAACATTATTTACCTCATAGCGGTGACGATGACGCTCATTGACTTCAGCCCCATAGATTTCATGGGCCAAAGTACCTGCTTTTACTGGGCAACGTTGTGAGCCTAGGCGCATTGTTCCGCCAAGATCGGATTCATTGGTACGCTTCTCGACACGGCCTTCACGATCAACCCACTCTGTAATGAGTGCAACTACAGGGCTCTCGGTGTCTGGGTCAAACTCGGTGCTGTTTGCCTGAGCAATATTGGCAACATGACGAGCAAATTCGATCACAGCTAATTGCATGCCTAAGCAAATACCAAGATAGGGAATATTATTTTCACGGGCATAACGGATGGCGGCAATTTTTCCTTCGGTACCGCGCTTACCAAAGCCACCAGGAACCAAAATTGCATCTAAATTAATAAGGCAATCGATACCATCTTTTTCAATCATCTCAGAATCAATATAGTTAATATTGACCCGCGTGTGATTATGAATGCCCGCATGGCGCAAAGCTTCAATTAGTGACTTGTAGGATTCTGTTAACTCAACATACTTACCCACCATACCAATGGTAACTTCATGTTGCGGGTTCGCTAATTCATAAACCAAGTTTGCCCATACAGATAAATCAGCAGGTTTTGCTTGAATATCCAATTCACGACAAATTAAGTCATCCATTCCCTGTGCTTGAAGCATTTCGGGAATTTTATAAATAGTGTCAACGTCCCAAACAGAAATAACCGCTTCTTCACGTACGTTTGAAAACAGAGAAATCTTTGAGCGCTCATCCTCAGGAATGGGTCGATCAGCACGACAGAGTAGGACCGTCGGCATGATGCCGATCTCACGTAACTTTTGAACTGAATGCTGAGTTGGCTTGGTTTTAAGCTCCCCTGCACTCGCAATGTAAGGCACTAGTGTGAGATGTACAAAGGCGCAACTGTGTTTCGGAAGGCGAATACTCATTTGACGAGCAGCCTCAAGGAATGGCAGGGATTCAATATCGCCCACTGTTCCACCAATTTCACAAATAGCAATATCGGCATTGCCATCATGGCTGGCCTTTGCGCCACGCTCAACAAAGGCCTGAATCTCATTAGTTATGTGCGGAATAACTTGAACCGTTTTACCA
>CANBPJ010000072.1 GCA_947371415.1 Burkholderiaceae bacterium | reverse complement strand
GTACCTGGCGGCCCAGTAGAGCAGTTGATGCTGGAGCTCAAAGGTAAGGGTGATGCCGCAGTAAGTGGAGCAGAGTCTTCTGGTGGCGGCAGTAACTATCGGGGTCGCCAAGGCGTAGATGCGGAGCGCTTAGCGGAAGTAAAGGCTTTGTATGGCTTTGATAAACCTCCTGTAGAGCGGTATTTCATGATGCTCAAACGTTTTGCGCAATTTGATTTAGGTGAAAGTTACTACCAACATCAAAGTGTTTGGCAGCTTGTTGTCTCTAAATTGCCGGTGTCTATCAGTATTGGTTTATGGACCTTCTTTCTCACGTACTTAGTATCGATCCCCTTGGGTATTGCTAAGGCAGTCAGGGATGGCTCACGCTTTGATGCCATCACGAGCACGATGATTTTGGTGGGTTACGCCATTCCAGGTTTTGTGCTGGGTGTGCTGTTACTCGTGATCTTTGGCGGCGGCAGCTTCTTGCAGATCTTTCCGCTGCGGGGTCTCACTTCAGATAACTGGAGTGAGCTAAGCATGATGGGCAAGGTGATGGATTATTTATGGCACCTCGTACTCCCCATTACTGCATCAGTCTTAGGAAGTTTTGCAGTCATCACAATGCTGACTAAGAACTCATTCTTGGAAGAGATTCGTAAGCAGTATGTTCTGACGGCAAGAGCAAAAGGCTTGTCAGAGAAACAGGTTCTTTGGAAGCATGTATTTCGTAATGCGCTACTGCCATTGGTGACTGGTTTCCCAGCGGCATTTATTGGCGCATTTTTTACTGGTTCACTTTTGATTGAAACGCTGTTCTCTTTGGATGGGCTGGGTTTGCTTTCCTATGAGTCAGTGATGCGCCGCGACTATCCCGTAGTTTTTGGGACGCTCTATCTCTTTACGCTGATTGGCTTGTTTACGAAGCTCATTTCTGACCTTTGCTATGTCTACATTGATCCCCGCATTCAGTTTGGTGCAGGGGGTGGATCATGAATCGTTGGTACCGCTTTAAAAACAGCCGCATGGGTTACATCAGTCTGTGGATTTTCATGATGTTGTTTGGTCTCTCGATGTGCGCTGAGCTGATAGCAAATGACAAGCCATTAATCGTGCGCTATCAAGGCAAGTTTTATTTCCCGATCCTAAAGACTCAGCCAGAGCGGGTCTTTGGTGGAGACTTTGCCACCCCAACGGATTTTTTGGATCCTGACATTCGTCACAACATTACCAGCAATGGCAATTGGGCAATCTATCCCCCCATTCCATACAGCTATGAGACGCTCAATTACTTTTCAAAAGTACCGAATCCTGCGCCACCGTCTTTTGATAATTGGTTAGGCACGGATGATCGTGGGCGCGATGTGTTGTCACGCTTAATTTATGGTTTCCGTTTATCCATTTTGTTTGGCTTAGCCCTCACCATCGTGGGCGTGAGTGTGGGCATCATCACCGGCTCTTTAATGGGCTTCTTTGGTGGTAAGTTTGACCTCATCTCTCAGCGCTTAATTGAGATTTGGTCGGCCATGCCCGAGTTGTACCTGCTAATTATTTTCGCTTCCATCTTTAACCCCAGCATTTGGCTCTTGATTATTTTATTGGCAGCCTTTGGGTGGATGGGACTCTCTGACTATGTGCGCGCTGAGTTCTTCCGTAATCGCGCTCTCGAGTATGTGCGTGCAGCAAGAGCTTTGGGTTTGACAAACTTACAAATCATGCGCCGCCATATTCTGCCCAATAGCTTGACGCCGGTAATTACCTTTTTACCTTTCAGAATGAGTGCCGCGATTTTGTCGCTTACGAGTTTGGATTTCTTGGGCCTTGGCGTTCCTCCGGGAACTCCTAGCCTTGGTGAGCTGCTATCTCAAGGCAAGAGCAATTTAGATGCGTGGTGGATTTCACTGTCAACCTTTGTAGTACTCGTTGCCACATTGCTATTGCTGACCTTTATGGGTGAGGCGTTGCGCGATGCTTTTGATTCTCGTAAGTCAGGTGCCATAAGTGGAGGCCGCTCATGAGTTACGCTAATGACTTACCTAAGCCAGTGGCTCCACTGCTTCGCTATGAAGATTTCTCCATTGCTTTTGGATCAGGTCGCCGTGAAAAATTTGCAGTTAGCCATTTAGATTTAGAGATTGGCGTAGGTGAGCGAGTTGCCTTGGTGGGTGAATCGGGTTCTGGCAAGACGCTTACTGCGTTAGCCCCATTAAGACTGGAGCCAGAAGGTGCAAAAACCACGGGCCGAATTCTATGGGGTGGCGGCAATCAAATTGGTGCTGAGCCTGTTGATTTGCTTTCACTGCCGATACAAGATATTAGAGACATTCGTGGTCGTGAGGTTGCCATGGTGTTTCAAGAGCCGATGACTGCGCTCAATCCCTTATTTACTATCGGCAATCAAATTGTCGAGGCAGTACAGGTATATCAACCCCTGATCTCCAAAGCCGATTCCATGTCTGCGGCGATTGACTTGCTCAAAAAGACAGGTATCCCTGAGCCAGAAAAACGCTTTCATTCTTACCCGCACCAGCTTTCCGGTGGGCAGCGTCAACGCGCCATGATTGCGATGGCCTTGGCCTGCAAGCCACGACTACTGATTGCTGATGAGCCGACTACAGCTCTCGATGTGAGCTTGCGTCTGCAGATTTTAGATTTACTCAAAGAGTTGCAAGAAGAATCTAAAGAGCATGGGGGCATGGCGATTTTGCTCATTACTCATGATCTCAATTTGGTGAAGCATTTTGCCCAAAGAGTTGCTGTACTCAATCAAGGCAACCTTATGGAGGTGGGCTCAACTTTACAAGTATTTAAGCATCCAGAAAATGCTTATACAAAAGCCTTGGTAAATAGCGAGCCGGTACGTGATCTCGCGCCTGTCATGCCTTTAGCGCCCGTACTGTTGAGGACAGAAAACCTATCGGTCTCCTATCCGGGGACGGATTCAGTAGCTTGGTTTAAAAAGTCTCCGCGTCATCAAGTCTTGCGCAAGGTCGGATTTGAACTCAAGCAGGGGCAGACGATTGGTGTCATTGGCGAGTCTGGTTCTGGTAAAACCACTTTAGGAATGGCGGTCCTAGGCTTGCTGGGTGATTCTGCTGCGCAGATTACTGGTGATGTAGATGTACTAGGTGCAGATTGGCAAAAGTTAAAGCCGGTAGAGCGCCGAGCAATGCGCTCGAGTTTGCAGGTGATTTTTCAGGATCCGTTCGGTTCGCTTTCTCCCCGCATGAACATCATGCAAATCGTTTCCGAGGGATTAGATGTTCACTTCCCTAAGTTGTCTGCAGCAGAACGTGAGTCCCGCGTCTTGGATATATTGCGAGAAGTGGGGATTGATCGCTCGGCTCTGACGCGTTATCCCCATGAATTTTCTGGTGGACAGAGGCAGCGCATTGCCATTGCCCGCGCCTTAATTCTGAAACCGCAGATCTTGGTGTTGGATGAGCCCACTTCGGCGCTCGACGTATCAATCCAAAAACAAGTGCTTGCCTTGCTTACTGAGCTTCAGAAAAAATACAACTTGGCTTACCTCATGATTAGTCATGACTTGGCAGTAATTCGGGCAATGTCTCATGAGATCATGGTTCTCAAGGCGGGTCGGGTAGTGGAGTTTGGAGATACCGAGACTTTGATTCAGCACCCGCGTCAAGCCTATACCAAAGAGCTTTTTACGGCCGCCGAACTGACTTAGAGTCGTTTGGATAAAGGGTCTCCAAGGCGCTAAATTGGTGCATTCATGCACAATAATGGTAAATATTCTATTGAAAACAATGGGTTAGCCCAAGGGCTAGGATTTGGTTAAACGGGGCTTCTTTGTTAGAATAGGCGCATGTCATTTCAAAAAGACCTCTTTTCAGCCCTGATCAAACAAATGCCTAAAGTGTTTCTGCTTGCGCTTACGCTCGCTGTTCAGCCTGTAATGGCGGTAGACGCTAGCCCTGATGCCACAAAAGAATCTGCTGTTGAAATTGCTAAAGAGGCGCCCAAAGAAAGTATGTTTCAGGCGGGTAAGTCTTACTTTGCCCGTGTATCTGATCTCTTTGCTGACTCCGTTACTGTTAAATCAGATGAATTGATCAACCGCGCCATGGAAGTCATTGGCGTGCGTTATCGCTGGGATGCTGAGTTGCCACAATCTGGTTTGGATGGCAGTAGTTTTGTTGGCTATGTTTTTAAAGATAAGCTGGGCTTTTTGTTGCCCCGTAAGTCAACTCAAATGAGTCGTGTTGGCAAGCCGATTAACCGTGATGAATTACAACCTGGCGACTTAGTGTTCTTCAACACTATGCGTTTAACTTTTTCTCATGTCGGCATTTATGTTGGCGACAATAAATTCATTCACTCTCCATCTAAGGGCACTAGCGTGCGTGTAGATGATCTTGGCAGCCTTTACTGGGATAAGCGATTTGATGGTGCACGCCGTTTAGATGGTAGCGACAACTTAGGTGATGCAGAGCGTCAAGAGTTGTTGAATGAAGTCAATAAACTCAAGCGTAAATCACGTAGCCTTTAAGCCATGGGCTAAGCTAGCTCTTTAGCTTTTCTTTAATCAAGCCCATTTGCTCCTGAGCAGCCATCTCGCCGGCAAGGATCGCAGCATTTCTGGATTTGAAGTCACCACTACTCATTTGTTTGAGAAGGGGCGTAATCACGATATCGGCACCCTTTAATTCGTATTGGTTGATGCTCCGCTGCATGATGGAGATGGTTTGCTGTAGCACGCCGAAAGTTCCGCTGGCATCTTGATGAACAGGCTCTGAAGAGATGTTGACTGCAATGACGATGGTTGCACCCATCTGTCTGGCATAGCTTGCTGGCACTGGTGTGACTAGTCCACCATCCACATACTCTTTACCGCTAATAATGGCTGGCTGAAATACGCCCGGGACGCTGCATGAGGCACGTACTGCCAAACCGGTATTGCCAGACCTAAATAGAACACCTTTGCCAGACTGCAATTCGGTGGCCACAATTCCTAATGGAATGCGCATTTGCTCGATGGATTTATTTTGTACTTCGCGATTCACCATGTTCTGGAGAGCATCACCTTTGATTAGACCGCCAAATCTACCGGCGAAGGGCAAGCCCCAGTCCGCAATAGTGGCTTCGTCCAAATTAAGGGCAAGCCGGTTGAGTTCATTTCCAGTGGCACCAGAGGCCAGTAATGCAGCAATGACGCTACCGGCGCTGCTGCCCACAACGATATCAGGTCGAATACCTTGGGCCTCGAGCGCCTTAATTACGCCAATATGGGCGAAACCTCGAGCAGCACCTGCCCCCAAGGCGAGGCCGATGATGGGTTTGCGAGTGCTCATTAAACTGCACCCAGTCAGGCTTGAACCCCCAATCAGGGCACCCAAACCAAGGCCTAGACCTAAAAAACGGCGTCTTGAATCAGTTTCAGTGGATAAAAGTGGGGTGAGGGCGGTAATTTCGTACATATAGCTATTGTATTGAGCCTCCCTTATAATGGCCAAACGGTGAGCGAAAAGACTTCGTTTCAGCGCGGGTAGCTCCTCAAGTGAATTTTTGTGGATGTATTGCCCGCAGTAGCTAAAGAGTGCCACCAGAACACCACCAACCCATTACTGAAATACATTTTTTATACCCTCATCAGGTCATTACCTGGTAGCCCGAATTTTATGGATGATCACAATAAACGCGTAATTGAAACAGCCCTCTTGTGCGCGCAAGAACCACTGACAGTTGCTGATCTCACGCGCTTATTTGCTGAAGATATTCCAGCTGGCGAGATTGATGCCACGCTTGTAGAGCTTCAAAATGCCTGGGAAGACAAGGGCATGGAGTTGGTGCACATTGCCACTGGCTGGCGTTTTCAGAGTCGTTTAGTGATGCGTGAATATCTCGATCGCCTGACTCCAGAAAAGCCACCAAAGTATT
Source organism: Burkholderiaceae bacterium (assembly GCA_947371415.1). Classification (GTDB taxonomy): domain Bacteria; phylum Pseudomonadota; class Gammaproteobacteria; order Burkholderiales; family Burkholderiaceae; genus Polynucleobacter. The sequence continues at coordinate 2,970 of CANBPJ010000072.1, read as the reverse complement.
CTCGTGCAGTAATGGAGACCTTGGCGATTATTGCTTACCGCCAGCCTGTCACCCGCGGAGAAATCGAAGAGATTCGCGGCGTTGCTGTGAGTAGTAACGTCATGAAGCAATTGGAAGATCGCGGTTGGGTAGAGGTTATTGGTCACAAGGAAACAATCGGTCGACCAGGTCTATATGCCACTACTAAGCAATTTTTAGATGATTTAAGTCTCACCAATTTACAAAGCTTGCCAATGCTGGAAGATGCTGCGCCGATGGCTGCTGCTGAGCAATTAGGCCAGGCAGTAATGGAGTTTGATCCAAGCGCTACCGTTGAGACGGTGATTGAGTTGGATGAAAACGGCAACGCCATCATTCAAGTAGAGAGCGAAGAAATTGCTGAAGTGATTGCTGAAGAAACAACAGAAGAAACAACAGAAGAAACAACAGAAGAAGTCACCACAGAGTCTGAAGAAAAATCAGAAGAACAAAAATAATTATTAATGACAAGCCCCAACGATAACGATTCATCCCCGATAAAACCAACATCGGATAACTCCTCTCATAGTGAGTCGACACCTTCCTCTGTGGATGGTGCGAAGACTGAAGGTCGCGAGGGTGGTCCACGTCGCCCACGCCGCCAGGGTGCGGGTGCTGGCAAGCATCCTTTTAACAAGAAGCGCCCATTCAATAAAGATCGGCCTCGTCGTGAGGGTGGTGAATCTAATGGTCCGCGCGAAGGTGGTGGTAGTCAGCCCGCCAAAATTGCACCCAACCCAGCAGAGAGCGAAGCTCTATTTGCATCGGTGGTGTCTGGAGAATTTGACGCTGCATTAGATGCTCCTGAAGTGGTTGAAGCAAGAAATCCTGATGGTGTTAATGAGAATGAAATTTCTCATCAGACTGGTGCTGAGCGTCGCGCACAACGCGTCCGTCACGATGAGGATGCGGACGTTCCTAGTGAAGATGAGATGAGCAGTTTGCAATTTGCAAATATCGATGATTTACCGCTTAGCTTGCGTGATGAGGTGTGGTCTGATCTAGATGGTTTAGACGATGACGCTGACGACGAAGATACTGTGAAGTTGCATAAGGTATTGGCTGATGTTGGTATGGGTTCACGTCGCGACATGGAGGATTTAATTATCCAAGGTCGTGTTTCAGTAAATGGACTACCGGCACATATTGGTCAACGTATTGGGCCAACCGATCAAGTGCGTATTAATGGCAAGCCAGTACATCGCAAGATTCAGACTAAGCCACCACGTGTCATCATGTATCACAAGCCTTCGGGCGAAATCGTGAGTCAGTCTGACCCAGAAGGTCGTCCAACCGTATTTGACCGCTTGCCAAAGCCGCGTCAAGGTCGTTGGATTGCAGTGGGTCGTTTGGACTTCAATACTGAAGGTCTTTTGTTATTCACCACTTCTGGCGAGTTAGCGAATCGCTTAATGCATCCCCGCTACGGCGTCGAGCGTGAATACGCTGTCCGTATTTTGGGTGAGTTAAGCCAAGAAAATACTGCTCAACTAAAGAGTGGCATTACCTTGGATGATGGCCAAGCGAAATTCTTACGCTTATCCATGGGTGGTGGTGATGGTGCAAACCGTTGGTATCACGTAGCTTTGACCGAGGGGCGTAACCGTGAGGTACGTCGCATGTTCGAAGCTGTTGGGCATACTGTTTCTCGTTTGCTCCGCACCCGCTACGGCATTTTCTTACTTCCTCCGCGTCTGAGACGGGGTAAATGGGAGGAGATTGAGGCCGGCGGCATCTATAACTTGATGAAGTTTGTAGGCTTAAAAATGCCACAGCCGCAAGACAAGGGCCGCAATCCGAATGCGCAGAGTCGCGATAACCGCTCTCCTGCTGGCGAAGACTTTCAGCCCGATCCAATGCAAACCTCAGTTTCTTATTGGGGTTCCCGTGACGCTTTAACATTGGCCAGCGGTCACAATGGCCTAACCCATCAAAGTCGAGGCGATAAGCCTGCTGGCGGTCGTGGTGGTTCAGGCGAGGGACGTGGTCCTTTCCGAGGTCGCACTAATGCTGGCAGACCCGGTCAAGGATCTGGTCAAGGCGGTCAGGGTGGCCAAGGAGCTCAAGGCCAGAATCGCAATAAAGGCAAGAAAGTGCACCATGGCCAGTCCGCTTTTGTGACTGCCAGCCCTCAAAGTCCTGGAAATGGCCCTAAACGGGGCGCACCAAAAGGGCGCAAACCCTTTAATAAAGGACCTAGAAAGCCTCGAAATCCAAGCGAAAGCTTCTGATTTGTATCAGTTTTCCTCTAAATCGGCTATAATTTTGGTCTTACAGCAGATTGTTGCTGTTTTGAGTGGTTACCGACTGATGTTGCGATCAACGTAAGTCGGCCTGTTCTGAATTTCGAGAATATGGGCTTTGAAGCCCATTTTTTTTTGCCGTTTTGGATTGAAGGGTATTCGTGAAAGATCAGCGGATTATTTCTGCAGAAGTAGAAAACTTAGGGTACACGTTAGTCGATATCGAGCGTGAAGCCGGAGGTTTGCTGCGCGTCACGATTGAAAACCCAGATTACGAGCGCATGATTAATGTCCAGGATTGCGAAAAGGTAAGTCACCAACTGAGCTATACATTGCCAGTGGAAAATATCCCCTTTGAGCGTCTGGAGATTTCTTCTCCTGGTCTGGATCGCCCCGTTAAATCAGCGGCTGATTACGAGCGATTTTCCGGAATGGAAGTGGATTTGAAATTGCGTGTTGCTGTTGGCGATCGCAAGAAGTTTCGTGGTGTATTGCAAGGTTTGCTGACTGGTGAGTTGGATTCGCCTGACGCGAAATTTGGTTTGTTGTTTGAAGGCACTGATGGTGCTGAGTCTCAATTGGAGTTTTCTTTAGCCGAGGTCGATAAGACTCGGTTGGTCCCTGTTATTGATTTCAAAGGAAGAAAGTCATGAGCCGAGAAGTTCTCATGTTGGCAGACGCCTTAGCGCGTGAAAAGAACGTAGATCAA
>CANBPJ010000071.1 GCA_947371415.1 Burkholderiaceae bacterium | reverse complement strand
CTAAGCTTGCAGCTATAGACTAAGCAATCAGAGTTGCCGACTCTTTTTCGGCGAAGCACGCTTTCCAGGTAGCAAAGAAAGAACAGTGCATCACAGTCAGTCCCGCCATAGAAAGTGGGGCGATGATGAATGATGCAGCTTGGCCTATATCTAGTGCATCAAAGATCGATCCAATGGTGAGTGGGATGGCAATCAAGATAGCGCCCCAAATGGCGACATACAAAAAGAATGCGCCACGATTTGCCCAGCAAGCAATCACGCTAGAAAAAAGTGCTTGCGGTACGGACATATCGGCCCAGGCAATCAAGACGGGTGAGAACCACATCAACATCGCTACCGGTACATAGAGCAAGCCACCAAAAAATAGAATCAGATAAATTTGGCGCACCGCTTCAGGCGTGATCGGCTTATCACCAGTCATGAGCGGCAGAAGTAACTCAAAATCCACCAGCATGCTTAAGATGAAGCTGAGAGCCAGAATGAGGGCTGAGTACACCAAGCCCAGTTGCAGAATACGTTTACGAATCACGGGGGTTGATTGCAAGGCAGCCAAATACACCGTTGGACGAATACGCTCTTTTTGAATTGCTTGTCTACAAGCAGTCATAAAGCCAACCGATAAAGTGGGTGTGAGCAATAGCACCGCAAAAACACCAATCACTGGAACGAGCACTGCTAGCTGTGCAACAAAAACATACATGAATACCAACATTAGAAAACCCAGAGGATTTTGTTTAAACAACCAAATGCCTTGGCGTATCCAGGTGTAACCCTCTTTAGGGGTGACGGAGTTTAGTTTCATATTGCTTTACGGCTTAAGAGAATATTTTCAAAATGACGGGGGTCATGTGGTGTGAGCATTTGAGCGTCGCGCGGTAAGTAAAAATCCCACAGACGTGAAATCCAAAAACGCAGGGCTGCTGCACGCACCATTAATGGCCAACTTTGCTGCTCTTTGTCAGTGAGCGGGCGAACGGCTTGATAGGCATCCATCAGCGCTTTGAAGCGTGAAGGGTCTAAATCTTGTTTATTTTCAGCAAGACACCAATCATTTGCGGTGACTGCTAAATCAAATAGCCACTTATCTGTGCCAGCAAAATAGAAGTCAAAGAAGCCGCCCAGTTGATCTTGCGAAGTATCGCTGGCACCTTGAGGGTCAAAGAGCACGTTATCTCTAAAGAGGTCGCAATGACTTGCGCCTTGGGGTAGAGAGGCATAGGCTGCTGATGCAAAGAATTGTTCTTGGGTAGCGAGCTCGCTAGTCAGTAATTCTTTTTGTTTATCACTGAGGTGTGACAAAACCTGTGGAACTGTTGTTTGCCACCAAGAAAGGCTGCGAAGATTTTCTTGGGTGTGCTGAAAGTCTGCACTCGCCAAATGCATTCTCGCCAAGTTCTCACCCACCAATGCGCAGTGCTTTGCTTCAGGCGCTAGTCTCGATAGGCCGGGGAGCTTGCTCACAATCGCTGCTGGCTTCCCCTTCAGGCTAAATAGAATTTGTCCGTTGATATTTTCTAATGGCTTAGGCACTGGAATGCTCTTATTAGCCAAGTGGCGCATCAGCTCTAGGTAATATGGGAGTTGCTCTGCTGACAGCCTCTCAAAAATAGTTAGTACGTATTCCTGCTTCTTGCCATCTTTCTCAGTGTCGAGAAAGAAATTGGAGTTCTCAATGCCACCATGAATTCCGCGAATATCTGTGGCGCGCCCAATATCAAAATCAGATGCTATCCAATGGGAGATATCGCTCAGCTCAATGGGGGTGAATACGGCCATGGCTAATTAAATAGTGATGTTCAGATGAAATTGAGCAATCAAACTCAGAAAGGGATGCTAATGCTAGGTACGCTGAGAAGGTCTGTTTCCTTTGGAACTCCGGGCATTACTGTGGCCGGAGGAGCCATTTCGTAGCTGGTATACCGTGTCTTCACATCTACCTGGGTCGGTGAGTTGGCATCTTTGTACTCGGTCACTTCTGTGCCCGTTGCCTCTTTATGTTGAAAGCTCGGTTTACGGCCTTGGGGTGCATTTGTCACTTCAGATGCGCTCACTGCTGGTGCTAATGGCTGGCTGTTGATTCGCTGGAGCTCTGCAGGGCTCAGGGCCTGAGAATTGTTCTGCGCTTGTGCTGAATGCAAGCCAAAAGAGGCAAAGGCCGCTAAAAAGCTAGCAAGAACAAGGGTTTGGCTCAAAGAAGAGTGGAGTAAGTTAGTCAGAGCGTGCATCATTTTTCACCTTTTTAGGCCTCTTTTCAGGAGGATTTGAAACTGATCTGTAGGCAGTTAGCAACTAGATTGTACGATTGCGGTATGACTAAACATAGACTCTTGTTGGTAGACGGTTCTAGCTACCTCTATCGCGCCTTTCACGCCATGCCAGACCTTAGAAATGGGGCTGGTGATCCAACGGGGGCTATCTATGGGATGGTGAACATGATGCGCCGGGCCCGTTCAGAACTGAAGGCTGACCACATTGCCTGTGTTTTCGATGCCAAAGGGAAGACCTTTCGCGATGAAATGTACTCCGAATACAAGGCGCACCGGTCTCCTATGCCCGAGGATTTGGTAAAGCAGATTGAGCCAATTCATGCCATGGTAAAGGCTTTAGGCTGGCCGGTTTTAATGGTTTCCGGGGTTGAGGCGGATGATGTCATTGGAACCTTGGCTTGCCAGGCAACTCAAGCTGGATGGGAAACCATTATTTCTACGGGTGACAAAGATTTAGCCCAATTGGTGAATGACTCCGTCACCCTAATTAATACGATGACCAATGAAAAGTTGGATATTTCGGGGGTGATCGAAAAATTTGGCGTCCCTCCAGAGCGGATTGTGGATTACCTTTCCATCATTGGCGATACGGTAGACAACGTCCCCGGAGTCCCGAAGGCTGGTCCAAAAACTGCAAACAAATGGTTGGCTGAATTCGGTGACTTGGATAACTTGATGGCCAATGCTGATCAGGTAAAGGGTGTTGTGGGGGAAAACTTACGTAATAGTTTGCAGTGGCTTCCACAAGCGCGCCAATTGATTACCGTCAAAACAGATTGCGATTTATCCCCCCATTTGCCTGGCTTGGATGACCTTCATGCAAAACCAGAAGACGCGCCACTCTTACGTGAACTATTTGAGCGCTATGCCTTTAAAACTTGGCTTCGTGATGTGGAGCGGCAGCTGGGTGGGTCAGCCCCGGAAGTCAGTGGTGGCTTTGATTTGGCGGGAAGCCTAATTAAAAGCGCGCCAGAGGCCAAGGAAAAATCCTCAAGCAATCCATTTGGACCTACCGCGACAGCAGCCACCATAGCGCTATCTCAAGAGGCTACGGACTTACAGGTTGCCATCGAAAAAAGTTATGAGTGTGTAGTTGATGAGATCGCATTCGAGCGCTGGTTAAAAAGGATTGAGAGTGCACAGTTAACTGCTGTAGATACTGAGACTACTGGCTTAGATGCACTAGCCGCAGAGTTAGTCGGCATCTCATTGTGTGTGACGCCAGGAGAGGCTTGCTATATACCGGTAGCACATCGAAACGGAGAAGATCAGCTGAGTCGTGAGTTTGTTCTGGCACAACTCAAGCCCTGGCTTGAGAGTCCTAGCAATTTCAAGGTTGGACAAAACTTAAAGTACGACGCACATATTTTTGCGAACTACGGAATTACTTTGCAAGGCATTCAGTTTGATACTTTGCTCGAATCCTATGTGCTTGAATCACATATGCCGCACAACATGGATAGCTTGGCCGAGCGACATCTTGGTATGAAGACAATTCGTTATGAAGAGGTTTGCGGAAAAGGCGTTCATCAAATCGGTTTTGATCAGGTCGATCTGAAGATTGCGACAGATTACGCCGCTGAAGATGCTGACATTACTTTGCGCCTGCATTTGGCTTTGTGGCCACAAATTCAGCTTAGCCCTGGACTACTTTATGTTTATGAAAATATTGAGATGCCGGCCATGCGTGTCTTGGGCATCATGGAGCGTAACGGTATTCGGATTGATTCGGCATTGCTGTCCAAGCAAGGTCAACAGGTCGGAAAGCGTCTTCTTGCCTTAGAGGGTGAGATTCATCAGTTGGCGGGGCAGCCTTTCAATATTCAATCGCCCAAGCAGATTGCAGAAATTTTATTTGGACAGCTGGAGCTGCCGGTGATTAAGAAGACGCCATCGGGTGCGCCCTCAACCGATGAAGAGGTGTTGCAGAAGCTGGCCGAAGATTACCCTTTGCCTGCGCGTATCTTGGATTACCGCAGCTTGGCTAAATTGATGTCGACCTATATTGAAAAACTGCCTCGCATGGCAGACCCCAAGACTGGGCGCGTACATACCAATTTTTCTCAAGCGACTGCAGTGACCGGACGCCTGGCTTCTAGTGAGCCGAATTTGCAAAATATTCCCGTGCGAACAGAAGAGGGTCGTCGCATTCGTGAGGCATTTATTCCGGCGGATGGCTGTAAGTTACTGTCAGCCGACTATTCTCAAATTGAATTGCGCATCATGGCGCATATTGCTGAGGATGAAAATTTATTGGCCGCCTTCGCTGCTGGTAAAGACGTTCACCAAGCCACTGCTGCGGAGATTTTTAGTGTGCCGCTAGAGGCTGTCACTTCAGAGCAGCGTCGCTACGCTAAGGTCATTAACTTTGGCTTGATCTATGGCATGAGCGCTTTTGGCTTGGCTGGTAACCTCGGTATTGAGCGCTCAGCAGCGCAAAATTACATTACTAAGTATTTCGATCGTTACCCAGGTGTGGCTCAATACATGGAGCGCACTCGCCTAGAGGCACGCGAGAATGGCTATGTGGAGACGGTCTTTGGCAGACGCTTGTGGCTGCCTGAGATCAAGGGGTCCAATGGCCCTCGTCGCCAAGGCGCAGAGCGTGCAGCGATTAATGCCCCAATGCAAGGTACCGCTGCTGATTTGATCAAGTTAGCCATGATTGCGGTTGAGAACTGGCTTGAAAAAGAGCAACTGAAGACCCGCATGCTGCTCCAAGTGCATGATGAATTGGTGTTTGACGTACCCTTGGATGAATTGGAGCTATTGCAGGCGAAATTACCTGACTTGATGTGTAAGGTGGCGGAACTCAAGGTTCCCTTGGTAGTGGGTATTGGGATTGGCGATAATTGGGAAGAAGCGCATTGAGGGCATAACTCTGGAGATTAAGATGACAAATACAACAAAAAAAGATGTACTGGCGGTATCGGTCGATAGAAGAGGTTTTATGAAGGCCTCTGCAGTCACTGCAACTACCATGGGTATTGGATTTGTAGCCGCTTCCGAGCCGGTCATGGCTGCTGCGATTGAAACCGATTTCACCGGCATTAAAGCGGGTGAACAAATGATTCCAGTGGGAAGCTTTCAGTTGCCTGCTTACGTCTCTCGGCCAGAGAAGGCGAAGGGTAATTTACCGATTGTGATTGTTGCGAGTGAAATCTTTGGTGTGCATGAATACATTGCTGATGTCACAAGACGTTTTGCGAAATTGGGCTACCTCGCCATTGCCCCCGAATTCTTTACCCGCGCTGGTGATCCTAATGCGTATGGAACCATTGCCGAGATCATGAGCAATATTGTTGCCAAGACTCCCGACTCTCAAGTATTGAATGACTTGCAAGCTGCATTGGTGTGGGCTGGCAAGAATGGTGGAGATTTGAAAAAAGTTGGCGTGACTGGATTTTGTTGGGGGGGTCGTATTACTTGGCTATCCGCTACGCTCCCACAGGTGAAGGCTGGCGTGGCTTGGTATGGTCGTGTCATTGGTGAAAAAACCGAGGGCAATCCTCGTCACCCGGTGGACATTGCTGCCGACCTCAAGGCCCCAGTCTTAGGTTTGTATGGTGGCGCTGATACTGGCATCTCCCTGGAGAGTGTTGAGCAAATGCGTGCGGCGCTTGCAAAAGCAGCCCCTAAAAACCCAGCAGCTAAAGCTTGTCGTTTTGAAATTTATCCCGATACGCCTCATGCTTTCCACGCAGACTATCGTGCTACTTATCGCGAGGGCCCAGCCAAAGATGGTTGGGAAAAGTGTATTGCTTGGTTTAAACAAAACGGGGTGGCGTAATTTATATGTCAGTACTGCAAAGCATATTGTTGGTAACGGCGCTAGCGGGCACGGCTAGCGTCTTGGTTGCCGCGAGTTTTTCATTATCTTTGCTATCGAGGATGGTTCATGGCATGGTGAGCGTGTCGGTTGGTATTTTATTGGCCACCGCTTTATTACATTCTTTACCTGAGGCTTTTACGGTTCCTGGTGCAAGCCCTCAACTCTTATTTGCCACCTTGCTTGCAGGTCTTCTTGGTTTCTTCTTGCTTGAGAAAATTGCCTTATTGCGTCACAGCCATCATCACGAAGGTGATGGTCACGATCATCACCATGGCCATGATGCGGAAGCCGCTGGTCGGAGTGGGTGGATGATTTTGGTAGGCGATGGCCTACATAATTTTGTGGATGGCGTTTTGATTGCTGCAGCTTTTATGGCGGATTACCAAGTGGGTATCTTCACTGCCATTGCCATCATTGCCCATGAAATTCCGCAAGAGATTGGGGATTTCATTGTGTTGCTCAATGCAGGCTTCTCTCGCACTCGCGCTTTGTTTTATAACTTCATTTGTGGCTTGTCTGCGGTATTGGGTGGCGTACTGGCCTATTTCTTTTTGGAAAAAGCCCAGGGAGCGATGCCTTACCTATTGGTGATTGCATCCAGTAGCTTTATTTATATTGCAGTGAGTGATCTCATTCCACAAATGCATCGTCGCCCGCATTGGGCTGAGTCTTTGCGTCAAACCATTTTGATTGCTTGCGGCGTTGGTTTTGTAATCTTGCTATCGCTACTGCATTAAAGCGCTACTGGCCTGCTGGGGTCAGCACACCATTCGCTCCAGCTTCCCGCATATAGTCGTGAGCCCTTAAGTCCAGCGATTTCCATTGCCAGTAGATTGTGGCAGGCCGTGACTCCAGAGCCGCATTGGTGAATGACTTCAGAAGCTTTGGTGGAGCCTAAGAGATCATGAAACTCTTTATAGAGTTGTTCGGGTGATTTAAATGACTTGCCGGATAAGCTATCTCTAAAAAAGTAGTTCAGCGCACCAGGGATATGCCCGCCGACTGGATCTAGAGTTTCATTTTGACCATGGAAGCGATCGTTTGCACGGGCATCGATCACTACATTCTTTTTGGTTTGGAGATTTTCAACAACACCCTCTACTAGCACTAAACCAACATAAGGCATTGCTGGTACAGGTGTGTTTGTCGGCTTCGCTTGGCGGGGCAGGGTGCCAATCGGGCCGTTCCAGGCATCTAGGCCGCCATCCAAGACTTGTACTTTGGCATGGCCAGTTGCTTTGAGCATCCACCATAGGCGGCTGGCATATACAGAACCTTGCCCGTCATAGGCAACGACTAAAGTTTTGGAATCCATTCCAAAGCGCGATTTAGTTTGTGCCCAAGCTTCAGGGGTAGGGAGTGGGTGACGCCCATTTTTTCCTGTTTTGGGGCCGGATAAGTCTTGATCAAGATCGACATAAACAGCGCCCGGAATGTGACCTTCTTCGTATGCCTTTTTACCTGCTTGCGGGTCCACTAAATCAAAGCGGCAATCGCAGAGTAAAACATTCTCGCCGCTATTGATGATTTCTTCTAACTGGTTTGCAGTGATGAGAGGCGTCATAAGAGCTTCCTGTTGAGGGCGAGTGGGGTGTTACTGAATTATGCGCCTTGATAGTTCATGGCACGACGATACCATTCATGGAAATGTTGCATGCCGTCTTCCATGGGGCTTTGGTAAGGACCCACTTCGTTTTCACCGCGAGCCAGTAGAGCTGCGCGCCCGGCATCCATGCGTTCCGCAATCTCGTCATCCTCGATGCAGGTTTCCATATAGGCTGCACGCTCTGCCTCAACATATTCGCGCTCAAAGAGGGCAATTTCTTCTGGGTAGTAGAACTCAACAATATTGCGTGTTTTATTGGGCCCCATGGGATGCAAAGTAGAAACGCACAGAACGCCTGGATACCACTCGACCATCACATTGGGATAGTAGGTGAGCCAGATGGCGCCGTGGCGCGGTGTCTTGCCCCCATGGTGGCGTAGAACAGCTTCATGCCACTTTTGGTAAACCGGTGAGCCTGGCTTTTCTAAATCTTTATGAATGCCGACAGTTTGTACGCTATGCCAGTCACCGAATTCCCAGCGCAAGTCTTCGCAAGACACAAACTTGCCTAGTCCCGGATGAAACGGTACTACGTGATAGTCCTCAAGATAGACCTCGATAAAGGTCTTCCAGTTGTAATTGCATTCATGGACTTCAACGTGATCTAGAACGTAGCCTTCAAAGTTGAGATCGTCAGCTACGCCGAGTTTGGCAAGATCGGTGCGGACATCGCGTGGACCTTCAAATAGGAGTCCCTGCCAATTCTGCAAAGGAGATTTGCCCAGATTCAGGCAGGGCTTATCTTCAAAATGGGGTGCGCCTAATAGTTCGCCATTTAAATCGTAGGTCCAGCGATGCAGGGGGCAAACGATGTTGTCCGCCTTGCCTTTGCCGTTGAGCATCAGCGCTTGGCGATGACGGCAGACATTGGAAAGGAGTTCAATGCCTTGTTGGTTGCGTACCAAAATTCGACCTTCGTTTTCCGAGATCAAGGTTCGATAGGAGCCTACTTCGGGCACCATGAGTTCGTGACCTACATAGCCTGGGCCCTGCTTAAAAAGCAGTTCAATTTCGCGTTGATAGAGATCAACGTCAAAATAGGCCGAAACCGGCAGTTGTAAGTTGGACGGCGCAAGTTGCTGCGCGGTAGCCAGATTAGTCATTCTCCCCACCCCCGAAAACGTCAGCCGAAGCTAAGCGGAATAACCAATCCAACCATCGACGGA
>CANBPJ010000070.1 GCA_947371415.1 Burkholderiaceae bacterium | reverse complement strand
ATTAGGAATGATATTATGAGGCTTCAATCAACACTTCGCCTCGCGGCGCACTGAAGCATGCGGCAAGCCGACGTTACCCGAAACACTTCGGAAACCAAAATTCAAATTGCTATCAATTTAGATGGCACAGGTAAGGCCGAGCTAGCCTCTGGCGTACCTTTCCTAGACCATATGCTGGATCAAATTGCCCGTCACGGCATGATTGACCTCAAAGTGGTCGCAAAAGGCGATACCCATATTGATGATCACCATACCGTTGAGGATGTGGGTATTACTCTGGGGCAAGCTTTTGCTAAGGCAGTTGGCGACAAAGCGGGCATTACTCGCTATGGCCACTCTTATGTGCCTTTGGATGAAACCTTGTCCAGAGTAGTGATCGATTTTTCAGGTCGCCCAGGCTTGGAGTTCAATGTGCCTTTCACGCGTGCGCGTGTGGGTGACTTTGATGTGGACCTCAGTATTGAGTTCTTTCGTGGTTTTGTGAACCACGCTGGGGTAACCTTACACATCGACAATTTGCGTGGCATTAATGCCCACCATCAGATTGAAACCGTGTTTAAGGCTTTTGGACGTGCACTGCGCATGGCCTTAGAGCTTGACCCTCGTGCATCCGGTGTGGTTCCTTCTACTAAGGGCAGTCTCTAGGCTAGAAAACTCTAGTTCTGAGTAGAAGACTGTCAACAAACACAACAGAAAACAGGTTAAAAGTTGGCGCAAACAATTGCGATCGTTGATTACGGAATGGGCAACCTACGTTCTGTATATCAAGCATTTCATCATGTGGCGCCTGATGCCAATGTGGTGATTGCCCATACGCCAGAAGAAATCATCTCCGCTGAACGTGTAGTGCTGCCAGGGCAAGGTGCCATGCCCGATTGTATGAAGCACTTGGAGGAGTCTGGCTTATTGGAAGCGCTGTTAGATGCGGCAAAAAATAAACCACTTTTAGGTGTTTGTGTTGGTGAGCAGATGTTGTTTGATCAAAGCGCTGAAGTGCGAGCTACATCAAACACCTCTTGGACACCCTGCTTGGGTTTGATTCCTGGTGAAGTGCGGCGTTTTGAGCTGGCTGGAAAGTTACAGCCAGATGGCTCTGCCTATAAAGTACCGCATATGGGATGGAACCAGGTACGTCAGGATCGTCAGCATCCGCTTTGGGATGGCATTCCAGATCTGACCAGTTTTTATTTTGTGCACAGTTACTATGTTGTGCCTAAGCGCAAAGAAGATATCGCTGGCTCAACCGAATATGGCGATTGGTTTACTTCTGTCGTTGCAAGGGATAATATTTTTGCAACCCAATTTCATCCAGAAAAAAGTGCAGAATACGGATTAAAGCTCTACAACAATTTTGTTTCTTGGCAACCTTAATACTTCTCTAACGTACCGCTATGCTGCTGATTCCCGCAATTGATTTAAAAGATGGTCACTGTGTTCGACTCGAACAAGGTGACATGGACAAGGCCACGGTTTTTTCTGAAGACCCAGGCGCAATGGCTGCCCATTGGATTAGTAAGGGCGCACGTCGCTTGCATCTGGTGGACTTGAATGGTGCATTTGCTGGCAAACTCAAAAACGAATCTGCTATCAAATCTATTTTGAAGGCGGTTGGTGATGAGATCCCTGTTCAGCTAGGTGGCGGCATTCGTGATCTTGAGACTATTGAGCGTTTATTGGATGACGGTATTAGCACTGTCATTATTGGTACGGCTGCAGTGAAGAATCCTGGTTTTGTCCAGGATGCTTGCACTGCTTTTCCTGGGCACATCATGGTGGGCTTAGATGCCCGCGATGGCAAAGTGGCAACCGATGGCTGGAGCAAAATCACCGGCCATGAGGTGATTGATCTTGCTAAGAAATTCGAAGACTACGGTGTTGAAGCAATCATCTATACCGACATTGGGCGCGATGGCATGCTCAAAGGTGTGAACATGGATGCCACTATTAAGTTGGCACAAGCCATCCGCATTCCGGTCATTGCGAGTGGTGGCCTATCCAATAATCACGATATTGAAGCTCTGTGCGAAGCTGAGGCTGAAGGCATTATGGGTGTGATTGCAGGGCGCTCGATTTATGCGGGTGACCTAGATTTAACTGCGGCACAAAAGTACGCCGACGAGTTAACCCTCAAGTTCGCTAAGAAAATCATCTAGAGTGATCGTCAGTGCTAACTAAAAGAATTATTCCTTGCCTTGATGTCACGGCAGGGCGTGTTGTTAAGGGTGTGAACTTTGTTGGTTTGCGGGATGCTGGCGATCCGGTAGAAATTGCAAAACGTTATGACACGCAGGGCGCTGACGAGCTCACCTTCCTGGATATTACCGCTACCTCTGATGGGCGTGATCTGATATTGCACATCATTGAAGATGTTGCTTCCCAAGTATTTATTCCTCTGACGGTTGGTGGTGGTGTGCGTGCAGTAGCGGATGTGCGCCGCCTGCTAAATGCTGGTGCCGACAAGGTCAGCATGAACTCCTCTGCGGTAGCTAACCCGGATTTAGTTTCTGATGCAGCTGCTTATTACGGTTCGCAATGTATTGTTGTGGCGATTGATGCCAAAAAAACTGAAGCGGGTAATTGGGAAGTATTTACCCATGGCGGTAGAACTGCAACCGGCATGGACGTTGTTGCCTGGGCAACAGAAGTAGCCAAGCGTGGGGCTGGCGAAATTTTGCTCACCAGCATGAATCGAGACGGCAGTAAAGATGGTTTTGATCTTGAGTTAACTGCTGCAGTCAGTGATGCCGTGAGTGTTCCGGTAATTGCTTCTGGTGGCGTAGGTAATTTGCAGCATTTGGTGGATGGCATTACTAAAGGCCATGCTGATGCAGTATTGGCGGCTAGTATTTTTCACTATGGTGAATACACTGTTGGTCAGGCAAAAGAATATATGGCGAGCCAGGGTATTCCGGTTCGGATTTAAGGCGCAATAAAACACATTCAAAGAAGATATCCATGAGCGCATTCACACCAATCGAATCTTTAGAGGCTGGTCCATGGCTAGATGCTGTCACTTGGAATGAGCAGGGCTTAGTACCTGTTATTGCCCAAGAGGTAGGCAGTAAAGATATCTTGATGATGGCCTGGATGAATCGGGATGCCTTATTGGCTACTTTGCGTTTAGGTGAGGCGGTGTATTGGACTCGCTCAAGGCAAAAGCTTTGGCACAAGGGTGAAGAATCTGGCCATACCCAAAAGATCAAAGAAATCCGCCTCGATTGCGATGGCGATACGATCGTCCTACTAGTGGAGCAAAAGGATGGTATCGCTTGCCATACTGGAGAGCACAGTTGTTTCTTCCAGGCTTGGGATTCCGATAAATCCGCTTGGGTGGATGAGTCCAAGGGTCCTAAATAAACCTTCTTAGTCTTCTTAGCAATAAAAGACATAAAATCGCTTTATGACTAGCCCAGCGCAAAACCCTACTAATTTAGACTCTGCTTTAGCCCATTTGGCTGATGTCGTGGATCAGCGACGTGATGCATTTAAAGCCGGACAGGCTGATCCGAAGACTTCCTATACCGCTTTGCTTTTTTCTAAGGGCGATGATGGGATCTTAAAAAAGATTGGTGAGGAGGCTACCGAGGCGGTCATGGCTGCTAAAGATGCCCGCAACGCTAATTTAGCCCCTGAGCAGCAAAAGCTCTTGGTGGGTGAGATGGCTGACCTCTGGTTTCACTGCCTGATTGCCCTATCTCAGTTTGGATTGCGTCCCGAAGACGTGCTTGCCGAGCTTGAGCGCCGTCTAGGCACCTCAGGTATCGAAGAAAAAGCTGCTAGAAAAGCGACCAGCAAGGAGTAATTGATGTCTCACGATCCAAATTGCCTATTTTGTAAGATTTCTCAAGGGGCTATCCCATCCCAGAAGGTGTATGAGGATGAAGAAATCTATGCTTTTAAAGATATCAACCCAGCTGCGCCAATCCATTTCCTCATGATCCCTAAGAAACATATCCCCATGTTGGACTCTGTGGAAGCGGTCGATGCGCCATTGCTAGGTAGAATGATGGAATTAGCACCGCGTCTTGCCAAGGAGCAGGGTTGCCGTCCTGGAACGGATGGCGGTTTTAGATTGGTAGTGAACAATGGTGCAGATGGTGGGCAAGAGGTTTATCACTTGCACTTGCATGTGATGGGCGGTCCGCGCCCCTGGAAAAAATAGTCCGAGGAGATTGAAAATGGGTTCATTTAGCATTTGGCATTGGTTGATTGTTTTGGTGATCGTGATGTTGGTATTCGGTACCAAAAAATTGCGTAATATCGGCACTGACTTAGGTGGTGCTGTTAAGGGTTTCAAGGATGGCATGAAAACCTCTGAAGAGCCGCAAGATAAGCCTAATGATCAAATTCAAAGCACATCAGCATCTGCAGAAAAAACTGTTGATGTTCAGGCTAAAGACATCAATAAGTAATTGTTGACTGAAATAATGCGCACTTTCAATGATTGATCTTGGAGTTTCAAAACTTGCACTCATTGCAGTAGTTGCATTGGTGGTGGTTGGTCCTGAACGTCTTCCAAAAGTTGCTCGCATGGCAGGTAATTTATTCGGCCGTGCGCAACGCTATATGGCGGATGTGAAATCTGAAGTCAGTCGCCAGATGGAAGTCGAGGAGTTCAAGAAGCTCCGCGAAGAAAGCGCCGCTGTTCTGAAGGATGTGGAAAGCAGTCTTCAGTCAACCGTGCAAGAGGCCAGCGCAAATCTAAGTGACCAAGCGGACATCTTTGAAAATAATTTCACAAGACCCGCTCTGGATGAAAAAGAAGTATTGCGTAAATCGATGCGCCAAGGCCGCAAGAGCTGGGGCGTAAGACGCGCTGCTAGGCCGGTTTGGTTTAAGCGCTCCACTGGAATGCGCACCCGAGTTCAATCCGGTGCCGCGCGTATGAAGCGCTTCCACCATAGCGCCAATAAGTAACTCAACATAATATTTAGATGACGCAAAATAATTCAACAGAAGATTCAGGCTTACAAGAATCTTTTCTATCTCATTTATATGAGTTGCGTGATCGCATTATTAAATCGGTCTTAGCCATCATTGTGGTGTTTGTTTGCCTGGTGTACTGGGCGCCTGATATTTTTCATTTATTTGCGCAACCATTGCTTAAGGCGCTACCTGCTGGCGGCAAGATGATCGTGACAGATGTCACAGGCTCTTTCTTTGTCCCCATGAAGGTCACGATGTTGGTGGCATTCTTAATTGCTTTGCCGGTGGTGATGTATCAGTTGTGGGCTTTCATTGCCCCTGGCTTATACCAACACGAGCGTAAGTTAATAGTGCCTTTGGTGGTGAGTAGCTACAGCCTATTTATTTTTGGCATGGCATTTGCCTATTTCCTGGTATTTCCTACGGTGTTTGGTTTTATGGCAAGTTACAACGCGCCATTGGGCGCGGAGATGTCTACGGACATCGACAACTACCTTAGCTTTGCAATGACAACCTTCTTAGCCTTTGGTATTACCTTTGAGGTACCGGTTGTTGTCGTGGTTCTGGTGCGTATGGGCTTGGTTCCCTTGGCTAAGCTGAAAGAGATTCGTCCGTATGTGATCGTTGGCGCTTTTGTGATTTCCGCGGTTGTAACGCCGCCGGATGTTTTATCCCAGTTACTCTTGGCTGTCCCAATGAGCTTGCTCTACGAGTTGGGCCTCCTGGTTGCTCGCTTCTATGTCCCAAAACCAGCGGACAGCGACACAACTCCGGAATCAAATACTTAAGCTAGCGCTTGATCTTTTGAGAAGGTGGTTTTGAGCCACTCCGTGACACGGTCAAAGCGATAGCGTCTTTGACGCAAATTACCCTCTTGATCTGATTCATTTGCTACAAAGGCTTTACCGGCCGCCAAGAGGGAGCGACGCTGTTGAGTGGTGTCAATCTGAATCAGTCTTGGCAAAATTTTTGGTAACTCATGCCGAATATCCACAACAACACAATGCTCATGTTGCAACTGTCCGACATCACACAACAGCAATTCTGCCTTGCTTAAATTAAATTGATTGGCAATGATGAGTCGGTGACATAGCCAGATCCAATCAAGATCTAACTTATGTTCTGCGTGATGATTTAATGCCTCCTCTGCAAAGGTGGCTAATTCATACCAATCATTCGTTTTGGGATTAGACACATTCTCTAAAATTTTCCCAAGCAACTCTTTTGCTTCCGGTACACCTTGTTGATGTGCTTGCCAAACCCAATAGGAGGCCTGTAGTCCGCGAACCTTCTCTTCTACCTTCTCGCGCTTACGCCATAAGTTTGCACCTCGCCTATATTGAGCTTGCGCATGACCCAAGTCAGCGGCGCGATCAAAACAACGATCGCTTTCAGCAGCGTTGTATCCAGAGAACTGAGGGCGGCGGTAGATCTCACCCAACGCAAACCAGGCATCACGATCCCCATCTTTAGCTGCCAGCTCTAACCAGTAGGCGGCCTTCTTAAGGGAGGCATTAGATCTGCCTGCAGGCTCCCCCAAATTTTGCCCAGCAGACTCTGTTTCATTAAATTGCGCTAGCCGTAAACCCAGTGTGAGCTTGGCAATCGTCAGCCCAAGTTCTGCGGCCTGCATTAGTGCTACCTCATTTTTTTCTGCGATCCAGGCATTCCAAAGAGAGGAGAGTGCTTCGTCTTTGGGTTGCAACTTAATCAGTAGTTCTTTTGCGGAGTTGGTGAATGGTGTCTCAGCCTCAGCAAGACTGAGTAAAAATTCTTTAGCAGTCTTTTGAAGAGATGCAAAGTCGGCAGCGCTCTCATGCTTCAAAAGCCAGGCAGTTAATTCAATATGCAAATCTTTTTTCTTGGGATCTAGCAATAACTCTGCGAGTTGCCATTGGGCTGCATAGCTTGGGTCAACATTTGCTTTGGCTAAACTCCAGAATGATTCCCATCCAAAAGCAAATGCTGGTGAATTAAAGGTTTGCTCCAGCGGTACCGCTGAGATTTGGGCCAGGATCCCCAGAATTTCTGGGTAAGCGTGATCCTGTTCAGGCGATTCAGTACCACTAGGGCTTAATTGGCTAACTATTTGATTCTGAATCGATAAATAGGATTTCTCCAGCCAAATCAGGGCATTAGCAGGTTGGATAGGGGTTTTAAATGCCCCAGTCAAATAAGCAGATGCCAAATTTTGTTGTGCGGATACATCACCCAGTCGGGCAGATTGCAGGATTTTTAAGAATTCACGGCTCGCCATATGACAATTTTGGCATTCAAGGCCTTAAAAAGACAGAAAACAAAGCCCTTGTTGCCCTGATACAACGAAGAAAGCCAAAAAACTGCCTTTTGACAAGCAAAAACAACTCCTAAATACCCTTACCCCCAGTCTAGCGGGGCAAAACAAGCAAAATTCGTAGGTCCCAGTTTTATTCGGGCATTACTTTCAATTTATGGAGATTTACAGAATGAAAAAATCGCTATTCGCAATCGCTGCAGTAACAGCATTTGCTGGTGCAGCTCAAGCTCAGTCATCAGTAACCGTATACGGTATCTTGGATGCTGGTTATGTTGGTGGAAATCAACGTACACAAACATCAACAGTAACTGGCACAAACGCAAGTGGTTTTGCTATCAGCGGTGCTGAGCAAACTAGCCGTTTGGGTTTCAAAGGCGTTGAAGATTTAGGTGCTGGCAAGTCTGCTTTCTTTACAGTTGAAGTAACTTTAGCTGGCGATACAACTGCAGTATTGGGTGGCACACGTCAAGCATTTGTTGGTTTAAAAGACAACAAACTTGGTTCAGCTGCTATCGGTATCCAGAACACAATCATTCATGACGCTGTAGGCGCAACTGACCCAGGTCAACAAAATAACATCGCTGGTAACGTTATTTACGCAACTTCAAGCAACTTGACATCTGCTTCAAATGCAAACTCTGGTCACACAGATGCATACACAGTACGTACATCACAGACTTTGAAGTATGTAAGCCCAACAATGGCTGGTTTAACTGTTAAAGCAACTTATGCTTTGAACAATGACAATACTTCACAGACAGCTGCATACAACATTGCAAACGGTACAGCTTCTGGTGGTACATCCAACTTTAACGGTTGGGGTGTAGGTGCTGATTACGCATGGAACAAGTTATTGGTAACAGCTAACTACCAAGCTTTGAAGAGCGTTCAGCCATACGGTTCTTCAACTGGCGCAAACCCTTACAACCCAGCTGACGCAGCTTGGACTACTACAACTGGTGGTGTTAACACTCAAGACAACCAAACTTATGCTGCTGCAACATATGATTTCGGTATCTTGAAGGCATACGCTCAGTACGTAAACCGCAAGGCAACTGCTGTTCAATCTTCAAACAACTACTTGAGCCGTTCAGCTCAACAGCTTGGTGTACGTAGCTTCATTACACCAACAGTTGAAGCATGGGCAAGTTTGGGTAACGGTCGCTTCAGAGCTTACGGTACTTCAGCTCCAACAGCTGATTTCACTGGCTACCAAGTTGGTTCTAACTACTACTTGAGCAAGCGCACTAACTTGTACGCGATTTTTGGTTCAACCCAAACTTCAAGCACAACTGCTGGTGCATTTAGCCAAAACAACTACGCAATGG
This sequence comes from Burkholderiaceae bacterium, assembly GCA_947371415.1. Taxonomy (GTDB): domain Bacteria; phylum Pseudomonadota; class Gammaproteobacteria; order Burkholderiales; family Burkholderiaceae; genus Polynucleobacter. The sequence continues at coordinate 383 of CANBPJ010000070.1, read as the reverse complement.
GCGTACGTCACACTTTCTAATTTAACGCTAGCTTAGGCTAGTTTGAATTAGTATTTGTGTAAGGAAGTTAAACCCCGCTGTCAAAAACAGCGGGGTTTTTTATTGTGCAGATTTAATTTACACAGTTAGAAAATGAATAATTTATTACATCAAGCCCTAGAATTTCACCAGAACAAAAAATGGAGTGATGCTAAGAGGCTTTATGAATACCTGCTCAAAATAGATCCAAGAAATTTTGACGCATTATTACTGCTGGGTTTGATGTATGCAGAGACCGATGAACCGGAAAAGGCGATTGCTCACCTACTGAAGGCGGTAAAAATTGATGGCAAATCAGAGGCTGCCTCATTTAATTTAGCAGTGGCTTACATGGCTAAAGGCCA
>CANBPJ010000069.1 GCA_947371415.1 Burkholderiaceae bacterium | reverse complement strand
CTCAGCATCGATGGTTTCCCATTCAAGCAAGGCAGCAACCATGGCCTCAACCTTGTCACGGTTTTGCTCAAGAATCGATCTTGCCAGAGCGTACTGGCTATCTACCAGCGCACGAATCTCGGCATCTACTTTTTGCTGGGTCAATTCAGAAACGGTCTTGGTGCTATTGCGCCCAAAAATACTCTCAGACTCCGTATCCACATAAACCATCGTACCCAAGCTATCACTCATGCCATAACGGGTTACCATGTCCCGCGCCATTTTGGTAGCACGCTCAAAGTCATTTGAAGCACCGGTACTCATAGAGTGCAAGAACACTTCTTCAGCAGCGCGGCCGCCAAACAAAATGGCCAACTCTTCCAACATGCGATCTTTATACAAGTTCACTCGGTCAAACTCAGGCAACTGCCAAGTCACACCCAAGGCCATGCCGCGCGGCATGATGGTGACTTTATGCACTGGATCAGCCTTAGGTAATACCTTGGCAACGACTGCATGACCAGACTCGTGATACGCCGTATTGCGACGCTCTTCCTCTCGCATCACAGCAGACTTGCGCTCAGGGCCCATATAAATCTTGTCTTTTGCGTCTTCAAAGTCTTTCATATCTACAGCACGCTTATTGCGACGCGCTGCAAACAATGCAGATTCGTTTACCAAATTTGCTAAATCTGCGCCTGAGAAGCCCGGGGTACCACGCGCCAATACAGCAGCATCTACGTCTGGATCAATCGGAACTTTACGCATGTGCACTTGCAAGATTTGCTCGCGACCCCGAATGTCTGGCAAACCGACGTGCACCTGGCGATCAAAACGACCAGGACGCAACAAGGCCTTATCCAATACATCAGAACGGTTAGTCGCCGCAACCACAATCACGCCGCTATTACTTTCGAAACCATCCATCTCTACCAGCATTTGGTTGAGTGTTTGCTCGCGCTCATCATTGCCGCCACCCATGCCAGCGCCACGATGACGGCCGACCGCATCAATCTCGTCAATGAAGATGATGCAAGGAGAGTTTTTCTTGGCGTTCTCAAACATATCGCGCACACGGGATGCACCAACACCAACAAACATCTCGACGAAGTCTGAACCAGAGATGGAGAAGAATGGAACCTTTGCTTCGCCCGCAATTGCACGCGCAAGCAAGGTCTTACCAGTACCCGGAGGACCTACAAGCAGTACACCATGAGGAATACGCCCACCGAGCTTTTGAAACTTTTGCGGATCTTTTAAGAAATCCACAATCTCAAAGACTTCTTCCTTGGCTTCATCGCAACCCGCAACATCGGCGAAGGTGACTGTGTTGCTGTTCTCATCAATCAAGCGCGCTTTAGATTTTCCGAAAGAAAATGCCCCACCCTTTCCGCCGCCTTGCATCTGACGCATCATGAAAAACCAGAAACCAATAATCAATAAAGTAGGTCCCAGGTAATACAAAGCAGAAACCAACATGTTTGGCTCATCATCCGCTTTACCGGTTACTTGAACTCCGAACTTCATGAGATCGCCAACCATCCAAATATCTCCCGGGGAGATGATGGAATATTTGTTGCCGTCATTAGGGGTTACCTGCAGCGTGCGACCCTGCACATCAACTCGCCTGACTTTGCCAGCTTTGGCATCATCCATGAATTGAGAATAGGTGACCTGAGTCTGATCTTTTGGCTTATCAAACTGTTTAAAAACAGTAAACAGCACCAGACCCACAATGAGCCACACACCGATTTTTTGTAACATATTGCTGTTCAAAAGGAGACCTTTGCCGGATTAATCCGGGAGTTAAAGCGGATTGCTATACCTAAGTATTTGATTCTACTACCAGGCTTTTTCAAGGGCTAAGAGCATCTTTATTTAATAAACCCCTATTTTTAGGGGGTTATTTAGGCTGCTTGAAGTCGCGGCCCAATAAAAAGATTTCCGAGGACTTTGCTCGGGAAGCTTTAGGCTTTCTGGAGGCCACCGTTTTAAAGACCTTTTTAAAGGACTCCACAATCTGGCTATAACCGCTGCCATTGAAGCACTTAATCAATAGTGCGCCTTCAGGCTTTAAGTGTTGAACCGAAAAATCCAAGGCGATCTCAGCTAAAAAGGCCATTCGAGCGGCATCCGCCACTCCTACCCCAGAGAGATTGGGGGCCATGTCCGACAGGACGAGATCCACTTTGCCGGCAGCATCCGCAGGTAAAAGCGCCTCCAGAGCCCTTAAGCCCTCATCTTCACGAAAATCCCCCTGAATAAAGGAAACGTCCGCGATATCCTCCATCGGCAAAATATCGATCGCAATAATGATTCCATCTGGCTTGCCAGACTCAATATTGGGATTATTTTTACCTAGCTCCGTAAGGCGATTGCGGGCGTACTGAGACCAGCTCCCTGGAGCACTCCCAAGATCCACAATCGTCATACCCGCTTTGATGAGCCTGTCTTGCTCGTCTATCTCGCTGAGCTTATAGACGGCTCGTGCACGATAACCCTCTTTTTGGGCCATCTTCACATACGGATCATTCAAGTGATCCTGCAACCAACTTTTATTAAATTTATTCTTTGCCACAACTTACCCACTTTCGGCATCTATTTTCCTTGTTTATGTCCTGTAAGGCAAAAGGAATCGACTTAAAACAGGTGGATTTGAGCTTATATATGGGCGAAAGCCCCGTTTTACATGCCTTAATGCTCTATCATCGAGTCCATGACAGCACTTACTATTACCCCAGCACAACGAAAATCCCTTAAAGCCGACGCACATGACCTCAGTCCAGTAGTCATGATTGGTGGCGATGGCCTGACCCCTGCGGTCATTAAAGAGGCTAAATTAGCCATTTCTCATCACGGCTTAATTAAAATTCGCGTATTTGGCGACGAGCGCGAAGCGCGAATTGCCATCTACGAAGAACTCTGTGACAAGCTCGATGCAGCACCAGTTCAGCACATTGGAAAATTGCTCGTCCTCTGGAAACCAAAGGATGTGGTGGATGAAGCCTTTTCTAATTTAGGTCGATCTAGCAAGCAAACCAAAAAATCACTACAAGCGCCACGTACGAAGCGTCAACCAAACCGCGTAGTAGCAAAAGCCGGTGTTCGCACTAGCACCTCCGAGAGATCAGATCGACGCTCCGCTTCAAGCAAGTCACCTTTTGAAAGAGCTGCTGCAGTTAAAAGCGCCACACCCAAGAAACGTGTTCTGCGCGCTGATGCTGCTGAATCCAAAATTGGTTGGTCATCACCAGGCTATCGCAAGGCAGCTGCAGCCCCTGCACCGATTAAGAAACGCAAAGTACGCATGAGCAGCACCAAGAAAAAATCATTAGGCACTTAATGTAAAGAGTGCTTCTAGGAAATAAAGAACGCCGCTAGACGGCGTTTTTTATTTCTTACTTTAGCTAGGGGAATGTTGACTCTTGAGAGCGCTTATCTTTTAGTAAGTCGCCAGACTAAGAAGACTCCCAAAATGCTTTGGAGCATGAATAAAACGCTCGAAGCACCATGCAATCTACCAAATAAAGTTGCCGAAGGAGAGAGCATGACTGGCATGCCTTGAGCTAGAGCGTTATCTCTTAAGGCATTCATCCAGGGAATAAAGATAAAAGCAGCTGCAATTGAACAAAGCAGCATTGCCAATAAAAGCCAGCGAATCATTCTGAATTGATTTAAGTCGCGATTCACCAAAAGGTTGGCGAGCGCCATGAGGCCGATGCAGACGATTAGACTGACATAAGCCTCCAACCTAAAAATACTGCCAGCAACCATACCTGCTGCCTGGCGATCAGTCATGGTGCTAAAGATAGCTGGAGCAACGATATAGCCAACAGCAAGCAGACTACCTACCCATAGGCCTGCAATGAGTATGAAGAGTCTCTGCGCCCCCAAGTAATTAGAAGTATCTGGAGTCTTCATGTGGGAATACTTGCAGCTATTAAATATAACGAACCGCAAGAATTTCTACTTCACGATTGCCACCGGGAGCTTGAACAGCCACTACATCACCCTCTTCCTTACCAATTAAGGCGCGAGCAATTGGAGAGCTAATCGAGATCTTATTTACTGCGATATCAGCCTCATCGTCGCCTACGATTTGATAAGTGAGCTTCGTGCCATCTTCGAGATCCTCAAGATCAACGGTTGCGCCGAACACGATACGTCCGTTTACATCTAGACTAGCGGGGTCAATAATCTGTGCTGCCGATAGCTTTCCTTCAAGCTCCTGAATACGTCCCTCAATAAAGCCCTGCTTCTCTTTTGCTGCATCGTACTCAGCATTCTCAGACAGATCGCCCTGTGCACGTGCTTCAGAGATTGCATTAATCACGGATGGTCGCTCAATATGCTTGAGGCGATGCAGCTCCTCTTTGAGGAGTTCAGCGCCGTGCCTTGTAATTGGAATTGTGCTCATGCTTCTAACCTAACTTAAATTAATTGAGAGTCTTATGCAGATTCTGTAATGAGTACACCTCAAGAGACTCTTTGTTACCGTTTTGCGAAGTCATCAGACCGTCCATCACCGCGCGAGCTGCACTAATTGTGGTGTAGTAAGTCACATTATTAGCTTGCGCACTGGTGCGAATGGATCGTGAATCAGCAATAGCAGTCCGGGTTTCATCAACGGTAGTAAATACAAGAGAGATCTCACCATTTTTGATCAAGTCAACAATGTGTGGGCGACCATCTTTTACTTTATTAACCACGCGTACTGGTAAGCCTGCCGCCTCGATTGCAGCAGCAGTACCTTTGGTGGCTACCATTGGGAAGCCCAATTGATGCAAGAGCTTGGCCACTTCAACTGCTTTCGGCTTATCGCTATCCTTAACCGTCAGAACCACCGTGCCACTCTTAGGCAACTTGATACCAGCACCTAACTGAGACTTAAATAGCGCCTCGCCGAAAGTTTTGCCAACACCCATCACTTCACCAGTAGAGCGCATCTCTGGCCCCAGAATTGGATCAATGCCTGGGAACTTATTGAATGGGAACACGGCTTCTTTTACTGAATAGTAAGCAGGCTTCACTTCATTCTGAATGCCCTGCTGCTCCAGAGTTTGACCCACCATGCAGCGAGCTGCAATCTTGGCTAACTGCAAACCAGTCGCCTTAGATACAAATGGCACGGTACGGGATGCGCGTGGGTTGACTTCGAGTACATAAATAACATCTTTGCCATCTACATTCTGGATTGCAAACTGTACGTTCATCAAACCAATCACGTTTAGGCCTTTGGCCATCGCTGCAGTTTGACGTTTGATTTCTGCAATCGTCTCATCCGATAAAGAATAGGGGGGCAATGAACAGGCAGAGTCACCAGAGTGAACGCCGGCCTGCTCAATATGCTCCATGACACCACCGATAAATACCTGCTGGCCATCACTAATACAGTCAACATCACACTCAATCGCATCATTCAAGAAACGATCCAACAAGACTGGTGAGTCATGAGAAACCTTGACCGCCTCACGCATGTAGCGCTCGAGATCACGACCATCATGAACGATTTCCATAGCGCGACCACCCAATACATAGGAAGGACGAACTACCAGTGGATAACCAATTTCTTCAGCAAGCTTAAGCGCCTCGTCTTCCGCACGTGCGGTACGGTTAGGCGGCTGACGTAAGTTCAATTCATGCAATAACCTCTGGAAGCGTTCACGATCTTCAGCAGCATCGATCATGTCAGGCGATGTTCCGATAATTGGGACGCCATTAGCCTCGAGATCCAAAGCTAACTTCAAAGGAGTCTGTCCGCCGTACTGAACGATCACACCCTTAGGCTTTTCAATGGCAACGATTTCTAAAACATCTTCCAACGTCAGTGGCTCGAAGTACAAACGATCAGAGGTATCGTAGTCAGTCGATACAGTTTCTGGATTGCAGTTCACCATGATGGTTTCGTAACCATCCTCACGCATTGCTAAGGCTGCATGTACGCAGCAATAGTCAAACTCAATACCTTGACCGATACGGTTTGGACCGCCGCCTAAGACCATAATTTTGTCTTTAGTCGTTGGTTGTGACTCGCACTCGCCATGCTCCGCTTCATAAGTGGAATACAAGTAAGCCGTGTTCGTTGAGAACTCAGCAGCACAGGTATCAACACGCTTGTATACGGGCACCACTTTGAGGCGGTGACGCGCAGCACGAACTGATGAGGCATCAACCCCCAGCAACTTCGCCAAGCGGCGATCTGAGAAGCCTTTTTGCTTAATAAAGCGTAATTCTGCTGCGGATAAGCTATCGATCTTGCGCTGCTTGAGCTCAGTTTCCATAGTAATAAGTTCTTCAATTTGCTCCAAGAACCAAGGATCTACCTTAGTCTCGTTGTAAATCTCATCAAGACCCATGCCCATACGGAAAGCATCTGCCAAATACCAAATACGATCTGGACCCGGCTCGCCAATTTCTTGAATGATGTCGTCTAAATCTGTGGACACTTCATCCAGGCCATCAACGCCGACTTCTAGGCCGCGAAGTGCTTTTTGGAATGACTCTTGGAAGGTACGGCCAATAGCCATCACCTCGCCCACTGATTTCATCTGCGTTGTCAAACGAGAGTCTGCTTGCGGGAATTTCTCAAACGCGAAGCGAGGAATCTTTGTAACTACGTAATCGATTGAAGGCTCAAACGATGCCGGTGTTGCACCACCAGTGATGTCGTTCTTTAACTCATCCAAGGTGTAACCGACCGCTAGCTTCGCTGCAATCTTCGCAATTGGGAAACCGGTTGCCTTAGAAGCCAATGCAGATGAACGTGAAACACGTGGGTTCATCTCAATCACGATCATGCGACCATCTTCAGGGTTGATGGAGAACTGAACGTTTGAACCGCCAGTATCCACACCAATTTCACGCAATACCGCGATCGAGGCATTTCGCAGAATTTGATACTCTTTATCAGTCAAAGTTTGCGCAGGAGCAACCGTAATAGAGTCGCCGGTATGAACACCCATTGGATCTAAGTTTTCGATTGAGCAAACGATGATGCAGTTATCGGCGTGGTCACGCACCACTTCCATCTCGAACTCTTTCCAACCCAAGAGTGACTCTTCAATCAAGAGCTCACGAGTTGGCGACAAATCTAAACCGCGTTTGCAAATCTCTTCAAACTCTTCACGGTTGTAAGCAATACCACCACCCGATCCACCCATGGTGAATGAGGGACGAATCACTACCGGGAAACCAAGGCTACCAGTCTCCTTCTGAATACGTTGCTGAACTTCATGCGCTTCGTCCATAGAATGCGCAATCCCAGACTTTGCAGAACCCAGACCAATTTTGGTCATAGCATCTTTAAACTTCTGACGATCTTCTGCCTTATCGATAGCTTCTGGTGAGGCACCAATCAATTCGCAGCCGTATTTTTCCAGTACGCCGTGACGATGCAAATCAAGTGCGCAGTTCAAGGCAGTTTGTCCGCCCATGGTTGGCAAAATCGCATCTGGTTTTTCTGTGGCAATAATGCGCTCTACCACTTCCCAAGTAATTGGTTCGATGTAAGTCACATCCGCCATCTCTGGGTCAGTCATGATGGTGGCAGGATTACTGTTTACCAAAATCACTTTATAACCTTCGTCACGCAAAGCTTTACAAGCTTGTGCACCGGAATAGTCAAACTCGCAGGCCTGTCCAATCACAATTGGACCAGCACCAATAATCAAGATGCTCTTAATGTCGCTACGCTTAGGCATTATTTGCCTCCCTTATTACCAACAGCGGCAGCATTCATTAGCTCCACAAAACGATCAAATAAATAGGCAATGTCATGAGGACCTGGTGAGGCCTCAGGATGGCCTTGGAAACACAAAGCAGGTTTATCTTTCCAGGCAAGCCCCTGCAAGGATCCATCAAATAAAGACACGTGGGTGACGCGAATATTGTCAGGCAAGGTATTGGCATCGACTGCAAAGCCATGGTTCTGCGAGGTAATTGCAACGCGCCCAGTATCCAAATCTTTTACGGGATGGTTCGCGCCGTGGTGACCAAACTTCATCTTCAAGGTTTTAGCACCGGCGGCCAATCCCATGATTTGGTGACCCAAACATATACCAAAAGTTGGGATGCCTGTTTCAATAATTTCTTTTGCAGCAGCAATCGCATAATCACAAGGACCAGGATCCCCAGGGCCATTCGAGAAGAACACACCATCCGGGTTCATCGCCAATACTTCAGCGGCACTAGTTTGCGCAGGAACGACAGTTAACTCGCAGCCACGCTCAGTGAGCATGCGCAAGATATTGCGCTTTACACCGAAATCATAAGCAACTACTTTTTTGAGTGACTTAGCGGTGTCCAAAGTTCTGTAGGAAGGTTTGCCGTCAACACCATGCAGATCCCACTCGGCTTCACGCCATTGGTATGGGGTTTTAGTTGTCACGACTTTGGCCAAATCTAAGCCGGCCATACCTGGGAAGGCTTTAGCCAATTCCAAGGCTTTCTTGCCAAGAGCCTCTATGTCATCACCCATCTTGCCGGCAACAATTGCACCGGATTGGGCGCCTTTGTCACGTAGGATGCGGGTCAGCTTACGGGTATCGATACCAGAAATGCCAACTACGCCCGCTTTGGTGAGGTAGCTATCGAGACTTTCTTCGGAACGGAAATTCGATACTCGCCTAGAAAGGTCTTTAACCACCAATCCAGCTGCATGAATCTGATCCGACTCGGCGTCTTGACCATTTACCCCTACGTTTCCGATGTGGGGATAAGTCAAAGTGACGATTTGGCGTGAATAACTAGGATCAGTAATGATCTCTTGGTAGCCAGTAAGCGCTGTATTAAAAACGACTTCGCCGGTAGTTTCGCCAGGGGCGCCAATACTCAGACCAGGAAATAATGTGCCGTCGGCTAAAGCCAACACGGCGGGGGGAAAAGAAGGAAGCAAGGGTGACAAACCATCTCCAGTCCCTGCTCCATCCGACGCTCAACACCCCAAAAAGACCAACCCAGGACTGTTTGTGCGGGAGGTGAGTGTCTT
>CANBPJ010000068.1 GCA_947371415.1 Burkholderiaceae bacterium | reverse complement strand
TAAATGTTGCGTTCAATAAACAATACTTAGATATACACAAGTTCAGTAAATAAAGGAAATAAAGCGATGATGAAAGGTGGCCTTGCTGGTTTGATGAAACAAGCCCAGCAGATGCAAGAGAAGATGAAAGTAGCGCAAGAGCAATTGGCTGCGCTGGAAGTCACTGGCCAAGCCGCTGGCGGACTCGTTAAAGTCACGATCTCTGGCAAGCACGAAATGAAGCGCATTCAGATCGATCCTGCCGCAATGGATGATCGTGAAATGCTGGAAGATTTACTCGTGACCGCTTATGCAGAAGCATTTAAGCAAGTTGAGGCCGCTAACTCCCAGGTGATGTCTGGCGCCACTGCTGGTATGCCAATGCCTCCTGGTTTTAAGTTGCCGTTTTAATGGCGCGTCATGAAGCTCCGCAAGATGCCCTTGGTCGACTGATCGAGGCACTGCGCGTATTGCCTGGAGTTGGCCCCAAGTCTGCACAACGCATGGCTTTCTATCTTCTTCAGCATGATCGTAATGGGGCGGCAGTGCTTGCCAAATCATTAGGCGAGGCAGTAGAGACTGTAGGTCACTGCGCTCGCTGTAATACTTTTTCAGAAACCCAAATCTGTGGCACTTGTAGCGATGATCGTCGTGATCCATCATTGCTATGCATTGTAGAGACGCCTGCTGACCAAGTGATGGTGGAGCAGACGCTGAGTTTCAAAGGCAATTACTTTGTACTGATGGGGCGTATCTCACCACTCGATGGCATGGGCCCCAATGAAATCCATTTTGATCGATTGCTTAATCGTATTGAAGCCCCGGATACGGGAGCGCTAGTAAGAGAAGTTGTTCTAGCAACGAATTTCACGAGTGAAGGTGAGGCTACAGCCCACTACATTGGTGAGGTGCTCAAATCAAAAGGTATTAAAGTCACCAGAATTGCGAGAGGTATTCCGGTGGGTGGCGAACTTGAGTATGTGGATGCCGGCACCTTGGCCAGAGCGCTGATGGACCGCCGCACTGTTGGCTAGTTGCCCATAAGTCACTAAATCGACATAAATTCTAGGTAAATTGCTCCATTTTGGGGATAATTTGGCCTGCACCCCTGTTGAGCTTCAATCTCACGCCGTGCCCATCTAATTTGTCTTATTTGTTACCTCGGTAGATCTGGCTCTTAGTCATTTATTAGTCATTGACACTACTTATTGTGAAATTGTGAATGACCCACAAGTCCTATCTTCTCTTGCTGAGTTTGCTGGCTGCTATTTGCAGCACAACAGCGTTCGCCCAGAAGGCTGGATCTGGTTCGGATCAAATTGCAACCTTTGCCGCCCCGATTCAGGATCTCCCCACCGAGGGAAGTATTTGGGGGATGCCGGTGAACGTGCATGGCCAAACCACCTACATAAATCAGCGCTATAACAATTTCACCTCCTCATACTCGGGTATGAATAGCTTATCTAGTGATAAAGCGATGAGTTACACCTGGTCGGGCACTTTGTTCTTTGGGGCTCGCATTGCGCCCAACACCGATGTGTATTTCAATCCAGAAGTAGTTTCTGGTGTAGCATTTTCTGGCTTGACAGGTTTGGGTGGATTTACCAATGGTGAGGCAACTAAAGCCAATGGTGCTCAAGCTAAGTTTTATTCTGCTCGTGCCTTTGCGCGCCATACAATTAATCAAGAAGGCGATAAGGTTGTTCTTGAAAACGAAGCCAATCAAATTACCCAGACGGTGAGTAGTAACCGCGTTGTACTTACAGGCGGCCAGTTTTCCACGCTCGATATTTTTGACGATAGCCGTTATGCCAAAGATCCCCGTGTTCAATTCATGAACTGGGGCAATATGACCTATCTCGCCTATGACTATGCGGCTGATGCGAGAGGCTATAGCTGGGGTTTGGCGGGCGAGTGGTATCTTGATAATTGGGTCATGCGTGCCTCACGGATGCTTGCTCCCAAGTCACCCAATGGCCGTGATCTGAATTGGCAAATCTTTAACACCTATGGTGATCAGGTTGAGGTAGAGCGTCAGCACAATATTGTCGATCTACCAGGTAAGGTGAGTGTCCTAGCCTACCGCAACAAAATGATGTTGGCACGTTTCTCAGATGCGACCAATTACGTTATTCAAAATAATGCGCAGGGCACACAAGCGATTAACAATGTGCGAAATAACATGCAGTACAAAACCGGTATCGGTCTTCATGGAGAGCAAGCCTTAACAAATGATCTTGGTGTCTATGCGCGCGCCTTTACTTCTGATGGCCATACCGAAACCATGTCCTTTACTGAGGCTGACAACTCTATATCCGTGGGTATGGGAATGAATGGCACTCAATGGAAGCGTCCCAATGACAGCATTGGCATCTCGATGATGCGAAACGGTTTATCCAGCTATCGTCGCGGCTATCTTCAAGCAGGCGGAGTTTCTTATTTCATTGGAGACTATGCCAGCCCAAGCCAGACCATCTCCTATACGCCTGAGCGGATTGGAGAGGTGTATTACAACGCAACCGTGATTAAGAATGTTCTTGCTGGTTTGAACTTCCAGCACATCATCAATCCAGCCTATAACTCTGCCCGCGGTCCGGTAAACATCTTATCTTTTAGGGTTCATGCTGAATTTTAAGTATTGCAGGGCGGTTGAAATTAATTATTTTCTTTAGAATCAATAACATGGAAATCCTCAATTAATAGACTTTTGGGTTTTCTCACCTATAATCGTCCAAACCCCCTGTTAATGCAGGAAATCTGCACCTGGGGCTATAAAAACAGCATTAGTACAGATTTAGAGGCAGCCGATTTGATTCACGGCCAGATTAGAACTAGTAAATTGTTTGCTACGAACGTAACCCCCCTAACGCGGGTGACTTGCGCCATTGCCGCTTTGTTTTTTGCCTCCTCTGTTTTTGCACAAGCCAATGCCCCAATTCCTGCTAGCGTCACTGTGCAGACGAATGAATCTAAAGATTCCTTGACTGCGCCACCAGTAGTGAGCAACGAAGCTAATCCAGCGAATGCCGCATCGTTATTTGCGCCAGTAACCCCAGGCAATACCCCCAAGATCTATACCAAGGGCGCGCCATCCGGTCCGGCTGAAATGGACTTGCGTCAGCTGTGGGCTGAGCTCAAGCTCAATAACCCTCAGTTATCTTCATTGCGTGAATCTTATTTGTCTGCCAAGGCAACCGTGCCGCAGATTGCAGCCCCCGCCAACCCACAATTTGGCTTGGTATGGTCCGGTATGCCGGTCAATTCTCCATTTGCATTAGGTGGCGCTAATGCACCGACCCCGCAAAATCCCAATGGCATTAGTAGCAACAACGCTATATCCATAACTCAGCCATTCCAGTTTCCAGGTAAGAAGAGTTTGGCTTCGGATATTGCTAATACCAATGCCGAGGCACTCCTTGCTCAAAGCGAATCCACTTATTTGCAACTCGGTGCGCAGCTATCTACTTTGTATTACACGGCCCTAGCATCACAAAAGCAACTTCAGGTTCTCAAAGAATCTGTCATGCGCTTGGAGATGATTAAGAACGTCGCTAAGGCTCGGTATGCTAATAATGCTGCTGCTTATGTTGAATATCTCAATGCTCAGGTTTCACAAAGCGCAGCTCAGGCAGATCAATTTAACGTTGAGCGCCAGTTACAAGTAGCGCTTAACAATATCAACACCTTGGTAGGTCGCCACTCAAGAGAAAAGTTAGTATTACGGGGCGATGTACGTCGCGCCATGAATAGCGTACCAACCTTAATTGAGTTGGAAGATTACGCAGAAACGAGTCATCCATCCCTAAAGAGCTCCGCTTTGCAGCTAGACGCAGCGCGTAAGGGTGTCGATTTGGCGAAGAAGGCTTACTTGCCAGACTTCCAGGTGATTGGATCTTCCTACACGCCTCGCGGACCATTCTCGGCAAACAATGGCGCGATGTTTTATCAGTTCGAGCTAGACCTCATCATCCCACTGTATTTCTTCACCAAGGAGAAATACGGAGTAGAGCAGGCGCAACGCAACCAAGCGGCTGCTGAAGCGGGCAATATATCCAATCGTCAACAAATTGTGTTGGCAGTCAATAGTGCCTACGCTACGTATGAGCAAGCTAAGAATCAAGCCCAATTTCTCAAAGAGCGTCAAGTGCCTCAGGCTGATGCTGCTTATAAAGTGGGCTTAACGCAATACTCTAATAATGGTCAGGGATTTAATGATCTGCTGACGGCGCAAACGCAATTGCGCAATCTTGAAGTTCAATTAGCGCTGGCTGAGAGCAATCTTCTGCAGGCGCAGGCAGTGTTGCTAGTGACATCTGGCAAAGAACCTTTTTAAGGAGCAGTGTTGAAAGACAAAATTCTTTCTTTCTTAAAGTCCGTACTCGAGACACTAGAGCGGCTCTGGAGTGGGTTGCTCCATCGCGCTATTGTCAAAGAGCAAGAGATTCGTAAATCTTACTGGGCACTTTCGGCTGCTACCCGTGCACGCATTCGCTTAGTTACCATCTGCACCTCTATTCTGATGCTGGGTATCGTTATCGGCCTAGCGGTTAATGTAAATCGTCCAGTGAAACTGGAGAAGAGCGATAAGAGTCTGAAGATTGAAAAGACAGGCGCAATGGAATTGCGTTTACAAGGTGTTGAGCTAAACCCCGACGTGTATATTTTCCAAACTGCAGTCAAGGTTCCGGTTCCGGTTGAGTTGAATGTTCCGGGTCGTTTGGCGTTTAATGCCGAGAAATCAAAGGTGCTCTCTGCTAGAGCTCCAGGCAGGGTGGAGCGTATCTATGCGTTTGATGGAGCTGATGTCAATTCAGGCTCTCCTGTCGTAGAGCTATACAGCCCAGAATTTATTTCCGCTCAGCAGGAGTATTTGCTGTCTTCCAAGATGGCCAAAGTCCTCGAAGAAAATAAAACAATGAGCGATTTATTGGGTGATGCCCGCATTACCCAGCAGGCTGCTGCCAATCGCATGCGTAACCTAGGTGCTGGAGAGGGCGAAATTAAGTCCTTAGAAAAGACCGGGAAGACTCAGTCTAATCTCGTGATGCGTTCTCCATTGGAGGGTATTGTGGTTAAGCGCTCTGTTGAGCCGGGTTCGATTGTCAATGCTGGTGATGTATTGGTTACCTTGGCAAATCCTAAGGAGCTTTGGTTTCTGGGTAGCATCTACGAACAAGATATTCGGAAGATTCAAAAGGGGCAAACGATGATCTTGCGTTCCCAGTCCTATCCTGATAAAGAATTTATTGCTACTGCGAATTACATCGCTCCAGTAATCGATCCTGAAACACATGCCTTATTGATACGTTGTGATGTTGAGAATCCGGATGGTTTCTTACGTCCGGATATGTATGTCAATGCTAGATTAAAAATTGGTGATGCTGAGGCTGTAGTAGTGCCCCAGTCGGCAATCGTGCGTATTCGTGAAATGCGTTACGCAATTATCAAAGTTGCTCCTGATACTTTCCGCAGATTTGTAGTTAAAGGTTATGACTTGGATGGTAAGCGTTTTGCCGTTACCGAGGGTCTTGAGCCCGGGATGCAAGTGTTAACTGATGGCGCTGTCTTGTTGAATGACCGTTTCGCCAAGCAGGAGGAATAAGTGAGTTTAGTAACCTCATTTATTCGGGGAGTTTTAGAAAAGCGCGTCGTCATCTTGATCGCTTCTGGCGTATTGCTTTGTCTAGGCGCCTTCAGTCTCAAGGAGTTGCCAATCCAGCCTTACCCCGGCGTCGCGCCTCTGACTATTCAGGCGATTTCCCAATGGCCTGGTCGCAGTACAACCGAGGTTGAGCAGCAGGTCACAATTCCAGTTGAGAATGCCCTTGCCGGAATTCCTGGGGTAAAGGCATTTCGTTCTGTGTCTCTTTTTGGGCTCTCTGTTGTTACTCTGAAATTTAATGACAACGCTGATCCCTTTAAGGCGCGACAAACTTTTATTAGCAACTTAAGTAATGTCGCTTTTCCTCCCGGTGTCAACTCTAGTGTTAGTCCTGATTCAGATGCTACCGGAGAAATTTTGCGTTATCAGGTGAAGTCTGACTATGCATCGCCAACACGTTTAAAAACCTTACAGAATTATGAGATCTACAAGGAGCTAAAGCAGACTCCTGGAGTTGCTGACGTTTCATCTTTCGGCGGCAAGGTTCGGCAGTACCAAGTCATTGTTAGCCCTGAAAGTCTTCAGTCAAAAGGTGTAACGGTTCCACAGCTGATTGAGGCCTTATCGAAGGCTAACGACAATACTGGCGGCGGCGTTCTCCCAAGTGGTGAGCAACAGTTCGTTGTGCGTGGTGTTGGCTTATTGCGCAATATCGAAGATATTAAACAAGTTGTTTTGGCTGTAAACAAAGGCGTGCCCGTCCGGATTGGGGATGTTGCTACAGTTGAAATTGGTAACGCCCCACGATTAGGTCTATTTCAGTTCAATGACAATCCGGATTCAGTAGAGGGCATCGTTTATTTGCGTCGCGGTGAGAACGCATCTGAGGTCTTAGCTCGTGTTCGGGATAAGGTGGCCAACATCAATAGTCATATTTTGCCGCCTGGTATTGAGGTCAAGCCTTTTTATGACCGTCAGGTGTTACTGGATATTACTGTTGGAACCGTTAAACACACGATGTTCTTCGGCATCACGATGGTATTGGCATTGCTCTACCTCTTTTTAGGTAATCTACGTGCCGCTGCCGTTGTTGCTGCAGTTATCCCTTTGGCGCTGTGCTTTTCGTTTATCCAAATGTATCTGTTTAATGTTCCTGCAAATTTAATTTCTTTAGGTGCTATCGACTTCGGCGTGATTGTCGATGCTGCCGTCATCATTACTGAGAACGTGATGCGGCACCTGGAGGAGGGTGGCAATCGTCTCAAACAGAGCATTATTTTGGCAACCAGTGAAGTGCAGCGTGCGATGGTGTATTCAACCAGCATCATCATTGTTGCTTATTCGCCGCTTTTTTTAATGGGCGGTGTTGAGGGCATCATCTTTAAGCCAATGGCATTTACCATGGGCTTTGCTTTAATAGCCTCAATTGTTTTGAGTCTTACCTTCTTGCCAGCGGCGATCTCTCTCGTGTTCGGCGATAAGTTCCACCATGCTCCGCCTAAGTTCATCACTTGGATGTTAGAGCGTTACAAGCCTTTGTTGCGCAAATGGATGGATCATCCGCGTCATGTTATCGCTGTATCCATATTTATCTTGGGCGTTACCTTGTTAAGTGCGACCCGTTTGGGGACCGCATTCTTACCAACGCTTGAAGAAAATAATATTTGGTTGCGTGTCACCTTGCCAAATACAGTTGACTTGGATTACTCAATCAAAGTGGCAAATCAGCTACGCGAGATCTTTATAAAACAGCCTGAGATTGAAAAGGTGGCTGTGCAGATTGGTCGCCCAGATGATGGAACCGATTCAACGGGGGTGTTTAATCAGGAATATGGCCTGTACCTTAAGTCACCAGACGAAATGCCTAAAGGCTCAAGCAAGCATTTATTGCTTCAGCATTTGCAGGCAGAATTAAACAAGATCCCGGGCGCTAACTTTAGCTTCTCTCAATATATTCAAGATAACGTCAACGAAGCGCTTTCGGGGGTTAAGGGTGAAAACTCAGTCAAAATTTATGGCTCTGATCTAGATGTTCTAAACCAAAAGGCACATGAGGTTGTTGCTGAACTTAAAAAAGTGCGTGGTATTGAGGATGAAAATATCCTGAAAGAGTTGGGTCAGCCTACCTTAAATATCCAGATCGATCGAGAGCAGGCTGCACGCTACGGCGTTAATGTCAGCGATATTCAAACGGTTGTAGCTAATGCAATTGGTGGGGCATCTGTATCGAACTTTCTTGAAGATGAGAAAACTTTTGGTATTGCCGTTCGCCTAAATGAGGCTAGCCGTAACGATATTCCTGATGTTGCGCGCTTACTGATTGATGCACCCAATGGTCAAAAGATACCACTCTCAATGGTAGCCAATGTGCGCTTAACAGATGGACCTTTCTTCATTTACCGAGAGGCTGGCAAGCGCTATATCGCTGTAATCTTTAGTGTACGCGGTAGAGATTTGGGCGGTGCCGTAGAGGATGCCAAGTACCTGGTCGAGAACAATGTAGCGTTGCCAACCAACTATACGATTTCTTGGGATGGTCAATTTAATCAAATGAAGGCCGCTCAGCAAAAGTTGATGGTCATTATTCCGCTGACTTTGCTCGCAATCTTCTTGTTGTTGGTTGCTGCATTGGGAAATATTCGTGATGCTGTGATCGTTTTGATTAATGTGCCATTTGCCGCTATTGGCGGCATCATTGCCTTGCATCTCGGTGGCGAGACTCTGAGTATTTCTGCGCTCTTTGGATTCTTATCTTTATTCGGTATCGCTATTCAAGATGGAGTCATTTTGATTTCGTATATCAATAAGACCGTTGCAGAAGAGCACGGCGCCATGAAAGACGCCATGGTTGATGGAGCTGTATTGCGTGTCAGGCCCGTGTTGATGACTGCGATGCTTGCTGGACTTGGGCTCTTGCCTGCTGCTTTATCGCACTCCATTGGTTCTGAAGCCCAGAGACCTTTGGCTTTAGTCATTGTTGGCGGCATGGTGACAACCACAATCTTAACTTTATTGGTTTTGCCAGTGCTATACGCTTGGCTCAGAGGTCGAGGTAAACACAATCCAGGACTTATTTGATATGTCAGAAAATAAACAGCCTCATATCCTGATTTCTAACGATGATGGATATCTAGCCCCAGGTCTTTTGGCTCTGGTCAATGCCATCCGTCCATTGGGTCGTGTAACAGTCATTGCCCCAGAGCAAAATCACAGTGGCGCCTCTAATTCATTAACACTTTCTAGACCACTCTCGATTCATCGGGTTGCTGGAGGTGAGCGTGATGGATTCTTATTTATTAATGGCACTCCAACTGACTGTGTACATATTGCAATGACCGGTTTCTTGGATGAGAAGCCTGATCTTGTAGTTTCTGGAATTAATCAGGGCGAGAACATGGGCGAAGATACTCTGTATTCCGGTACTGTTGCTGCGGCAGTTGAAGGCGTCATGTTTGGAGTTCCTGGTATCGCTTTCTCACAAATTGATAAAGGCTGGAACCGCATTGAAGATGCTGCAAAAGCAGCG
>CANBPJ010000067.1 GCA_947371415.1 Burkholderiaceae bacterium | reverse complement strand
ATGGCTTTGCCAACCTATGCCTTGGTAGCGATGCGTCATAGCAGCGAGAAGAGTGTTGAGGCAGGTATCAAATATTTTATTTTGGGTGCTTTAGCATCTGGTTTCTTGCTCTACGGTATGTCGATGCTATATGGCGTAACGGGCTCACTTGATTTGATCGAAATCTTCCGCACTGTTGCCGATCCCCGTGTAAATCATTTGGTGATGGCTTTCGGTCTGGTGTTTATTGTTTCTGGATTAGCCTTCAAATTAGGTGTTGTACCTTTTCATATGTGGGTTCCTGATGTGTATCAGGGTGCACCAACTGCGGTAACGTTGATGATTGCTGCTGCACCGAAGCTTGCAGCCTTTGCCTTGTTGTTCCGTTTGCTCGTGAATACCTTGTTGCCACTACTAGGTGACTGGCAGCCGATGCTGGTCTTGTTAGCGGTCTTATCTCTAGTTGTTGGTAACGTAACTGCAATTGCTCAAACGAACATGAAGCGGATGTTGGCTTACTCAGCTATTGCACAAATGGGCTTTGTATTGCTTGGCATGTTGTCGGTATTCGATGACCATGCTTTTAGTGCTTCGATGTTCTATGCTGTTACTTATGTGTTGACCACATTGGGAAGCTTTGGCCTACTGATGATGTTGTCACGTAAAGGCCATGATTGTGAAACCATTGATGATCTCAAGGGTTTAAATAAGCGTCATCCTTGGTTTGCTTTTATTGGTCTCGTCATGATGTTTTCTTTGGCCGGTATTCCGCCAACAGTGGGGTTTGCTGCGAAGTTGGGCGTACTTGAAGCTTTGGTGGATGGCGAGCATACATTCTTAGCCATCATCGCTGTGATTGCCTCTTTGATTGGCGCCTTCTACTACCTCAGGGTTGTTAAGGTCATGTACTTTGATGAGCCTAAAGCAGAGCATGCAATCGAAATTTCTGGATCTGGATTTGCTCGTGGTCTCTTGAGTCTAAATGCGGTTTTTGTTCTGGCTCTGGGAATTTTCCCGGCAGGATTAATGGCTGTTTGTTTGGATGCAATGCGCCGCACTTTATTGGGCTCGTAAGCGGTCGAATGAAATAGGTGTTGATGAAGGGCTCCGAATAGGGGCCTTTCTCTTTTCTGTCATCCAAGTTTTGTAAGATGGCTATTCAATTTACGAAAGACCCCTTATGACTGAAAAATCATTTAAAGACCTTCCGATTGGGGATACCCATTTGAGGGAAGAGCGCCTTTCTGGCGAGGATATCTATGGCGGTATCTTTCTGAATATGAAGCGTGATCAGGTGAGTCTTCCTGATGGCAATCAAGCGGTTCGTGAATACCTCACCCATCCTGGAGCGGTCGCTATTTTGGCTATCCTGGATGACGGCAGAGTATTAATGGAGCGCCAATACCGCTACCCAATTGCCAAGGCCTGCCTGGAGATTCCAGCAGGTAAATTGGACCCTAAAGAGAATCATCTGGTGTGCGCCCAGCGTGAGCTAGCTGAGGAGACGGGCTATTCGGCAAGCAAGTGGAGCTTTATCCGCCGCATTCATCCAGTGATCTCTTACTCAACAGAATTTATTGATCTGTATCTGGCAGAAGGCTTGGTTTCTGGCAAAAGCCATTTAGATGAGGAAGAGTTTTTGGATGTCTTTGCCGCCCCTTTAGAGCAGTTACTGGAATGGGTTGAACAGGGTGAGATTACCGATGTTAAAACGACGATAGCGACCTATTGGCTGGATCGATATCGCCGTGGCTTAGTCAGCCCCAAGCCTGTAGGGTAGCGATTTCATGATCCTATAAAATAGGGGTATTGAATTTATCAGTTTTGCCCCTATATAGGTCTTATGAAAGTTTATAACCTCGCTTGTCCACTAGATCATCGCTTTGAAGGGTGGTTTGCCTCGGAAGAGGATTGTCTTGCTCAGCAAGGCAATGGAATGCTCGCGTGCCCCATTTGTGAAAGCGCTGAGATTACTCGGATGCCTTCCGCCCCCCATATTGCTAAATCAGGCTCCAGCAAAGAGGGAGCTACTTCCACTGAGTTGATGGTTGCCAATCCTATTGCGGATAGCAGTGGGGTCAGCGGTGCTATCAGCGGTAACGTGGTGGCTCTGACTGGTAACGATCACTCCCAGCTGGAGGCGCAAGTACAGGCAGCCTTTTTAAAGGGTATGCGCGAGTTGATGGGGCGTTCCGAGGATGTTGGAAGCTCGTTTGCAGAAGAAGCCCGCAAAATTCACTATAAGGAATCCCCCGAGCGAAGTATTCGTGGCCAAACCACTTTAGACGAAGCTGAGGCTTTGCGCGAAGAGGGGATTGAAGTCATGGCGATGCCCATGCTACCCGCCTTCAAAAACACCCTGCAGTAGCCAGATTTTTTCTAATTCCCCTATACTTGCTAGGCACCCATACGCGATTACATCGCGTTCTCACCCAGCACCTAGGATAGGAGTAATACTCATGAAACGCTTTTTTCTGGCTTTGTTTGCTGCAGTTCTAGCGCTCACCATTTTGGCTTGCTCCAAGTCCCCGGATTCAAAAGAAATCAAAGTCGCCGTTTCTCCTGCATCACCCCCCATGTTGTTCGATGACAAAGGTCAGATCGTTGGTGTGGATATGGATATTTTCCAGGGCTACTGCCAATCGCGTGGCTGCACTATCAAAGTAACCCCCTATGACTGGGCTGGAATGTTAGGTGCGGTATCTAGCGGTCAGGCTGATGTGGCTTTCTCGGGAATCTCAATTACCGATAAACGTAAAGAGGTAATGGATTTTTCTCAGCCTTACTATGACAACGCTTGGCATCTCGTGAGTATGAAGAATAAAAATATTCAAATTACTGATTTGAATCAACTCAAAAAATACTCGATTGGCTATCCACGTGGCATGGCTTACGATGATTTGATCAAGAATGAGTTGGAGCCAAAAGGTTACTACTCATTGAGCAAGGTAAAGCTCTATCCCTCTTACGCAGAAGTGATTACCGATCTTCAGAATGGTAATTTAGACTTAGCTTTTATTGAAGAGCCTGTATTTCTTAATTACGAAAATAAGCTCAAGTTACCAATTCAGAGTAGTTATGTATTTAAAGGCTTCGATAAGCTTGGCTTTGCTTTTGCCAAAGGCTCCAAGATACGTGATGATTTTGATAAATACCTCAATGAGCTTGGTCCAGAAAAAATCAAAGCGATTCTTGATAAGTGGATGAAGTAAGTTAATTAAGCTATAGCAATCGAAGCCCGCAGTCGAAAGCTTGCCCTGTGACTTTTCTGGATATTCTTGCCCAGTTAGCCCAGGGCATTTCTTATACGGTTCTAGTAACGCTAGTTTGCTCCCTGACGGGGCTAGTGGTGGGTTTGACCTTATCCAGTCTGCGTCGCCTCAACATAAGCTGGATAACTCCACTCATTGATTGCTACACCTATGTATTTAGAGGTGTGCCAGTTCTTGTCTTGCTGTTCATTGTATATTTTGGCCTACCTGGTATTGGGTTTAAGGTGCCCCCACTGATGGCGATGGCGCTCAGTTTAGGCCTAGTAGCCTCGGCTTATTTGGCTGAGGTCTTCCGGGGCGCATTTAATTCAGTCGACTCGGCGGAGGTTGTTGCAGCTCAAGCTATGGGGATGACGCGCATACAGGTTCTGAGGTTTATTGAGTTACCGCAAATGCTGAGATTCTCAGTTCCTGGCATGGTCAATGAGTTCACCTCTGTTTTAAAGTATTCCCCATTTGCTTATACCGTCGGCATCCCTGAAATTACGAAGCAGGCGATGACGCTGACCTCTACAACGCTGCGCGGTATTGAGGTCTACTTAGCAGTAGGCATTCTTTACTTTGTGATCTACCGAATTTGTTTAGCCGGAGTTCAGTTACTGAGCAAGCGTTATCAAATTCCGGGGATTACTCCGGCATGATAACTAACACTAAATTATTCCAAGAGGCTAGTGCGTGGCATTAATACAAGTAAGAGACCTAGTTAAAGAGTTTGATGGGCAAACCGTTTTGTCCAACATTAATCTTGAATTAAAGGAGGGCGATGTACGTGTATTAATGGGGGCATCTGGCTCGGGTAAATCTACTTTATTGCGCTGCCTCAATCGCTTGGTAGAGCCCACTTCAGGATCAATTATTTTTAGAGGTCAGGAAGTATTGGGCTCCAATATTGATGTCAGGGAGTTGCGCAAGCAAATTGGTTTTGTATTTCAGCAGTTCGCCCTGTATAGCCACCTCACTGTTTTGGACAATGTCTCCCTCGGTTTACGTAAGTTGCACAAGATGGGCAAAGCGGAGGCCAAAGAAAGAGCCTTACTCGAGTTATCCCATTTTGAGATGACGCCACATCAGGATAAATATCCCTCGCAGCTTTCTGGTGGTCAGAAACAGCGGGTCGCCATTGCCCGGGCGCTGGCAATGGATCCCGCAGTCTTAGTTCTTGATGAGCCAACCTCAGCGCTTGATCCGGTAATGTCACGTGATGTAGCTGATTTGATTAATCGTTTGCATGGCGAAGGCATTACCATGATCTGCGTCACGCATGATTTGAGCTTGGCTCGTAATATTGCAGATACGGTAATGTTCTTGGATCGTGGTGTGATTCGTGCAGATGATCGTATTGATATTCTGAGCAAGCATGCAGATCCAGAGATCCAGGCATTTTTTGGCAACAAGGAAAAGTTCTGATGGGAGGGTGGCCATCCTTTATTCGAGATCTCACGGAGCAGATGCCATTGATTTTGGCTGGGCTGGTCAAGACTTTGCAGTTAGCAGGCTTGATTAGTGTTTCTGGATTGCTGCTCGGAATTGTGGTGTTCTATCTCACGCTCAGCAGAAGTGCTTATGTGCGAAATGCCATCAATGCCTACATCTCCTTCTTTATTGGAATGCCTTTAATTGTCTTGCTGTTCTTGATGTACTACGGCTTACCGCAGTGGGGCGTTCGACTTTCTCCCTTTACCGTTGCATTCATCGGTTTTACTTTTAACGTAGCGGCTTACAACGCGGCCTACCTGAAGACGGCATTTAATGGCTTAGATAAAAGCCAGCTTGAGGCGGCTAGCGCTCAGGGATTCAATCCTTTACAGATTTTTCAATTGATTACCTTGCCGCAAGTGATTCGACTTTCTATTCCGGCGCTGACCAATCAAGTGATCGCCAATCTCAAGGATAGTTCGGTGGCTTTCTTAATTCAGTACACCGAGTTCTTTGCTCGCATCCAGGAATTAGCGGCAACCAACTTCCAATTTTTCAAAGCATATCTTTTGGCGGCTTTGGTTTACCTGGCGCTGGTCTCGGTGATTGTGTTGTTTGCTCGGGCTATCGAACGGCGCTACTTCATTCCCGCTTAAGCAATGCCTCCAGTGAGTAAAAAAATAGCGACCCGCAGGTCGCTATTTTTATCACCAAGTACTGCTGGCAATATTACTTCGAAGTCGGCATCACAAATTCCGCGCCCTTAGCAATACTTTCTGGCCAGCGCTGCATCACGCTCTTTTGCTTGGTATAGAAGCGAACACCTTCTTTGCCATAAGCATGCATATCGCCAAAGAGGGATTTCTTCCAACCACCAAAGCCGTGCCAAGCCATTGGAACCGGGATAGGTACGTTAATACCCACCATGCCCACCTGAACACGACGTGCAAATTCACGGGCAATATTGCCATCACTTGTAAAGCAGGCAACCCCATTCCCAAACTCACAGGCATTGACTAAATTTAAGGCCTCTGTAAAGTTGGCAACGCGCATGCATGACAGTACTGGTCCAAAGATTTCTTCTAGGTAAATCTTCATATCTGAAGTTACGCCATCAAAGAGGGTGCCGCCAATAAAGAAGCCATTGTCATGTCCTGGGACTTTCAAACCGCGACCATCTACCAGTAAGTTAGCGCCGGAAGCAATGCCGCTCTCGATGTATCCAGTGATGCGCTCTAAGGCCGCTTTCGTCACGATGGGACCCATTTCAGCATCGAGCTCCATGCCATTCTTCACCTTGAGAGTTTTAGTGCGCTCAATGAGTTTTGGCATGATTTTTTCAGCAACATCACCGACCAAGACTGCGACTGAGATGGCCATGCAACGCTCACCAGCAGAGCCGTAAGCCGCACCAATCAAAGCATCAATAGTCTTGTCGATATCAGCATCAGGCATCACCACCATGTGGTTCTTGGCGCCACCCAAAGCTTGGGAGCGCTTGCCAAAATGAGCGCAGCGCTCATAGATGTAGTTTGCAATCGGGGTGGAGCCAACAAAGCTTACCGCCTTGACATCGGGGTTCTCGATTAAGGCATCTACCGCTTCTTTATCACCTTGAACCACGTTAAACACGCCATCAGGAAGGCCAGCTTCTTTGAGAAGCTTTGCCATAAAGAGGGAGGCTGATGGATCGGTTGGGCTTGGCTTTAAGATGAAAGAATTGCCACAAGCGATGGCCACTGGGAACATCCACATGGGCACCATGACCGGGAAATTAAATGGTGTCACACCAGCAACTACGCCTAAAGGCTGGCGCATGACCCAGTTGTCGATATCTGTAGATACTTGCTCGGTGAAGTCGCCCTTGAGGAGCTCGGGGATCCCGGTAGCAAACTCGACAATATCAATGCCTCGGCTAACTTCGCCTTGAGCATCAGTAAACACCTTGCCGTGCTCGGCAGTAATCATGGCGGCGAGTTCATCACGGTTGGCGTTGAGTAGCTCAAGATACTTAAACATGATGCGCGCTCGGCGCAATGGGGGGGTCTGACTCCAAGTCTGAAATGCCGCCTGGGCGTTCGCCACCACCTCATCAACCTCTTTGCGGCTGGCTAAAGCTACGCGTCTTGCAACAGCGCCTGTGGAGGGATTAAAGACATCGGCAAAGCGGCCGCCCTGAGGGTTGACAAGCTTGCCGCCAACAAAGTGGCCAACATCTTCATTTGAATCAAAGGCTTGCGGTGCATTCATAGTATTTACTTAATATTTTTTACTAGTTTTAGGTTCAATAAAGATGCTTGGGCTATATTCCATGCAACTTTACGGTCTCGTTTATCCTACTGTTTCTATTTTATCGCTTCCGCTAGTTTTACGCTTTTTTAGTCCTAAAGGTCAGCAAATGAGTCTTCTATTTTCCAGTTATGCCTTGAGCTCCCCAAGGGGGGCGCTAACCCTATCAAATCGGGTGGTTGTGGCGCCGATGTGCCAATATTCTGCGGTCAACGGAGAGGCTCAAGATTGGCATTTGATGCACTGGGGCAACCTACTGAATAGCGGTGCTGGGCTCTTTATTATTGAGGCTACTGGTGTGACACCAGAAGGACGCATTACCCCGGCCTGTTTGGGGCTGTGGGATGAGGCTACTGAGGCAGCGCTTAATGACAAGCTCACTAGGGCTCGCAAACTGGCGCCAGCGACACCGGTGTTTATTCAGCTCGCTCATGCGGGACGTAAAGCTTCCAGCGCCACCCCCTGGGCTGGTGGTCAATTGCTCTCCAAAGAGCAGGGTGGCTGGGAAACCATTGCCCCTTCAGCCATTCCACAGCTGAAGGATGAGCGATTACCACATGAGATCTCAAAGACTGAGTTAAAAGAATTAATTTCAGCATTTGTTGTTGCAGCGCAGCGTGCAGAACGTATTGGTATTGACGGGATTGAGTTACATGGCGCACATGGCTATCTTTTGCACCAGTTTTTATCGCCGATTGCAAATCAGCGTACCGATGAATATGGTGGCTCTTATGAGAACCGCATTCGCTTTCTTTTAGAACTATTCAAGGCGGTTCGTGAAGCCTATCAAGGCGTCTTAGGCATACGTATTTCTGCAAGCGATTGGATTGAGGGCGGTTGGACGCCCGAAGAGACGGCCGATTTTGCTACCCGTCTCAAGCCTCTAGGATGCGATTTTGTGCACATTTCTTCTGGTGGAATCTCTCCACTGCAAAAGATTGCGATTGGCCCCAATTACCAGGTTCCATTCGCCAAGATTGTTAAAGAAAAATCTGGTATTCCTACGATGACCGTTGGCCTGATTACCGATCCTAAGCAGGCTGAAGATATTTTGCAGGCAGGTGATGCTGATTTGATTGCCTTAGCCCGCGCCTTTTTATACAAGCCACGTTGGGGCTGGGAAGCGGCTGCAGCCTTGGGTGGCACTGTGCCATCCAATGAGCGCTACTGGCGCTGCTTACCACGTGAGGCCCAAGCTATTTTTGGTGATGTCAAAGTGGGGCAGCGATAATTTATACCAATCAACAATGAAGATTGAGGTTAAGGATGAGAAAACCGGAGATGAATATGAAAACAAGAAACGTTATTTACCGTTATTTAGCTATCATCGGCATTGCATTGGGGGCGAGCTTTGCTAACGCGCAACCCTTCCCAGATAGACCGATTACTTTAGTTGTTCCGAATCCTCCTGGGGGCTTGGTCGATACCTCTGCGCGTTTGTTAAGTGAGCCATTAGCGCGTGTTATTGGGCAGCCAGTCATCGTAGACAATAAGCCCGGGGCTAGTGGCAATACTGCCTATCAATACGTAGCTAAAGCAAAGCCAGATGGCTATACCTTGCTGATCTCTTATTCTGGGTATCACGTAGGCAACCCTTCGCTAATGGATAAGTTGCCGTGGGATCCTGTAAAAGATTTTTCTGCGGTGGCATTATTAACGGTTTCTACTAATGTGATCGCAGTGCATCCATCCGTACCGGTAAATAATTTGAAAGAATTTATTGCTTACGCCAAAGCGAATCCTGGAAAGCTCAATTATGCTTCGCAAGGCAATGGCTCTGTATCCCATATTGGTACTGAAATCTTTAAACAAAATACCGGCGTTGATATTGTTCATGTTCCCTACAAAGGTTCTGGCCCTGCAGTGCAGGATGTATTAGCCGGTCAGGTGCAATTATTTATTACTACGCCCCCATCTGTAATGCAGCATGTACAAAGTGGAAAATTAAAAGCATTGGCTGTGACTGGCAAGACGCGTCATCCAGGCATGCCTAATGTGCCAACCACCGCTGAGGCGGGCTTACCTTCATTTCAGCTAGAGTCTTGGGTTGCTTTGTATGCTCCAGCCGGAACGCCTGCACCTGTGATTGCCAAGCTAACGGAGTCTGTTAAGAAAAGCTTAGCCTTACCTGAGGTAAAAGAGCGCTCAGATGCTGCTGGTGTGGAGTTGCG
>CANBPJ010000066.1 GCA_947371415.1 Burkholderiaceae bacterium | reverse complement strand
ATGCCGAGCAGATTACAGACATCATGGAAGGTCGTCCACCACGCGCTCCCAAACCACCACCAGCAACTCAGTTTGGTAACTCTGCTGGTACGCCAGGTCCTGCTGCGGGTGCTGCTCCAGCGACCGCTTAATTATTTCTCAGTTAATATTTAAGTGAGCAAGCAAATTCTGCCCGCAACATGGCGTTGCGGGCGTTTTCTTTTTGATTTTGGCAAACGTCAACGCCCAATAGTCATGGGTATTCTGAACGCCACGCCAGATTCATTTTCTGATGGCGGAAAGTTCTGTACGGCAAGTGATGCTATTGCGCAAGCAGAGCACATGATCGCTAATAGCGTAGATATGATTGATATTGGTGGTGAATCTACTCGCCCAGGTGCAGAGCCGGTATCCCTGCAGGAAGAGTTAGATCGTGTTCTCCCAGTCATTGAGGCTCTAAAAGATTGTGGAGTGGCGCTGTCGATTGATACTTATAAAGCAGAAACTATGCGCCAGGCTCTGCGAGCAGGTGTAGATTGCGTGAATGATATTTGGGCCCTACGTCAGGAGGGTGCAGTTGATGCAATCCTGGAAAGCGACCTAGACAAAGAAAAGCAATGTGGCATTGTATTAATGCATATGCAGCGCGATCCGCAAACGATGCAATTTGACCCGGAGTATCAAGATGTCATTTCAGAGGTAAAGCTGTTTTTGCAAGATCGTGCAAAGTTTTTGGAAGAGCGGGGTGTTGTTCAAAACCGTATTGCTATTGATCCTGGATTTGGTTTTGGCAAAAGTCTGGAGCACAACGTCAATATGTTGGCTCACTTTGATCAATTCACGCAATTAGGCTATCCAGTTTTAGCAGGGATCTCTCGTAAGTCCATGCTGGGTAAGTTGACGGGTCGAGATACTAATGAACGAGTGGCGCCAAGCATTGCAGCAGCTATTTTGGCTGCTGACCGGGGTGCCCGCATCATTCGCGTTCATGATGTCCGGGAGACAGTGGACTCCCTGAAGGTTTGGGAAGCAGTTCAGGGTTAATCACGTGATAAACCATGTCAGATAAAAGATTACAGGTTTTATAATTAAACTCATGAAAAAACAATACTTTGGTACTGATGGCATTCGCGGCGAGGTGGGACAATTTCCGATTGTTCCTGAGTTCATTACGCGCCTTGGCTATGCCGCTGGAAAAGTGCTGAGTTGTAACGTAAAACCTGGTGAGCGTTGCAAGATTCTGATTGGCAAAGATACGCGTGTATCAGGTTATTTAATGGAAGCTGCTTTACAGGCTGGTTTTGCGGCCGCTGGTGTTGATGTCATGCTGTGCGGCCCTATGCCAACCCCTGGCGTTGCTTACCTCACTAAAGCCCTGCGTTTATCGGCGGGCCTGGTGATTTCGGCATCACATAATCCATATCAAGATAACGGTATTAAGTTTTTCTCTGCTGAAGGCGGTAAGCTCAGTGATGAGTTGGAGTTGGCGATTGAGGCTGAGCTTGGAAAGCCGATGGGATGCGTCAGCTCTAAAGATTTGGGCAAGGCATTTCGTATCGATGATGCTGCCGGTCGCTATATTGAGTTTTGTAAATCTACTTTTCCAGGTGAGCTCAATCTCAAAGGCATGAAGTTAGTGGTCGATTGTGCCAATGGCGCTGCGTACCATACCGCACCCCATGTCTTTCATGAGCTTGGGGCGGAAGTGATTTCTATAGGAGTGCATCCTGACGGTCGCAATATTAACGATGGTTGCGGCGCTACTGCACCAGAGGCATTGATTGCTAAAGTAAGAGAAGTGGGTGCAGATCTTGGCATTGCTTTGGATGGTGATGCCGATCGCTTGCAAATGGTCGATGCTACTGGTCGACTGTTTAATGGTGACGAGCTCCTTTATGTTCTTGCCAAAGATCGCATCGAACGCGGTCAATTTTTAGGTGGAGTGGTCGGCACCCTAATGACTAATCTGGCTATAGAGAGCGCTATTAAAGGCTTGGGCATTGGTTTTGAGCGTGCCAATGTGGGAGACCGTTACGTCTTAGAGTTGCTCAAGCAAAAGGGCTGGATCATAGGTGGGGAGGGTTCTGGCCATTTGCTATGCTTAGACCAGCATTCCACCGGTGATGGCACTATTGCCGCGCTGCAGGTCTTGGCGGCAATGTCTCAGTCCAAGCAGAGCCTGGCTCAACTGCTGGATTCTGTAAAAATCTTCCCTCAAGTGCTTTTAAATATCAAGTTCAAGGCTGGCTACGACTGGAAATCTGACGAGAAACTGAGATCCCATATTGCCCAGGTTGAAAGTGACCTCAAAGGTAAAGGTAGGGTGCTGATCCGCGCTTCAGGCACAGAACCCGTCCTTAGAATAATGGTGGAAGCTCAAGATGGTGATGTAGCCATGAGCTCAGCCAAGAGTATTGCTCAGTTGGTTCCAACTTCATAACTAATTGATTTAATTGATATAAATTCAATTAAGATAGTTGTCACAAAAGGGTCACACTCAAAACGTATCGTTCAGTTATCGCAATGTTGCGTTATTTATCTGAGGAACGATCCACATGAAATCATTCTTGAAAAAAGCGTTAGTAATTAGCGCGATTTCAATTGCCCCAGTTGCTTTTGCGGCTGATATGACTGGCGCTGGTGCAACATTCCCATATCCAATTTACGCAAAATGGGCCGAAGCTTATAAAGCAAAGACAGGCTCTAACTTGAACTACCAATCTATTGGTTCTTCAGGTGGCATCAAACAAATTAAAGCAAAGACGGTTGATTTTGGCGCCTCTGATGCTCCTGTCAAATTTGAAGATCTGGAAAAAGACGGCTTGTTGCAATTTCCAGCAATTATTGGCGGAGTGGTTCCGGTAATGAACGTTGATGGTGTCAAGCCAGGCGAAATGAAATTAGATGGCCCAACATTGGCCGATATTTTCCAAGGCGTTATTTCTGATTGGGGTGATAAGCGGATTGCGATCATGAACCCAGGCGTAAAGATTCCTTCTGGCCCAATTACTGTTGTTCACCGTGCTGATGGCTCTGGTACAACTGCAATCTTTACTGATTACTTGTCAAAAACTAGCACCCTCTGGAAAGATGCTGTTGGTGCAGGCGCTGCTGTTAAGTGGCCAGCCGCCTCATCTGTTGGTGGTAAAGGTAACGAAGGTGTTGCTGCCAACGTCTCTCGTGTAAAGAACTCGGTTGGTTATGTGGAGTATGCGTATGCCAAGAAAAACAAAATGACTTACATTTCTTTGAAGAATAAAGATGGTAATTTTGTTGCTCCAGATGATTTAACATTCGCAGCTGCAGCAGCTGGTACTGATTGGTCAAAGATCCCAGGTATGGGTACTTTTATCACCAATGCTGCCGGAGCTAAATCATGGCCTATCACTGGTGCATCCTTCATCTTGGTATACAAGAACCCAGAGAACAAGGCTAATGCTGCTGAAGTAATTAAATTCTTTGACTTTGCATTTAAAGATGGCAAGAAGATGGCTGAAGAGTTGGATTACGTTCCAATGCCTGATGCAACAACGGATTTCATCCGTAAGAATGTATTTACCAAGGTTGTTACTAAGTAAGGTTTGATGATTAAGTTTTCTTAATCATCGCTACATAACAGCTCCACCAAAAGTGGGGCTGTTTCATTATTCAAATAAGCACAATTTATGATTGAATCCACCCAGTCTCACTCAGCACCGACGCCACAGGCGCTTCGTATTGCTAAGCTGCAGCGCATTCAAGACTTCCTCTTTCACGGCATAACTCAATTTTTTGCTCTGTCAGTGCTCATCGCCTTGCTTGGCATTATGGCTTCCCTAGTAAGCAATGCTTGGCCCGCCTTGAGTACTTTTGGAATAGGTTTTTTCTTTACCCAAGAGTGGGACATTATTAATGGTGAGTTTGGTGGTCTGATTGCTATCTATGGCACCCTGGTTACCTCATTAATTGCCTTGCTGATTGCTGTTCCCCTCAGTTTTGGTATTGCTGTATTCCTGACTGAGTTGTGCCCAGGCCCTCTACGTAGACCTTTGGGCACTGCGGTTGAGTTGCTTGCAGCTGTGCCATCCATTATCTACGGTATGTTTGGCCTGTTTATCTTTGCGCCTCTATTTGCTGAGTATATTCAACCAGCGCTTGCTGGGACCCTCGGAAAAATCCCAGGCTTGGGTATTTTGTTCTCTGGTGCCTTCAACGGTATCGGCGTTTTGTGTGCCGGCCTCATTTTGGCGATGATGATTTTGCCTTTCATTGCATCTGTAATGCGTGATGTGTTTGAGATTGTCCCTCCGGTGTTGAAAGAATCTGCGTACGGCATTGGCTGTACCACCTGGGAGGTTGTGAAGAATGTGGTTCTGCCATACACCAAGGCTGGTGTGATTGGTGGCGTGATGCTGGGATTGGGTAGGGCGCTTGGTGAAACCATGGCTGTAACTTTTGTTATTGGTAATGCACACCGCCTATCACCATCCTTATTTGCGCCAGGAACTTCAATCGCCTCTACCTTGGCAAATGAGTTTGGTGAGGCCGAAGCCGGCAACCATCTCTCCTCTTTATTTGCCCTAGGTCTGGCACTGTTCATTATTACCTTCGTTGTATTGGCATTTGCTAAGTGGATGCTGAACAACATGGAGAAGAAGCAGGGCTTAAAAACATGAACGACATTTCAAATATTGACCCAGGTGTTTTTGCAAAACGTAAGCGCGCCAACAAAATTGGTCTAGCTTTATCCATGGGTGCCATGGGTTTAGGTATGGTATTCCTTCTTTGGATTTTGAGCGTATTGGTATTTAAAGGGTTTTCTGCTCTAGATATCACTTTGTTCACCCAAAGCACTCCAGCACCTGGCTCTGAAGGTGGTGGCCTTGCTAACGCCATTGTCGGCAGTCTAATGTTGGTGGGTTGCTGCACGTTGATTAGCACCCCAATTGGCGTATTAGCTGGCCTGTATCTCTCTGAGTATGGTGACCGTAGCCGTATCGCTGCAATTACCCGTTTCGTTACCGACATCATGCTTTCGGCACCATCCATTGTTATTGGCTTGTTTGTGTATGCCTTTGTGGTTGCCCAGGTGCGCCATTTTTCTGGCTGGGCTGGAACCATTGCTCTGGCTTTGATTGCGATACCAGTAGTTGTGCGTACCACTGAGAATATGCTGCGTTTGGTCCCTGGTAGCTTGCGCGAGGCTGCCTATGCATTAGGTACGCCAAAGTGGAAAGTGGCTTTTATGATCACTTTGAGAGCTGCGCAAAGCGGTGTAATGACCGGTATTTTGTTGGCCTTAGCTCGTGTTAGTGGTGAAACAGCACCTTTATTGTTCACGGCCTTGAATAATCAGTTCTTCTCCACCAATATGAACGCTCCAATGGCGAACTTACCGGTAGTGATCTTCCAGTTTGCAATGAGCCCATATGACAACTGGGTTGAGCTCGCATGGGGCGGGGCTTTATTAATCACCTTCGCAGTACTTGGGCTAAATATCTTGGCCCGTGTAGTCTTCCGCGAAAAGGTTCAGGGATGATGAGCAATATGAAAACAATGTTTGACTTAAATCGGATTGATGGTCAAGGAGTCGGAATGAATATGAATACAAATCAACACACACCAGCCACAGCCAAGAATGCTCTTGAAGTCCGCAATCTCAACTTTTTTTACGGATCTTTTCAGGGTCTCAAGGATATTAATTTAGATATCGAAGAGGGTAAAGTGACCGCCTTTATTGGACCATCAGGTTGCGGTAAATCTACTTTGCTGAGAACCTTGAATCGCATGTACGACCTTTATCCTGGTCAGCGTGCAGAGGGTGAGATTAACTTTTACGGCCAAAATATTCTGGAGCCTGGGCAAGATCTCAATTTGCTTCGGTCACGCATCGGCATGGTTTTTCAGAAGCCAACACCATTCCCAATGTCTATCTACGAGAACATTGCCTTTGGTGTACGTCTTTATGAAAAACTTTCACGCTCTGAAATGGATGAGCGAGTAGAGTGGGCCCTCAATAAAGCAGCCTTATGGACTGAAGCTAAGGATAAATTGAATCAAAGCGGTTTATCTCTGTCTGGTGGCCAGCAGCAACGTTTGTGTATCGCCCGTGGTGTAGCTGTTAAGCCTTCCGTTATTTTGTTGGATGAGCCTACATCCGCATTGGACCCAATCTCGACCGGAAAAATTGAGGAATTGATTAATGAACTCAAGCATGAGTACACCATTGCTATCGTCACTCATAATATGCAACAAGCAGCCCGCGTCTCCGATTACACTGCCTATATGTACCTTGGTAGCTTAATTGAATATGGCAAGACAGATGAAATCTTTATCAAGCCTAAGCGTAAAGAAACAGAAGATTACATTACCGGTCGTTTCGGTTAATTGGAGAAATAAATGCCAGATAAACACCTTTCATCACAATTTGATGCAGATTTAAATTCTCTCTCTAGTCGGTTGCTAGAAATGGGTGGACTTGTAGAGTCGCAGATTTCTACGGCCATGCGTGCTTTCACGCAAATGGATATTGATACTTGCAATATCGTGATCGCCAATGAAAAAATTGTGAATGATCTAGAGATTCAGATTGACTTGGCTTGTACCGAGGTCATTGCGCGTCGCCAGCCTACGGCTCGTGACTTGCGCTTGGTAATGGCTGTTTCTAAGGCCATTACTAACCTAGAGCGCGCTGGTGATGAGGCTGAACGTGTCGCCAAGAGAACAAAGCGCTTGATTGAGTCTGGTGCAACCCACAATATCAATGTGGCTGAGATTCGCTTATCTGGGCAGATGGCAATTTCATTATTGCGTCGTAGCTTGGATGCTTTTGCCCGTCTAGATACGGTTGCGGCAGCGGAGGTAGTAGAGGAAGATCGTCAAATCGATGAGGAGTTCAGAGGTTTTGTTCGCAAGCTGATCTCCTACATGATGGAAGATCCTCACACCATTTCAACTGGCTTGGATATGTTGACGATTGCTAAGGCAATTGAGCGTATTGGTGATCATGCCAAGAACATCGCTGAGTTTGTGATCTATGTTGCCAAAGGTTCGGATGTGCGCCATATCCCTCATGAGGATTTAGTTCGCGAAGCTAATAGACAGTAAGTTAAATCAATACGGAACTCACGATGACTCACCGCATATTGATTGTTGAAGATGAGCCTTCTATTGCAGAATTGATTGCAATTAACTTAACTCATGCTGGTTATGAGATTGAAAAAGCTTTGCAAACTGATGTTGCGCTCAATATGATGCGAGACGAACTGCCTAGTTTGCTAATCTTGGATTGGATGCTTCCGGGTAAGTCAGGCGTTCAGTTTGCTAAAGAGTTGCGCGCTAATGAACGCACTCGCGCCTTGCCAATTTTGATGTTGACGGCCAAGAGTGAAGAGCATGATAAGGTCTTAGGCCTTGACTCTGGTGCTGATGACTACGTCACCAAGCCCTTTTCGCCTAAAGAACTTGTAGCTCGCGTAAAAGCTCTGCTGCGTCGCCAAACCCCAATTGAGGATACTGGCCCACTTTCTGTTGGCCCCCTTAAGCTGGATCCTAGCTCTCATCGGGTAACGGCAGTATGGCCAAATATGGAGCCACAATCGGTTGCTTTAGGCCCTACTGAGTATCGATTGCTTCAGTTTCTGATGGCTAACCCTGAGAGGGTGCATTCACGAGCCAATTTGCTGGATAAGGTTTGGGGTAGCGAGGTATACATCGAAGAGCGTACCGTCGATGTACATATTAAGAGATTGAGGGCTGCCTTGGCTCCCGCTGATTGCGATCGATACATTGAAACCGTCCGCGGAAGTGGCTACCGCATCACTAAATTGCCAACTCAAACCTAATTTTCTACCTTATCCGACTGGGGTTTTTAGTGATCCCAGTTGAGATGCTCTAAGATTACTGCATGTTCTCCGTTATTGCCCGATTTGCACTCCTTATTTGCTTGGCATTTCTTGCCGCCTTCCTTGGGCTCGTATTTATTGGCCCTCTGGCGGGTGTATCGGCTGGCATCGTAGTTCTTTCGATTCCCCTTATCTACTCCTATGTAAATCTCGCTCGTCTGCGCAGGCATGCGATGACTAATACTGTCGAACACATGTCTTTGCCAAGCGGTTACTGGGAGGAGATATTCTTCCGTCTTCAGCGTTTGGTACGTAATCTCAAGCAAGAGATACGGACAATAGAGCAGCAGCACAACCGTTTCATTGAGGCCTTCCAAGCATCTCCTAACGGGATTGTGATGTTGGACGATCAAGATCAAATTGAATGGTGCAATGCCATTGCGGAGCGCTTCTTTGGTTTGAATTTTAAGCGTGATGCATTGCAAAGAATTAATTTCCTGATTCGTCGTCCAGAGTTTGTGCAGTATCTCTACAAGCGTCAGTTTGATGAGCCCTTACTGCT
Organism: Burkholderiaceae bacterium; assembly: GCA_947371415.1. GTDB lineage: Bacteria > Pseudomonadota > Gammaproteobacteria > Burkholderiales > Burkholderiaceae > Polynucleobacter. The sequence goes on along the minus strand of CANBPJ010000066.1, from coordinate 853 downwards.
GGAAAGAGTGGGGCCGGCTGCCAACTTAAGCCTAATGTTGCAAGCATTTCCTTTTGGAGATAAGCGCAATCTATTGCTCATCCAGGATGTGACGGATTTGCAAAAAGCAGACGCCATGCGTCGCGATTTCGTAGCAAACGTGTCTCACGAGATGAGAACGCCAATTACAGTATTAATGGGCTTCCTAGAAACTATGCAATCGTTGGATTTGGATAAGAGCCAGCAAAATCAGTATTTCGACATGATGATGTCGCAAGCTCAAAGAATGAAAAGTCTTGTGGAGGACTTGTTAACCTTAGCCAATCTGGAGGCCAACACTTTGCCTGCCCCGATGCACTTGGTCAAAATTTCTACTTTGATGGCTTTATTGAAGAATGATGCTGAGGCGCTCTCTCAAGGGCGTCACGCATTTAATTTTGACCTCTCTAGCCCTGCTAACTTAATGGGTGAGGAGCGAGAAGTCCTATCCGCTTTTGGTAACTTAGTTTCGAATGCTATTCGCTACACTCCGGACATCGCTTCTATTAGTGCTAATTGGCGCTTAAACGAGCGAGGAGAGGGTGAATTCTCTGTAACCGATACAGGACCAGGAATTGCTTCGGAGCATCTCTCTCGCCTAACGGAGCGCTTCTATCGGGTTGATCGCAGTCGATCTAGGGATACAGGGGGAACTGGATTGGGTTTAGCAATTGTGAAGCACATTGCAAATCGCCATCAGGCCCAACTAATTATTGAGAGCACTCCCGGGAAGGGGAGCACCTTTACGCTACGTTTTCCAAAAGAGAGAATTGCGAACTCGGATAATTCAGAGGCTTAATCTTTTTTGGATTTTTTCTTCTCTTTATCTTTCTTT
>CANBPJ010000065.1 GCA_947371415.1 Burkholderiaceae bacterium | reverse complement strand
AGTTAATAGCATTGGCTCGTGAGCTACCTTTGATTGTTGGTCATCCTGTGCCCGGACAAGTTGCAAAGGCGGGTAGTACCTGCGAGTTACATGTGGCTCCAGACTATGTAGCGGAATTACGTTAATCAACTTTTATTTCATTTGAGGGTTAGTCCCATGCGCCAATATTTCACAAAGCTCAACATGTTGCTTCTGATGTTGTTTGCTCAAGCATCGATTACTGCATCTGCTCAAGATGCAGCTAAGTATCCCAATAAGCCCATTACTTTCATCGCCTCATCTGCTCCTGGTGGAACGACAGATTTCACAGCGCGCGTGTTGGCTCAGCCGCTAGGCTTAGCATTAGGGCAGACCATTGTTGTTGAGAATAAGGCTGGAGCGTCTGGCGCCATTGCAGCTGCTGCCGTTAAAAAAGCGGAGCCCGATGGATATACCTTATTAGTTCAATATTCTGGTTATCACGTCATTACGCCCTTGGTGAGCAAGAACCCATTACCTTGGGAATTAAAAGATTTTCAGCCGGTAGCTAATGTAATCTCAGCACCGCAAATTGTGGTCATTCGGGCAGACTTGCCATTCAAAACGATGGCTGAACTCGTTACCTATGCAAAAGCGAATCCAGGCAAATTAAATTACGCCTCTTCTGGCAATGGTTCACTTCAGCATGTCACTGGAGCCATGCTCGAACAGCAAGCCGGCATCAAAATGACTCACGTACCTTATAAAGGGACTGGACCGGCATTGGCGGATTTGTTAGGTGGCCAGGTTGATCTAACCTTTGGTACGCCACCACCATTTATTCCGCATATTCAAACAGGCAAATTACGTGCATTAGCCACTACGGGAAAAAAACGCATCCCAAGCTTGCCGGATGTTCCAACTGCTGCGGAGGCGGGCTTACCCAAGTTAGATGCCACTTCATGGTTTGCAGTATTTGCACCAATCAATACGCCAGCGCCAATTGTCAACCAACTGACTACCGAGATTGCCAAAGTGATGGCTGCACCAGCCTTTAAAGAAAAAGCGATTGAGATGGGTGCTGAGGCAACTTATATGAATCCCAAGCAGCTAGGGGAATTTATTAAAGGCGAGAACACCCGTTGGACTGCGGTGGTAAAGACTGCCAAGATTGAGGCAGATTAATTCCCATTCGCAATTCGATTCAAATGACCAGTAGCTTGGTGATACTTATAAATAAATTGGAGGAGACATCCATGAAATTGAAGTCCGCTTTTGTAGCAGTAGTTGGTAGTCTATGCTTTAGTACTGGCGCAATGGCGCAAACATTCCCGGATCGTCCGGTGAAGCTGGTAGTTCCTTATGCGCCAGGAGGAAGTGCTGACATCACTGCTCGCATGATCTCTGAGGATTGGGGTAAGGCACTAGGCCAAGCCATGATTATTGAGAATAAAGCGGGTGCAGGGGGTAATGCTGGGGTTGATGCAGTGGCCAAGTCAAAGCCGGATGGTTACACCATTGGTTTGCACACATTGTCTCTTGCAGTGAATCCAGCGCTATATCCAAAGATGCCTTTTGATACGCTCAAAGATTTGGCGCCTATTGGAATGGTGGCAAGCTCTCAGCATGTGTTGGTAGTGAATCCAAAAGTGCCCGCTCAAAATCTAAAAGAGCTCATCGCGCTGCTGAAAAAAAATCCAGGCAAGTTGACTTATGGCTCCGCAGGTAATGGCAGCACAATGCATATTGCCCCTGAGTTATTTAAAGCGACATCCAATACATTTATTACGCATATTCCTTATCGCGGTGGCGGCCCGGCATTGAGCGATACGGCTGGCGGTCAGGTGGATATGAGCTTTCCGGTAGCGTCTGCGGCAGCACAGTTTGTTCAAAGCGGCATGCTTAGGGGAATTGGTGTGACGGGTACTAAACGCTCACCATTAATGCCAAATGTTCCGACACTGGCCGAAGCGGGTTTGCCTGCCTATAGTTTTGAGACTTGGTTCATTGTATTTGCGCCTGCCGGCACTCCGGTAACCGTCGTTGATAAACTCAATTCCACGCTAAATGCCACTTTAGCGAACCCTAGCTTAAAGGCGAGAATGGTGAAGGAAGGTTTTGATCCCATCCCATCTTCACCTGCGCAGGCACGCCAACGTTTAGAAAAAGAAATTCCGGTGTGGGCTAAGCTCATGAAGGAACGTGGCATTAGCGCCGATTAAAGAAACAATTCAATTGATGAAGGTAGATCGGTCATGTCGATAAATACATTATTTCCAGATTTTGAGCCTCGTATATTTGAGGTGAATGGGGTGCAAATTGCCGGGCATGTTGGGGGCTCAGGCTCACCACTACTGCTATTGCATGGCCATCCTCAAACCCGTGCCATTTGGCATAAAGTGGCGCCTGAGTTGATGAAGCGTCACACCTTAGTGATGACGGATTTGCGTGGCTACGGTGATTCTTCTAAGCCTCAAGGCGCTCCTGACCATGGTAATTATTCCAAGCGAGTGATGGCACAAGATCAGCTAGAAGTAATGAAGCAACTCGGATTTGATCGCTTTGATGTCTTGGCACATGACCGTGGAGCGCGAGTGGCCCATCGTTTGGCCATGGATCACGCCTCAGCGGTCAATCGCCTCATCATGCTTGATATCGCCCCAACATTAGCAATGTATGAGAAGGCTAATAATGCATTTGCGAGAGCCTACTGGCACTGGTTCTTTTTAATTCAGCCATCCCCTATGCCTGAGCGTTTAATTGAGGCAGATCCTGAGGGTTATATCCGAGATTTGATGGGTAGGCGTAGTGCGGGCCTAACACCATTTGAGCCCTTGGCTTTAGCTGAATATATGCGCTGCATTGCTTTGCCTGGAGCAGCGCATGGCATGTGTGAGGACTACCGAGCGGCAGCAGGAATTGATTTGATTCATGATCGTGAAGATATTGCTGCTGGCAAGAAATTAGAAATGCCCACTATGGTGCTTTGGGGTGAGGAGGGTGTTGTTCATCAATGCTTCAAGCCACTTCAAGAGTGGCAAGCAATTTGTAAAGATGTTATTGGTGAGCCAGTTCCCTGTGGGCATTACATTTCTGAAGAAGCTCCAGAGGTTCTTCTTCAAAAAGTCATTCCATTTTTAAGTCAGGGTAAGTGATGAGCAAGAAAACCTTATATGAAAAATTGGTAGGCTCTCATACGGTAGCGGTCTTAGATGAAGAAAATGTGCTGCTCTTCTGTGACTTGCATTTGATGAATGAATATACTAGCCCGCAAGCCTTCTCTGGTTTGGATGAAAAGGGTCGTGGAGTGCCGGTACCCGGTCAGAATGTTTCTGTAGTGAGTCATATCATTCCTACCCACAACGAAACGCCTAGAAGAATTGCAGATCCCGCCTCTTTATTGCAGGCAACGAATCTCAAAAAGAATTGCACTAAACATCACATTCCTTTGTTTGATACCAATGATGCCCTTCAAGGGATTGAGCACGTAGTATCGCCAGAGCATGGAATGATTCGCCCTGGAATGGTAGTGATTTGTGGTGATAGCCACACCACTACCTATGGTGCTTTAGGTGTTTTGGGTTTTGGGATCGGCACTTCGGAAGTGGAGCATGTTTTAGCCACTCAGACCTTGGTGTATCGGATGGCCAAGAATATGCGCATCAGAATCAATGGAGTGCTACCTAAAGGTACAAGCTCTAAAGATATGATCCTCAATATCATTAGTCAAATTGGTGCTAAAGGTGCGATTGGCTATGTTGTGGAGTTTTGTGGATCTGCAGTGGATGCCCTCAGTACGGAAGCACGCTTTACGATCTGTAATATGGCGGTGGAGGCTGGCGCACGTGGTGCATTGATTGCCCCTGATAGCACTGCGGTGGACTACATTTTGGCGAGAGCTCCGGATATTACTGGCGATATCAAAGAATTTGCTCTGAAGTATTGGGCCACCTTGCACTCGGATGTGGACGCTCAGTTTGATCAAGAGTATCTATTTAATGCTGCCGACATGGCACCTTTTGTGACTTGGGGAACTAGCCCTGATCAAGCAATTGCGATTAACGCGCATCTTCCAACAAAAGATTCTCTCAAAGACCCGGCAGATCGTTTAAGTCTCGAGCAAGCTTTGAGGTACACCAAGCTGACTGACGGACAGGCCTTAGAGGGCACACCCATTCAGCATGTCTTTATTGGTTCTTGCACAAACGGACGTATTGAGGATTTGCGTGATGTTGTTGCCACTATTGGCGATAGGCGGGTTGCCTCTGGAGTTCGAGCAATGGTCGTTCCTGGATCAGGCGCAGTAAAAGCACAAGCAGAGGCAGAGGGTATTGCTGATAAATTGATCGCCGCTGGATTCGAATGGCGTAAGCCAGGGTGCTCCATGTGTCTTGCTATGAATGATGATGTTCTTGCTTCAGGCACTCGCTGTGCTTCAACTACGAATCGCAATTTTGAAGGTCGTCAGGGTAGGGGCGCTATTACTCACTTAATGAGTCCTGCAATGGCTGCAGCCGCAGCTGTGACGGGCGTGATTACAGATGCTCGAAAATTACAAGGGGTCAGCCATGCTTAAGCAATCACATATTCAAGGGCATGGGGCAGCATTACGTATTGCCAACTTCGATACCGATCAAGTGATGCCAAAGCAATTTTTGCGAGGTATTGATAAATCAGGATTGAAGGATGGCTTGTTTTACGACTTACGTTTCGATGAAGCCGGAAATCCGAAGCCGGAGTTTTTCCTTAACCAAGCAGCTTATGCATCAACCAATATTTTGATTGCCGGCTCAAACTATGGCTGTGGATCGAGTCGCGAACATGCGGTCTGGGGAATGCAGCAGTATGGTTTTAAAGCAGTGATTGCCTCAAGCTTTGCGGAGATTTTTTACTCTAATGCGATGGGCAATGGTTTGTTACTAGTAACGCTACCAGAGGATCAGGTTCAAGCACTCATGCAAGAAGCGGATGATCTTGGTAGGCCAGTTGCCATGGAGATTGATATTGAGCGTTGTATCGTGCGGACTCCTCAACATGAATTTTCATTCTCGATATCAGCAAGACATCATCGAATGTTTTTGGAAGGGTTAGATGTGATTGGTCTCACTTTAACTTTGAAACCTCAAATCGATGCGTTTGCCCAAAAGCATTGGAATGAGCAGCCATGGATGAGGGATGTTGCCCTAAAAACCATTACTAGGTTGGCAAAAAAATAGCGAGGTATTCTTGAGTGGAATATTACATATGAGATCCATTCACTTCCCTTAGGCAATTTCTTTGTGGATGATGACCCTAATGAAAAATTTATTGTTCTTATGGGGTGGTTATGAAAATCTGCATAGTTGGTGGGGGCGGTGCAATCGGCGGCTACTTGGCTGTGATGCTGGCAAAAGCTGGCAACGAGGTCACAGTAGTTGCTAGGGGTAAAACCCTAGACATTATTAAGCGGGATGGCTTGACGCTGATTCCCGAGGGCGGCGACAGGGCGCTGGTAGCAAAAGTGAAGGCAGTTGAAAAGATCACGGATGCCGGCATACCAGATGTCATTATGTTGGCTGTTAAGGCGCACCAAGTGGAGCCTATTGTTGAAGATCTTGCAAAAATCATGGGGCCCGACACCGTTTTAATACCTATGCAAAATGGTATTCCATGGTGGTATTTTCAACGTCTGAATGGTGGTTATGAGGAGCATGCTATTGAGACGGTGGATGGTGGTGGCTTCACTATGAAAAGAATTAATCCTGCCAATATTCTCGGATGCGTCGTTTATCCAGCTACCTTTACACAGTCCCCTGGGGTGATCCAGCATGTAGAGGGGAATCGTTTTCCAATCGGTGAATTGGACGGCTCAATCTCTGAACGGGCGAAGAGTATTTCTCAGGTAATGACTGATGCAGGATTTAAGTCACCTATCTTAGATGATATTCGTGCGGAGATTTGGCTGAAGCTATGGGGCAATATGACCTTTAACCCCATTAGTGCACTAACGCATGAACATCTAGAGGGTATTTGCCAGTATCCACTGACGAAAGATTTAGCGCGCAATATGATGGCCGAAGCTCAAACAATCGCTGAAAAATTAGGTGTGGTTTTCAGGGTTGATATTGAGCGCCGAATCGCTGGAGCTGAGAAGGTGGGCAAGCATAAAACATCTATGTTGCAAGATCTTGAGGCTGGACATAATTTAGAAATTGATGCTTTGCTAGGTTCGGTAATTGAACTTGGCGAGATAACCAAAACCCCAACCCCTTGCCTAAGCACTGTTTTTGCTTTAACAAAACTACTCAATACTAGAGTTCAATCCTCTCACGGGCGCCTATCCTTACCCTTGGCTGCTTGAGCTCTAATCACTGAAGTCTGTTGTGCCTATGCAGTAATTTTATCCGCCCTTCAGGGGCGGATTTTTTATTCTGACTTGTTGGTGGGAACCCCTTTCCACCACTCCCCTTTAAATTGGGTTTGTAGCCAATCAATACATTGGCTAACTTTGGTGGGAACATGTTTTGGCGAAGAAAATACCGCATGTATTTCTTGTGTTGGGAGTGACCACTCTTCCAACACGGGTTTGAGTACCTTATCTTTCACGGATTGGTGGGCGACATACCAGGGAAGTACTGCTAAACCCATACCGTTTCGGGCCGCCGACAGAATGGAGGATAAATTATTGGATGTGAAGGGACCGCTAACTTCAATTACTTCAGTCTTGTCGTTGCCATTGGTAAAGTTCCAGCGGTGATCGCCTTGTACGGTTGTATAAATCAAGGCTTGATGTTGTCTAATATCCCCTGGATTTTTGGGCGCTGGATTTTTCTTTAAATAGGCTGGGGTGGCAACAAGAACCCAGGGATTCATTCCAAGTAGACGAGATCCGAGAGAGGAATCTGGCAGTCGACGCATTCGGATGGCAAGATCAACGCCTTGCTCAATCAAGTTGATATACCTGTCATCCATACTGAGATTGACTTCAAGCTCTGGGTGATGAGACATAAATTCCAAGATCGACGGCATTAGCACTCGCCTCCCAAATGCAACTGAGGAACTAATGGTTAATTTGCCGCGAACCTTTGATTGTAAAAGGCTTGCGAGATCATCAGCTTCTTCGATTTCTCGAGCAATTAATTTGCATTTTTCGTAATAGAGTTTGCCAATTTCCGTAGGCGTGACTCCGCGAGTGCTGCGGTGAAGAAGAAGAACGCCCAAGCGTTTCTCCATACTAGCAACAAACTTAGTGGCCGTTGGTTGGGTGATTCCCAAATCTTCGGCTGCTTTACTAAAAGAGCCGGTCTCAACGACTCTGATGAAAAGAGATATTCCTTGTACGCGATCCATGGATAGATTCTTTATGTAGCAAACCAGCATTTTTACACTATTCCATAGGGGAATACTAGATATAGATTTGGTGAGGTTCTCAAAGTCTCTGAATTTGATGATGATTCAGTCATAACAAAATTAGGAGATGACTCATGGCAAAGATGAAGGCGGCAATGGCGGCAGTTTTGGTGATGGAAAAAGAAGGCGTTACGCAAGCCTTCGGTGTACCAGGCGCTGCAATTAATCCTTTCTACGCACAAATGAGAGAGCGTCAATCGATTGCCCATGTTCTTGCTCGGCACGTAGAGGGTGCTACCCATATGGCTGAGGGCTACACCAGAGCAGCCGCTGGAAACATTGGCGTATGTCTTGGAACTTCAGGCCCTGGCGGTACCGACATGATTACTGGTTTGTACTCTGCACAAGCCGATAGTATTCCTATCCTTTGTATTACAGGCCAAGCTCCGCGCGCCAAGTTGCACAAAGAAGATTTCCAGGCGGTAGATATCGCTGCAATTGCTAAGCCATTAACTAAGATGGCTGTCACTGTATTGGAACCAGCTTTAGTTCCGCGTGTTTTCCAGCAGGCATTTCACTTAATGCGCTCAGGCCGTCCTGGTCCGGTGTTAATCGATTTGCCAATTGATGTGCAAATGGCCGAAATTGAATTTGATATTGATACCTATGAGCCATTGCCCGCATACAAGCCGCAAGCAACACGGAGGCAGATTGAGAAAGCATTGGAAATGCTGAATGAATCAGAAAATCCCTTGATTGTTTCTGGTGGTGGCGTGATTAATGCGGATGCTTCTGATTTATTGGTTGAGTTCGCAGAGCTGACCGGCATTCCAGTAATTCCAACTTTAATGGGTTGGGGCAGTATTCCTGATAATCATCCTTTGATGGCTGGTATGGTTGGCCTACAGACATCCCATCGCTATGGAAATGCCACGATGTTGGCAAGTGATTTCGTATTAGGTATTGGTAATCGCTGGGCCAATCGTCACACTGGTTCTACTGAGGTTTACTGCAAAGGGCGTAAATTTATACACGTTGATATTGAGCCAACACAGATTGGCAGAATATTTACGCCAGACTATGGAATCGTCTCTGATGCTAAGGCCGCATTGCAGTTATTTATTGAAGTAGCTGCGGAAATGAAAAAAGCAGGCCAGTTGAAAGATCGGAGTACTTGGTCAGCAGAGTGCTTGGCTAGAAAGAACTCTATAGAGTATCAGCGTAAGACAAACTTTACAGAATCTCCAATGAAGCCGCAACGCGTCTATCAAGAGATGGTGAAAACTTTCGGTGAAGATGTAACTTATGTCAGCACCATTGGTTTATCGCAAATTGCTGGCGCACAATTCTTAAAAGTATTTAAGCCTCGCCATTGGATTAATTGTGGCCAAGCCGGCCCATTAGGTTGGACTGTGCCAGCAGCATTAGGTGTTAGGGCTGCCGATCCAACGAGAAAGATTGTTGCCTTATCTGGGGATTATGACTTTCAGTTCATGATTGAAGAGCTAGCAGTCGGCGCACAATTTAAATTGCCTTTTATTCAGGTACTGGTAAATAACAGCTATCTAGGTTTGATTCGTCAAGCGCAACGTGGATTTGATATGGACTACTGCGTTCAGCTAGCTTTTGATAATGTCAATACGCCCGATAGCGCAGGCATTGTGAAGGGTTATGGCGTTGATCACGTGAAGGTGGTTGAGGGCTTGGGCTGCAAAGCAATTCGTGTAGAAAGAGAAGAACAGTTGGCGTCGGCTATTGCTCAAGCAGAAGCATGGATAGCAGAATTTAAAGTGCCGGTTGTGATTGAGGTCATCTTGGAGCGTGTGACAAACATTGCCATGGGGACAGAGATTGACAGCATCAATGAGTTTGAGCCTTTGGCTAAGTCTATTGAAGATGCGCCTGTTGCTGTATTGCAATCTTAATTCTCCCAATCGCCACCAAAGGAATCAGATGCCCCGTTTTGCCGCCAATCTCACGATGCTATTTACCGAAGCGCCCTTCTTGGAGCGCTTTGCGCTAGCCAAGACTGGCGGCTTTACAGCAGTCGAATTTCTCTTTCCTTATGCTTTTGATGTCCAAGAGATTAAATCAGCCTTAGATAACAATGCTTTAAAGCTGGTTTTGCATAACCTACCTGCCGGAGACTGGGATGCAGGAGAGCGTGGAATTGCCTGCTTGCCTGATCGCATTGCCGAGTTTCGCTCGGGAGTAGCCAAAGCAATTGAATACGCTAGCATCCTTGGCGTTCCACAATTGAACTGCTTAGCTGGTAAAGCCCCAGCAGGGGTTGATCCACAAGTGCTACACGATACCTTGGTAGGCAATCTTCAGTATGCGGCGAGCGAGCTGAAAAAAGCGGGTCTCAAACTCCTGATTGAACCAAT
>CANBPJ010000064.1 GCA_947371415.1 Burkholderiaceae bacterium | reverse complement strand
TTGCCCTCTTCATTCAAGAAAAAACAGGGGAGCGCAAGAATGCGCTTGTTGCTATTTTGTGCAATAGAGCGCTCTCGCACTCTGTGCAAATGCTTTTCATAAAACTGCATCTGCGCAATGAGTTTTTCTGGCAACCAGACCAAGCGTGACTTGTGATGCGTCCCATCGTCTTTATCGGTTAAAGCGGCCAACCCCCTTTGAACATCAATGTGCTTTAGATCTAAATAGGGGGTTTTAATCGCCCGGCAAGTTGTTGAGTACGCAAAGTACTGCAAGACATAAAGGGTATATAGATTGTGAAATTGGATATACCCCGCAAGATCAGCGTATTTTGAAGCGAGCTTAATATCGGCAACTAATTTAGAAAAGAGCTCTTTGACCGCGCCTACCGTAGGGCACATACGTGCACCTGAAGCCAAGGACTTTGCCCCTACCTCTGGCATCCACAACTTTGCGAGTGGGTCTGGAATATGGGCTGCTGCTTTTGCAACGGAGGCCATCTCCATGAGGACCTTTTCATAGGCGGCTTGCAAATGCCCAACCGATGCGCTGGTGTAGTAAATGCGTACCTTTGCCAAATGATGCACGCGCCCCGTAGCGCAACTTGCCATTGTCGGATCACCATAGTGCAAGGCCATATTTTCCCAAATGGAATTGGCCACTCGCTGTGGGTTAATCCGGCCATCAGGATAGTAGTGCTTAAACCATTGATCGACCGAAGCTAGCAATGCCTTTGAAGGGGTTTCAAAGAGTCGAACCGTTTTCTGATTCGCGCCCCGTGTTCCTAAGACATTCTTAAAATAGGGCGACATCCAAGTCCAACACGGCAAATGAAAGGAGTTCGTTAACTCACGCACCTGACTTGGAGTGACTTCCAAAATGGATCGGTAGGGCGGAGAAAATGCGGGTATGGCCCAGCAGTATTTATCGTCTTCACAAACAACACCAACTTCGTCTAGTGGGTTGGGTACTGCCCCAAAGTGCACTTTGATGTTGACCGCCTCTTTGGCGGGAGTGCCTACCCAGAGCATGGTGTAAATCAGAAGAATCGTTTCTGCCCGCATCTGATCTTCTTTATTAAATGGCAGTTTTTTCTTGAGCACTCCCATCTGCTCGCGTAAACACACGCGCAACTGCGCCATTTCTTCTACAGCCAACCCTAGGTAATCCCAGGGCAATTTTTGATTGGACTTTTCAAGATGCCGGCTTTTGGCTTTAGCGATCCGGGCTAGGGTACCCAGACCCCTCCTAGTATCTTTGCACTCTAAATCGCTCAGCACTGTGTATTCATCCGAGTCATCTTCATCGGGCGATAAATCACTATCGAGTAAGGCTTTGCGCTCACGGTGCGTGCCCGTTCTAGAGCTCACAATATCAATCTCGCCCCAGCGATCGCTTGGATCATCGCCTTCATCAAACAAAATAGACTCGCCTATATGAATGCGGCTTGTAAAAATACTTCCGCCCACCCACTTGCCGCCGCCACCTCCGCCACCGCCAGCACCCCCATTTCGCTCAACCCAATCTTTTGCTCCGTAAGCCTTGTCTAAAAATCCTATGAATCCTTCTCTCTCATTTTGTGTGGCGCTATCTTCGTTAACGGGCAATGCCTCCAACTCATATACGAAATGCTCCGGAGCTACTGCCAGATTTAGCTCGCCCAACTCTTGATTGAGCCTTTCTCTTAGCTCCCCCTTCTTTTTCTCCTGTTCATTTTTCGCTTTGCCGTCGGCTTTCTTTTCTTCTGAATAGCGGCGCACTGCTCGAGCGGCCACCTCGATCCCGTTGGGTAACGCTTTCCAAGGTCGCTCGATAGAGGCCTCATATGCCAAGCGGCCAGCAGACTCATCTCTTAAGGCATAAGAGTGAGCAATTAATAATTGCCCTATTAATAAGGCAAATTGATCTGCGTTTCGCCTTGGAAATATTTCACAGAAAACCGCGTAAAACGGGTATTTCGATAAAGTGGTTCCCGATAGGGGATTCTTACCGCTGGTATTAACTTTTTTCCCAAAATGCGGGCCAATTTCTTTAGTGAGCTTGGCCTCGTTATTAATGACCCAATCTAACAATGGTCGCCAATCAAAAATGCCTAACTCGTTTAAGTCTTTGTGCCAGATCTCGGGAGCTAACTCTAATATGCGCCGAATGGTTCTAAAGGCCGAGGGCAACGCCTCTAAATGGTCGTGGGCGAGAATATGAAAAAGAATGTCTCTGAGCAAACCAACATCTTGGTTTTCCTCCTTAGCCAGCTTTAGCAAAATCTTATGACTCGGGCTTTCTTTGGGCGCAATGGGTCCGGGTTCGGGCAACTCTGACCGCGACTTTTTCATTCAGACCCACCCGCAGGATTGGCGGGATCTAAGGAATCGCAAGTTTTAGTTTTCTCAGGAATGCTAGGGGGCGCCTGAGGTGATGATTTGACTGTGCGCTTATCCACACCATAAACATCTGCCACCCATTTTTCAGCTTTGCTTTCGCTGACGTTCAGTAATTGTGCACTTGCAGCATTTTTGGCTAACCTGCCAGCAATACGCACATCACTTACATTAATTCCATTAATTACTGTTCCCAGTATTAATTCTTCTACCGCTCTTTTTTGCAAGGTTTCCGGCTGAGCCGTTTTAGTCAAAATGCAAAGTAGCTCCACTTTGTCGCGAAGTCTTTTCTTGGCTAACTCAAATAATTGGATACTCCCGACACAGCACAGCGTTTTTTCATTTTTCTGAATGCTAATGGGATGGACTTCTAAAAGTCTTAGTAAGGCCTCTTGCGATAACACCTCGTTTGGCACTTCGCGCCGTGGAGCTAAATCTTTGAGCAATTGCGTAATCGCAGGATGAAGCCCCTCAATCTGACCAATGGTTAGTCTTAGGAGCCGAGGCAATTGATCTTCTTCCAAAAAATAATTTTGGGCCAATTTCGCTGGTTTTGGGGCTTTTTTCACTATAGGCTAGTACTCAAGCTAACAATTATGTAATTTGTTATTGTTGCAAAAATATTTAAAATGTTCACTTATAAACGATATTAATAGTGTATATTCTATCTTATAGTTTTTAGATTTACCTATTTATATTATTGATTTATATGGTTTATTGCAGTAATAGTCATTTAACACCAAATTACGTATTGTTGGTGTCGAAGACTCCGAAGCAGGGTCGCAGGTTCGATTCCTGCCGGGCGCACCAAAAGAGGGGGGTTTTTGACCTACATCATGCGTAAATTCGTGAAAAAGGCTATTATTTGCACCTAACTTATTGATTCTTATCATGTCAAACCATCTAAATTCTGCCTTTTCTGAGCCATCTTTAGCCAACCCTTTGGCGCCCAATCTTCCATTACCGCATCGCAAGGTAATTCGTAGTTGGTTGATCCCAATGGCTCAAGGCGAAACTGCAAAAGCCATCATGCTATTAGTAATAGACGCCATTTTGTGGCTCGGTTGCATTGCTGGCACCGTTTTTGTGGAAAGCCTGTTGCTCAAAATCATTTTTGGCTTGGTTGCTGGATTTGTGACTGGTCGTATCTTTATTTTGGGCCATGATGCCTGCCACCAAAGCTTCACTCCACACCGCGAACTCAATAAATTACTGGGTCGCATTGCGTTCTTGCCATCTCTAACGCCTTACAGCCTATGGGATGTAGGGCACAACGTGGTTCACCACGGTCAAACTAACTTGAAGGGCTTTGACTTTGTTTGGGCTCCATTATCAAAAGCGGAGTTTGATGCACTACCAGCATGGCGTAAAGCCTTAGAGCGCCTGTACCGTAGCGGCTGGGGGCCTGTTTTCTATTACCTCATTGAAATCTGGTGGAGACGTGAGTACTTTCCAAATGCCAAGAACAAGCCAGGCGATCGCCCAATTTTCCTGAAAGACAATTTATTGGTGACTGGTTTTGCCATTATCTGGATTGGCTGCCTTATTGCCGGCGCACTTGCTACCGGTCAATCAGTTTGGCTTGGTCTAATTACCGGCTTTGCCGTTCCCTTCCTTTTCTGGAACGGAATGATCGGCTTTGTTGTCTATGTTCACCATACCCATCCATCGGTATCTTGGTATGACAAGAAATCTGAGTGGTTACGCGCCCAGCCTTTTGTATCCACTACCGTTCATTTGACCTTTAATTGGATTTGGGGCTCTTTGATGCACCACATCATGGAGCACACTGCCCATCACGTGGATATGAGCGTACCCCTATATCGCCTCCAAGAAGCCCAAAATACCCTGGAAACCATCCTTCCAGAGCGCATTTTTGTGCAAAAGTTCTCTTGGGCTTGGTATTTCGATACAGCTCGCAAGTGCAAGTTGTATGACTTCGAAAACAAGGCTTGGCTCGATTTTGATGGCAATAAGATGGCCGACTCAGTCAGAGTTGTCCTAAGCCCAGCCCCAGTGGGACAAAACGGGTAAAATAGATCCTCTGTACAAGATTTGGATTACCCGGATTGCCCATGACTACCTCGACTCCAGCTCCTACCCAAGAAACCTCTCAGAGCCTTAAATTTTGCTCTTCTTGCAGTCGCGAAAAGCGTCTGGAGGGTGGCACATGGATTCCGACAAGTAATCGTAAGCAACGTTGGATTTGCGCTAGCTGTTTGTATAACCGCACACATCGCACCGGTTCTGCGAAAACCTAATTGAGCAATTAGGTTTCATCAATTTCAGTTTATTAATCCCCAACATAGGGGTTAGTTTGGCGCTCTTTGCCAAACGTAGACATGGGCCCATGGCCGGGAACAAACCGCACATCATCGCCTAGTGGCCATAGCTTTGTCTTGATGGCATTAATTAAATCAGCATGATTACCGCGAGGAAAGTCTGTTCTTCCAATTGAGCCGGCAAACAGCACATCCCCCACCAACGCCAAGCGATCCTCTTTATCAAAAAACACAACATGGCCAGGTGTATGGCCGGGGCAGTGCAAGACCTCTAAATCCACATTACCGACCTGGACATGATCACCATCTTCTAACCAGCGCGTTGGCACAAATGCTTTTGCATGTCCAAATCCAAATCGTACAGTTTGCTCTGGCAATTGATCTAACCAAAATTGTTCATCGATTTGCGGACCCTCAATAGGCGCACCCAATTGCTCAGATAAATCCTTAGCTGCAGCACAATGATCAAGATGCCCATGAGTTAGCAAAATCTTTTTTACAGTGCCGCCAAGTTGCTGAACACCATCTAGAATCTTGTCAACATCTCCCCCAGGGTCGACTATCGCGGCATCGCCGGTTTCTTGGCAAACCAAAATAGAGCAGTTTTGCTCGAACGGGGTAACGGGAACAATTCCTAATTTGATTCGCATAAATACAGGATGTTAAGGTGACTAGCCACTAGCTTATGACAAAGAAGCTAGAATACATCTCACGGGATACACAATGAAAACACAAGATACATTTCAATACGCAGAAACACATGAGTGGGCAAGCATCGAAGATGATGGGCTATCTTGGGTTGGCATTAGCAATCATGCACAAGAAGCTTTAGGCGATGTTATGTTTTTTCAAGCCCCAAAAATTGGTCAGCTAGTTAAACAAGGCGAAGCCATTGCCGTGATTGAATCCGTTAAAGCCGCGAGTGATATTCATGCACCTATTAGCGGTGAAATTGTTAGTCTCAATACAGAGGTGGATGCCAGCCCTGAGATTGTGAATGAAAAGCCATATGCAGTTTGGCTTTTTAAAATCAAACCAACATCGGAAGAAACGCTCAAGTCAGAGCTGGGCACTTTAATGTCTTTTGAAAAGTACAACTCCAGCGCGGGCGCTTAAATAGCAATCGGGTCGCGCTCTATCAGCCAACGAATGCGTGATGTTTTGCTAATACGCCCCTGAGACTCTTGGCGCAGTTCTTGATCAACAATTTCAAGCGCTTCTTGTAGCGCCCTGCGGTTGGCCGACTCTATGAGCAATTGGGCGCGCTCTGAACCTGCAACCCGCATGACTGGCTTTGGTACAGGGTCGTAGACCTTCAGTTCTTTAGTGATCATGCCCCTGCTTTTCATGCGAGACTTCAGTTCATTTAAAAATTGAATGGCCCTCTCAAGGCTTTTAGCCTCCGCATGAATTAATGCTTGATAAGAGTAGGGCGGTAACTTTGCCTCCTCTCTCTCGCTCGCAGTAAACGTCATAAATCCATCAACGTCATGCCTCAGTAAGTGCTGAAATACAGGTGACTCTGGATATTGAGTCTCTATATAAATATCGCCACCTTTTTCTCCGCTGGTTCCAGATCTGCCTGCTCGTCCAGCAACCTGAACTAATTGCGCAAATAATCTTTCTGCCGCCCTAAAGTCTGCCGAGTAAAGCCGGCTATCTGCGTCTAAAACTGCCACCAATCCAATGTTTTGATAATCATGTCCCTTGGCAATCATTTGCGTTCCAACCACAATGTCGACATTACCGTCATGAATTTCCTGAAAGAGTACCTCTGCTCCCTTGCTCTTTCTACTGGAGTCAGTGTCCACCCTCAATACTCTAGCTTGTGGCCACATTTCCTCTATCGCGTCTTCTAACTTTTGCGTGCCATGACCCAGCGTCTTTAAGTCCGCATTTCCACAGTCTGGACAGAAACTCGGGATGGGCTTCACTAATCCACAATGGTGACAACTCAATACCGACCTCTTGCCAAGTGCACCTGCCTTATGCATTACTGTGTAGGTAGAGCATTGGGTACATTTCGATAACCAGTTACATGCAGAGCAACTTAATACTGGTGCATACCCACGGCGGTTAATTAATATTAAGCTTTGCTTTTTTGCCTCAAGCGTTTTTGTGATTGCACGAGCCAATGTTTTCGTAATTAAACTTTTTTGTTTGGGTGCGTCTATATCTCCAGGGCTAAATTGGTTTTGTGGATCGCGCGTATTAATTAAATGCACCCCGGGAAGACTCGCTCCCTGAGCGCGCTGATCTAGACGAATATATTCATAACGCCCTGATTGGGCAGCTAACCATGTCTCCAGCGATGGCGTTGCTGAAGACAGTAATATTGGCGTCTTTTGATCATGTGCACGCCATATCGCCAAATCCCTTGCTGAATAGCGTGTACCCTCTTGTTGTTTATAAGATGAGTCGTGCTCCTCATCCACCACTATGGCTCGCAAGTTGGGCATTGGGGTTAATGCAGCCAGCCTCGTTCCTAGAATAATTTGTGCTTTACCAGTCATTGCCTCGTACCAAGCAATGCCTCTTTTATTCTCGCTTACACCACTGTGCAATAGCGCCATTTTTTTATCTGGAAAGTAAGCTCTCACGCGCCTTTCTAATTGCGGCGTTAAATTTATTTCCGGAACTAAAACTAGTACCTGGGCTTTTTCATCCTTCAAAATGCTTGCTAGCCAATTCAGAAATACGGCCGTCTTACCGCTCCCGGTTTGTCCTTGCAACAAAATTGCCCTATATTGATTTTCTTTTTGACCATCCGCCAACAATTCTTCCAAAGCATTTTTCTGGTTGGGATTTAGCTGATCCTCGGTGATCAAGCCCTCCGCAATAGGATCAACTTCTTTTTTCTTCTTTTTTTCTGCTAACTCTAATTTTTTGGGAATTTTTTCCCAGTCATCGGCCTTTTTCCACATCAGCGGAATAGTTGGCAAGATAGTTTCCCCCAGTGCGTGTACGTAGTACTGGCTTGCGAAGTTCATCAATCTCAATAATGCAGGGTCAAGAGGTGGCAGTGGAGCTAAGCGATTAACTGATTTGAGTTTATGTACCTCATATTCAGAGTGATCGCTCACTTTTATTACAAGCCCAATTGCCTTCGATCTGGCGAAGGGCACCTCTATAACATGCCCAATTTCTGGTAATTTGCCTAGTTTTTCAACATCCCATAAGTAGTCAAAGCCCTGAGCTAAGGGCTTATCTATTACTACCTGCACCACAATGGGTTTAAGCATCATTTACTAAAATTTTCTGTCTCAGCCTGTGGATAAGTCTGTGGATATCATTCAATACTTTCGATTTCTATGGTCATTTTATAGCAACGCCCCATTGCACCTAAAATCGGTATTTTAATAAATAACCATTGAAATCAATAACTTAAAAGGCTTACTAAAGGTAACTTTTTATATTTCCCGTCAATCTCACTGTATTTGTGATTTTGCACAAATCTGTGCATAACTTTTCACCAATATATTGGTTAAAGTTAGCGATTACTTGTGATTACTGCTTTGCCCGGAGGGCTTTTGACTTAGAAATCACCGTCTCAGATAGGGCGGCTACGCCTTCAGGGGGCGTAAATTGGTTGATGCCGTGACCAAGATTAAAAATGTGACCATCTAAAGAATGTAGTCCAGCCTTTAATGCAGGGGCATTCGCCAAGTCGGTCAACAAATCCTCTGCAGCAGCGGCAATTTGCCTTGGCTCTGAGAACAAAATCAGCGGATCTAAATTGCCCTGCAATGACAAAGGCTTATTAATTTCTAAAAGCTGCTTTCGGGCTCGGCTTAAGCGCATAGTCCAATCGATCGCAATCACATCTGCGCCAACTTGGGCCATATCGTTTAACCAAATGCCGCCACCTTTAGTAAACATAATGACTGGAATCTTTCTTCCTTCATGTTCACGTGGCAGTAGTGCAATTACTTTTTGCATTGCCGCTAAAGACATGCGCTGGTACCAGCCGTCGGGAAGCAAGCCTCCCCAGGTATCAAAAATCATGAGTGCTTGTGCGCCGGCTTTAACTTGCTCAATCAGATAGGCGGCAACTGACTGCACATTAATCTCAAGGATATGCTCAAGTAAATCAGGGCGACTGAACATCATGGTCTTGGCATGACGGAAATCGTCAGAGCCCGAACCATCAATCATGTAGCAGGCTAGGGTCCAAGGACTTCCAGAAAAACCAATCAATGGAACGCGCTGCTTCCCATCCTGAATTAATGCTTTACGTATTTCTGACACTGCATCAAATACATACCGGAGCTGATCCATATCAGCAACGCGTAATTTTTTGACCGCCTCTTCAGTGCGCAGGGGATGATCAAAACTGGGGCCTTCGCCTGCAGTAAATTTCAAACCTAAACCCATGGCATCGGGTATGGTCAAAATATCTGAGAATAAAATGGCCGCATCTAATGGGTAGCGGTCCAATGGTTGGAGCGTTACTTCAGTTGCGTAGGCAGGATTTTTTGCTAGGCCTAAAAAACTGCCAGCCCTAGCTCGGGTAGCATTGTATTCAGGGAGATAGCGGCCCGCTTGGCGCATGAGCCAAAGCGGTGTTTGATCAACCGCTTCGCCCAAGCAGGCCTTTAAAAACCGATCGTTTAACAACAAAGAGATGACCGGCTCTTACTTTTTACGACGGAAACGTGCAATTGCTGCCAACTGCGCAGCAGCCATTGCAAACTCTGACTGAGCCAATGCCATGTCAAAGTCAGTGCCACGATTCTGCATTGCTTCTTCAGCACGCTTCTTAGCTTCAGTTGCTTTAGCTTCATCTAAATCGTGACCGCGAATAGCAGTATCCGCCAACACGGTGACACGATCAGGCTGAACCTCTAAATAGCCACCCGCTACGAATACAAACTCTTCATCACCATCGGCTTTTTCAATGCGAACTGAGCCTGGACGAATGCGTGTAATCAAAGGAGTGTGGCCGCGCAAAATACCGAGCTCACCATTTTCACCAGGAAGCGCTACAAACTTGGCTTCACCGCTGAAAATAGATTGCTCAGCACTTACTACATCGACGCGTATGGTTGACATAATTTCCCTAGATGAGTTCGATTAAAGCTTCTTAGCTTTCTCGATGGCTTCATCAATTGAACCCACCATGTAGAACGCTTGCTCAGGCAAGTGATCCAATTCACCGCTGCAGATCATTTTGAAACCACG
>CANBPJ010000063.1 GCA_947371415.1 Burkholderiaceae bacterium | reverse complement strand
GAGGGGCAAATTATTCCAAGCAATAGATGACACGTTATCGAGCAACTTGCGATTGTTATCAATTCTTAAGGGATAGCCATTCATCAAATTGGCTTTAGCCGCATCTAGCTCAGTTTGTGTAGGTCCATTGGCAATAAATTGCGCAATTGTTGAACTCATTACTTCAAGCGCTAGGGAGGCTTGATCATTCTTGGTTTGCAGCCCCGCCTGAAATATTCCCACATCCTTACCGGGGGCAAAGTAACTAAAGACACTATAGGCCAGGCCGCGCTGTTCACGAACCTCTGACATCAGTCTCGAAACAAAGCCACCACCGCCCAAAATGTAATTACCCACTAGTAAAGGGAAATAATCAGGGTTACTGCGTGTGACCGCAGTCATGCCCATAGCGATATGCGCTTGTTGCGAATCAAATGGGATGGTGATTTCGCGTTGATTCAAGGGCTCTACTGGTGAGCGCTCAAACTCCGGCAACTTGGCGACAGGAGGGCCGGCTTGAGGTACTTTTTGCAATAGAGCTTGAACGATTTCAGCAGCCTCAGTTTTGCTAACATCACCAACAATACTGACGATCATTCTGTCGCCACGGTAAAACAGCTTGTGAAACTGCTGCAGATCTAATGCAGTGATATTGGCAACACTTTGGACCGTTGGAGAATTGGCTAGCGGGTAATTTCCATAAACGGATTTTCTGAAGCGACGGTCCAAGACTGACTCGGGCTTTGTCTCTGACTCTAGCAAAGCAGTGCTCATTCTTTGCTTCTCACGCGCCAAGATCTTGGCGTCATAAGTAGGTGCACTCAACATGGCTGAGGCTAATTGAACGGCACGATCACGCAAGTCTTTTCTACTGAGGGTCCGTATGCGCATCACTGCGCGCTCACCGCTGACAGAGACGCTGAGGTTTGCACCCAAATCAGCAATCTCATCAGCAATCTGCGCCTCTGTTAACAAGCCGACATTGGACTTGGCGCCATAGTTCATTAGCTGACCAGCCACCGTTGCTAGACCACTCTTTGCTGCAGGATCATAGCGATCGCCTGCATCAATGCTGATCTCAATATCTACTATAGGTAAGGATGTAGTTCGCACCAAATAGGCTTGCGCGCCCTTATAAGCATCCAACTTCTCAATTGGCAAAATAGCTTGGGCAGATGGAAGTAGACCGAATACCAATAGACAGACAGGAATAAGACGCTTGATCATTTTGCTTGCTAGCATTATTTACTCCCTTGCTTACTCTCACCAGACTTGCGCGCCTGTGGATCTAAGACTGCTAAGGTTAGCCCTTCATCAACTAAATATTTTTTTGCAACAGCCTGAACTTGTGCAGGAGTGATGGTTTGCATCTTCTCTAGCATCAGATCAATTTCTCGCCAGGAAAATCCAGCCATCTCTGTACTGCCGATTTCCATTGCTTGGCCAAAGATGGAGTCGCGCTTATAAATTTGATCAGACAGAATGCGTACCTTAATGCGCTTGAGCTCTGACTCCAGAATTCCTGTGTCGGCAATTTCCTTTAACACCTTCCGAATACTGCTCTCAGCCTGCTCGACTGTTTTGCCTTTAGCCATACTGGTACTAATTAAAAATAGTTCTGGGCCCCTGGAGATCATGTCATAACCAACGCCCACATCATTCACCACTCGCTCTTGCTTAATGAGGGTGCGATTCAAACGAGCATTGTCATAGCCATCCAGCACAGCTGCCAATAGCTCTAAGGCATAGGGCTCATCATCATCCAATTTTCCAGGCTGAAGTTTTGGCACCTTCCAGGCCATGGCCAATTGCGGGCTATCCGCTGGTGCCTTTACTTGTACTTTCTTTACGCCTTTTTGTGGCGGCTCTACTTGGGGTTTACGTACTGGTAATTCCTTTGCGGAAGCAGCCCCATAATATTTTTCTACAGCCTGTAAAACTACCTTGGGATCAACATCACCGGCAATCACTACTGTTGCATTATTCGGTTTGTACCAACTGCGATACCAGTCACGCGCATCAGCCGCCTTCATATTCTCAAGATCACTCATCCATCCCACCACGGGGTGGCGATAAGGTGAACTCATATATGCAGTAGCCATTAAGGACTCATTGAGTAAGCTGCTAGGGTTGTCTTCGGTGCGCAGACGACGCTCTTCCATCACCACCTGAATTTCTTTCAGAAACTCTGTATCGTCAAAATTGAGATTGCTCATCCGATCCGCCTCGAGCTTGATAACCTCATCCAACTTAGACTTTTCAACTTGCTGAAAATAGGCCGTGTAATCGCGGGAAGTGAAAGCATTTTCGCGCCCACCAACAGCAGCCACCAAGCGGGAGAATTCGCCTGACTTTACTTTGTCCGTACCCTTAAACATCATGTGTTCAAGCACATGCGCTACGCCAGTCTTGCCATTGACTTCATCCATCGAGCCAGCGCGGTACCAAACCATGTGTGCCACTGTAGGCGCTCGATGATCCTCACGCACAATGAGCTTGAGTCCATTAGAGAGTTGAAACTCGTGGGTATTTGCTGTGCCAGCATCTGTCGCTGCCCAAGCAGTTGGGCAACAGAGCATCAAATAGAAAGAAAAACGCAGTAAAGTGGAGCGCATCTGTAAGATCACCTATCCCAAGAATTAAATTGATAAGATGCAAGGATTAAATTGTATCGATTATGTTCGGCTTACGTAAAACCCTCGGATCCCTATTTAAATCCAATCAGACTGATGAAGCCTGGTTTGATGCCCTAGAAGAATCTCTCATCCTTAGCGATGTGGGCTTACCCACGACTGAGCAACTGATTAGCAAACTCCGTAAGGCGGCTAAATCAGAGAAAGCCAATAATCCAGAAGATCTCAAACAATTATTAGTGCAAGAAGTTGCCGCCCTATTAAAACCTTTAGAGCCTATCCCCAATCCTCTGTATGTGCATGAACAGAAGATGGCGCCTGAGATCTGGCTAGTCATTGGCGTCAATGGTGCCGGCAAAACCACCACCATCGGCAAGCTGTGCCGACTCTTTCAATCTCAAGGTAAATCTGTTCTGCTCGCAGCGGGTGATACCTTCAGGGCTGCAGCACGTAACCAACTCCTTGAATGGGGTGGTCGCAATCAAGTAGACGTCATCATGCAAGAGAGTGGTGATGCCGCGGCAGTGGCACACGACGCTATTCATGCGGCGATTTCTCGTCAGAGCGATATTCTGATTATTGACACTGCAGGAAGGCTCGCCACTCAAGACCATCTGATGGAAGAGTTAAAGAAGGTCAAGAGAGTCATCGGCAAGGCCCTTCCAGGGGCGCCACACCAGACTTTGCTCGTTCTGGATGGCAATACCGGTCAAAACGGTTTAAGCCAGGTAAAGGCCTTCCACGCAGCCTTAGGACTCACTGCCTTAATCGTGACCAAATTGGATGGTACAGCCAAAGGAGGAGTGATTTGCGCCCTCGCCCACACCTTAAATAATGGGCCAAAACCAGCCGTCTTAGCGCTAGGCAAAGGCGAGGGAATTGATGACTTAGCCCCCTTCACTGCCGCACAATATTCTTCGGAATTATTCAATTAAATCATAGGCTTATAGAAGTAAAAAACCATTAGCACTCTCTTGACAAGAGTGCTAAAATAGACACCTACTAACACCTAAAAATACATAATAAAAAAAATGGTTCAAAAGAAAGCATTCAAACCGCAATTGCAAGCAAGGCAAACCCTGCCGGCAGCGCAGACTGCTGCGGCTTCGCTTGCCTTTCCAATGTTGCCCTCCCTGGGGGTTGGCACACTCGACTCTTATATTGCGTATGTCAATCGCGTACCCATGCTCAGCGCTGCAGAAGAACTGCATCTGGCGCAGGAGTTTCGTCGCACTGAAAATGTGGATGCTGCTAAAACTTTAGTTCTCTCCCACCTCCGTTTGGTTGTATCTGTTGCGCGCCAATATCTTGGCTATGGAATTCCGCACGCGGACTTAATTCAAGAAGGCAATATCGGCCTGATGAAAGCGGTGAAGCGCTACGATCCAAATCAAGGTGCACGTCTAGTCTCTTATGCCATCCATTGGATTAAGGCAGAGATTCATGAGTACATTCTCAAGAATTGGCGTTTAGTTAAAGTGGCGACGACTAAAGCACAGCGCAAGTTGTTCTTTAATTTGCGTAGTAACAAACCCACTCTAGCCACCCTCACCCCGAATGAAGTGGATGCCTTAGCTAAGGCCCTTGATGTCAAAGGTTCTGATGTTAAGGAGATGGAAATGCGCCTTGCCGGTGGTGATGTTGCCCTGGAGGGCGATGACAACGATGATGAATCAGCCTATGCGCCGATTCAATGGTTAGCCGACAACAGTCAAGAGCCCACAGAGATGATGGCTGCGGCTGCAACTGATGCATTGCATGGCCCTCAACTAGATCAAGCCCTCATGGCTTTAGATGAGCGCAGCCGTAACATTGTTCAATCACGCTGGTTGGCGATGGATGCGGATGGTAATGGCACAAAGACATTGCATGATCTCGCAAATGAATATGGCATCTCAGCAGAACGCGTTCGCCAAATTGAGACAGCTGCGCTCAAAAAGATGCGCGGCCTACTTCAAGTGCAAGCCGCTTAATTCCTCGCCCCCTACTTCGTAGTTTTTACTTCAGCAGTTCTTTTAAATCTTGCGCCAAGGTTTCAGGACCTTGCGCATGCTTGATATAAAGACGCAGATGTCCCTCTGGATCAAAGGCATAGCTTCCAGCAGTGTGATCCATAGTGTATGAACCAGGACTAGTGCCTGCTACCTTCTTGTAATAAATCTTAAAGTCTTTAGCGACCTTCTCTAGAGCGGTCTGGTCTGCTGGACGCAAGCCCAAGAAGCGCGAATCAAATGCAGGCACGTACTGCTTGAGTATTGCTGCCGTATCCCGATCTGGATCCACCGTCACAAATAAAACTTGCACCTTATCTGCCTGAGGGCCCAATAAAGTCATGACTTGCTGCATCTCAGTGAGCGTCGTTGGGCAAATATCTGGACACTGGGTATAGCCAAAGAACATGACTACTACCTTGCCCTTAAAGTCCGCCAGTGTTCTGACATTACCATCAGGATCGAGCAAACTGAAATCATTGCCAAACGCCTTACTACCAGTAATGTCCACATTCTTGAAGCTAGGCTTTGGGCTACAAGCAAGCACAGCCAAGCCTAACAGTGACAACATCAAAATGCGGACAATGCGGGAGCTTAGCTTTGATAAATTCATGCTCATTTCAAATGAAGTAGTGATCTATTAACAGTGCCGCAAAGAGCAATGATAAATAGGTAATCGAGAATCGAAAGGTCTTCTTCGCCAGTGCATCGCTATAAGAAACAAATAAAGCAATTGCATAAGCCAAGAACATGAAGCCCAGAATGATCGCAGAAATCAGATACACCAAGCCACTCATGCCATATATATAGGGTAGTAAAGTAGCGGCAATCAAGATCAGGGTATAGAGCAGAATATTGAGAAGGGTAAAACGCTCACCATGCGTCACTGGCAACATTGGCAAACCACTTTGTACATAATCATCGCGGCGATATAAAGCTAGCGCCCAAAAGTGGGGCGGAGTCCAAACAAAAATGATGAGCACTAAGAGCCATGCTTCAGCCGATAAACCATTGGTCACCGCAGCCCAACCTAAAGCCGGCGGCATTGCACCAGAGAGCCCGCCAATCACTATGTTTTGAGGGGTTGCGGGCTTCAGTAGCCAGGTGTAGATCACAGCGTAACCAACAAAAGTTGCGAGTGTGAGCCACATCGTTAACGGGTTACAGAAGTTCCACAAAATCACCGCACCTAAGCTACCGAGAACAATAGAAAAAATAGTAATGTGAAAAGGTGTTACCTCACCAGTTGCAGAGGGCCTCCATGCAGTGCGCTTCATCTTGGCATCCACAGCCTGCTCAATTAAGCAGTTCATGGCAAAAGCCGCGCCCGCTAACAACCAAATACCGACAATACCGCCAATCAGAACTGGATAAGGGACCATACCTGGCGTTGCCAAGAACATGCCAATTACGGCACAGAAGACAGCCAGCTGAGTGACGCGAGGCTTAGTGAGAACCCAATATTGACGCCAACGTGGCATCGCTACAGGTGTGGAGGGGGTTGAGCTGCTCATGATGGTTTGACTATCTTAATATGAATGGGTGCACCCCATGATGCCCAGTGGCTTAGGCGTACCAAGCAAAACACTAAAGCTGCAGAGCCGGCGGTGTGCATTAAGGCGGCAACTAATGGCCACTGAAAGACGACATTAGAGATACCCGTAAGCGCTTGAAGAATCAGTAGGGCTAGCAATAACTTCGCAATGCGCCCCAATCCTGATACAGCCACATTCGTCACTCTAAATGTATTCATTGCTAGCAATCCGAGCGCTGCAAGAGCGCAGATCGCAAATACGCGATGCGCCCAATGAATTGTTTGCAGGGCCATAGGTGAAATAGATTCACCTTGAGCATTGAGACCCAGCGCGCGCCACAAAGTAAAACCCTCTTGCCAAGCAGTTTCTGGCCAAAGAGCGCCCATACAGGTAGGAAAATCAGGGCATGCCAGCACAGCGTAATTGGTACTCACCCATGCTCCTAAAAAGATTTGGGTTCCCAAAGCAAGCGAAGCTAACAGTAACAACTTCGCAGAAAGGGGTCTTACTTGAAACTGCTTTACTGAAGTAGATGAGTCTTGCCACTCTTGCTGAGCATAAGCAGTTAAAGAAGCCAACAATACCAAGGCCAACATTAAATGGATGCTCACAATAATGGGTTGCAACTTCAAGGTGACTGTCCATGCGCCAAATGCCCCTTGAATACAGACCAAGAGTAATAAACCGCAACTACCCAGCAAGGGCTTATTACCCAAGCGCTTGAGCTTACTCCAGGCCAATCCCACCTGAATCAAAATCAAGGCGCCGACTGTCATGGCTAAATAGCGATGGATCATTTCGATCCATGCCTTAATCACGGTTACGGGCCCGGTGGGCATCGCTGCTTCGGCAAGCGTGATGTCACCAATCGCATGCCATGGATTGGAAGTACCGTAGCATCCCGGCCAATCAGGACAACCCAAGCCAGAATCCGTTAAGCGAGTAAAGGCACCAAACACAATCAGATCAAAGGTCATAAAGACCAATACCCAATTGAGCTTTTGGAAAAAGTCATAGCCCGGCCTTTTCCACAAATAGAGCAGCGGAAGTCCTGCAAAGACAATGGCGATTAATGCCAACTCCGCCAGTAACAACAGGTTACTCATTGCAAGTTCTCACCTTTACGGTTGAGACGCAGTAACTTTTCTAGATCTTTCTTAATGCTGCCAAATTCCTTAGGGGAGTTCGTCACAGGAAAGACCATCATCTTCGCGGGACTGGGATCAATCAACTGGATATCCTGGCCTGCGCCATCACGATTGAGCCAAGCATCAAACTCAGCCTTCAACTTCGGGTCGGTTGGCAAAGTCAGAATCTGAAATCCTGCTGTTTTTTGATCATAGGCTAGCAATACCTCTGGATCCACTGGCTTACCGTCAGTATTGATCCACACTAACTGTACGCGACCGCTCTCACGACCAACAGCAATGCGCAGCTGGCGCATTAAAAATAAAGCCTCGAGACAGGATTCGTTTTTTACCGCGCACGCTCCTGAAGGCCTGGCCACCAATAAGGTCCATTTACCTTGAAAGGGAATATCAAACCAGGCAGGATTCAGGTCTTGCGCAGGCTGAACCAAAGTTCCAAAATTGGTTTTTCCACCCTCTGGCTTAAATACGTAATAAGCCAGATAGGAGGCGATCACGGGTGCAGCACAAGCAAGTAGTAAAAAAAGCATCTGTATGCGCCCGCGACGGGTCTGCACATTAATCGCAGATGCATCTGTTTGCGAAGCTGGGATCAATAACTCTTTATCACTCACACTCTATCTCCGTTGATAACAAGCTCTCGCCGATATTTTATGAACCCATTGATGAGCCAAAACACAAATCCTAATAAGGCCAATGCAAACCACTGAAAGGCATAAGCATAATGGCGATCGACTCCGTTTGTTGGCAAGGGCCAATTCCTGATCAAACCATCATTCTTACTTGTGTAGGATTCTCGTACTATGAATGCTAACTGCGTCCAACTGTGACTTTGGGCCTCAAGCGCTAAATCAAAATTTTGCTCAATCCGGGGCCTTGCTACTACATCACCCTTTTGACCCAACTCATACACTTTTCCGGGATGAGGGAAGGCAACACCTTCAATCAGGACCACTTCATCGGTAGTATTCACCGGCGGTAACTCAATCCGATTCTGGTTATTGCGGGGAGCCCAACCTCGGTTTACCCACAAAACTGACTGCTTCCCCTCCAACCTCAAAGGCATCATCAGATAAAAGCCAGACTGTCCCACGCTCCCCGACCCCCCCTCAGGAATAGGTCGCGGCCGGTTATCGAGCCAAATTGCCTCATCCTGAATAAAGCGGCCGCGAGCAACAATTCGACGCTCTGCAGCCTGCTCTAGGGTCAAACTATCGGCATTGGCATTCAGAATAGGCATTTGTAGCTTAGTAGCTAAAGATTCACCCAAGCGAATCTTTTGATCTGCCCGATTGAGCTGCCAAATTCCAGCGCTGCAGCCAACTAAAATCACCGCTAGGGCTGATAAAGTAGCGACTATACGACTAGTAATGAAGCTAGAAAACATATTCACAGGAGTACTTTGAGATGAAATGGATTATTCCAATTGCACTGCTAATGATTGTAGGAAGCTTAGGCTCAGCCCTCTTCTTCATGATGAAGGATAAGGGCGGCAGCTCAAGAATGGTTCAGTCCCTCATGCTACGTATTGGGCTTTCAATAATTCTATTTCTTGGTATTCTGATTGCTCACTATTTTGGCTATATTGAAGCTACCGGTATTCGGGTTGGAACAAACTAAGTACGATAAAAGCCATCAGCCAAAACAAATCGGGGCTTAGCGCCCCGATTTTTATTTCCTTACATCCAATAAACAGCGATGTAGAGACCTAGCCAGACAACGTCAACGAAGTGCCAGTACCAAGCGGCACCTTCAAACGCAAAATGATTGTCAGCCGTAAAGTCACCACGAATCATGCGACGCAAGACAATGGCCAACATCAAGCCGCCCAGAAATACGTGGAAACCATGGAAGCCAGTCAGCATAAAGAAGGTTGAACCATAAACGCCTGAAGTTAACTTCAAGTTCAGCGCATGGTAAGCATGGTAGTACTCGTAACCCTGGAAGCATAAGAATACAAAGCCTAGGCCCACAGTAGCCGCTAAGCCCATGATTGCCTGCTTCATATGATTCTCACGAAGCGCATGGTGAGCATAGGTAACAGTGACACCAGAGCTCAAGAGCAACAAGGTGTTGATGGTAGGAATTGGCCACGGACCCATGGTGGTGAATTTCTCAACCAAGCCTGCAGGGCCGTCATTAGGCCAAACAGCTGTGAAATTAGGCCAAAGCAATTTGCTCTCTACATCACCCATCCAAGGCATTGCAATATTGCGCGCATAGAACAGTGCGGCAAAGAATGCGCCGAAGAACATGATCTCAGAGAAGATGAACCAGGCCATCGACCAGCGATAAGAAATATCAACGTTAATACCGTTCTTGCCAGCATTGGACTCAGCAATTGTGTCGCCAAACCAGTTGTAGAGCACAAACAGAACCCAGAGAACGCCTACCGCAGTGACTGGGGCACCCCAGGCTGCGTGATTTACCCATCCAGACATGCCAGCACCAAAGGCTAACAAGCCTAGCGCCGCTCTTGCTGGATGGCCGGATAAGCCAGGAACAAAATAGTAAGGGGTTGAATTGGATGACATCTTATTCTCTCTATTCAATCAAAAAATAATCAATGGGACACAACTGCTTTAACTATCAGGAGGAGTATGCCCATAAAAATTAAGGCACCAAGCACTCCCGCAATA
>CANBPJ010000062.1 GCA_947371415.1 Burkholderiaceae bacterium | reverse complement strand
TGGTGGGTCGGGCGAGATTCGAACTCGCGACCAACGGATTAAAAGTCCGCTGCTCTACCGACTGAGCTACCGACCCAGTAAGACAAAGATTATAGCAAGAAGTTTATGGATGCCCCTAGGTCTTTGGGCGTCTGCCTCCAAGCCCTTGTAATTCGGAGTTTGTTAGGCGTTTGCTCGTCTAGCAACCGGCGGATTTTTGGAGAAATAGTCCTTAATTCCCCTCATAATTGCTTCCGCAATTCGGTCTTGGTAGGCGTCATCATTCAGGCGCGCTTCTTCCTGGGGATTGCTGATAAAGGCGGTCTCTACCAAGATGGAGGGAATGTCTGGTGCCTTGAGAACAGCAAAACTCGCCTGCTCCACCTTCCCTTTATGAAGGGGGGCGAAGCCGCTAATTTGCTTGAGGATTGAAGTGCCTACTTGAAGTGAGTCTTTGATTTGGGCAGTTGTCGACATATCTAGCAGTAGATTAGCTACTTGCTTGTCTTGGGTCTTGATATTAATTCCACCAATCAAATCCGAGGAATTTTCTTTATTGGCCATCCAGCGGGCCATGGTGCTACTGGCGCCCATTTGAGATAAAGCAAAGACTGAGGCGCCTTTGGCCCGGGGTTCTATAAAAGCATCCGCATGAATCGAGACAAATAAATCTGCTTCAACTCGACGTGCTTTTTGGACTCTGGTGTGAAGGGGTACAAAGTAATCGCCATCTCTTGTCAGGAAAGGGCGCATATAGGGGTCGCTCTCAATCTTGTCGCGTAAGCGCTTAGCAATGGAGAGGACGACATGCTTTTCTTTAGAGCCCATAGTGCCAATGGCGCCGGGATCCTCGCCTCCATGTCCTGCATCAATGGCAATGGTGATGAGGCGTTTGTGTTTTGCTTGGGTAGGGAGCTCTTTTATATCTGGAATAGCCTGTGCAACCGGGGCCTTGGGGGCTTCTTTTTCTTTTTTAGTTGCGAACTGTGCAATCAGATCTATTTCTTCATTGGCTTTATCTAAAGCACTTTCCTTGCGGGCACTACTCTTGACCAATTCCATCAAAGGGTCTGGAGGTACAGTGGGGTAGAGGTCAAGCACCATACGGTATTGATATTCAGCAACGGGGTCTAGCGTAAACAGCTGTGGCTTTACGGGCTCCTTGAGGTCAAATACCAAGCGCACCATACCGGGCTGAAACTGCCCCACCCGAATTTGTGACACATAGGGATCATTCGGTTTCACTTTGGCGACTAACTCTTTGAGGGTGGAATTCAATTCCATGCCTTGCACGTCCACCACTAAGCGATCAGGGTTGGTGAGGAGTTGCTGGGTAATCGGCAGCGCTTTATCGGACTCGAGCGTAATGCGGGTGTAGTCTTCCGCTGGCCAAATGCGTACGCCCAATATCTTAGCGCCCCAGGCAATATCTGCCTCACTAAAAAATAGGATGAAGCCCATGAGCTTCGCTGAAGTGGTGAGATATTTTCTTCTGGAGGCGTTCGCGGGAGTTTTGTTCATGACTATGGGAGCTGTAATTTCTCTAAAACGACTGATCCCTGATCTGAGTTTGCTGTGAGTGTGATCTCTCTCTCGCACTCAGCTTCACCTGCCACTAGATGAATTTCAATATCAAATGCGGGGAGGGTGCCCTCCGCTTTTTCTGGCCACTCCACTAAACAGAAGCCAGGCTCATCAAAATGCTCCACAAATCCAGCCTCTTGCCACTCCTGTGGATCGCGCATGCGATAGAGATCAAAGTGGTTCATCGAGAGTGTCGAGTGAGTGATTTTTAGTGGGTAGGGCTCGCACAAGGTGTAGGTTGGACTCTTGACCCTACCTTCATATCCTAAGCCTTGAATCAGATGTCGAGCAAAAGTGGTTTTACCTGCTCCAAGATCACCTTCTAGGGAGATATTGATATGGGCGCCATGATTTGCTTGAAAAAAATGGTGAATACTCAAGGCAAGGTTTTGTGCCAAGGCAGTGGTGTCTGCTTCCTGCCTACAATGTTGAGTAAATGAATTCTGAGCCATTTGCCTAGTTTATTCAATTATTAAGCTACATTCTGTATTCCTGATGACTTCTTCCAAAATGCCAAACTCTGTTGATCAGTCCAATCTCCGTGAATGGCTGGATGAGCAGTCTCGAAAATTAGGTTTTGATGGCCTGCGCATTACCGACACCCATCTTGGTGTCGCAACTGAGCGCTTAAATGAGTGGCTCGCGAAGGGGTGTCATGGTCAGATGGAATACATGGCTAGGCATGCTCAATTACGCTCAGACCCAGGTCAGCTCGTGCCGGGTACGGTCAGGGTGATTTGCGTCACCATGAATTACTTAAGCCCCGCAATTGACTTTGATGGTGAGTGGCAGCGTTTATCAGAGCCCACTCAAGCAGTGGTTTCCCTTTATGCCCGCGGTCGTGACTATCACAAGGTCATGCGCAATCGTTTGCAAGAGTTTGCTCAGATCATTGAGCAGCAGATTGGTTCATTTGGGTATCGCGTATTTACAGATTCTGCGCCATTGATGGAGGTGGAGTTGGCTCGTAAAGCGGGATTGGGTTGGCGAGGTAAACATACCTTGCTGCTTAATCGAGAATCGGGGTCCACATTCTTTTTGGGTGAGATCTTGGTAGATGTTCCTTTGCCAATAGATCAAGAGGCAGAGTCACATTGTGGAACTTGCCAAGCTTGTATTGAGATTTGCCCTACTCAAGCTATTACTGCCCCATACCAATTAGATGCACGTCGCTGCATTTCGTATTTGACAATTGAGAATCCAGACGCCATTCCGGTGGAGTTCCGAAGGGCGATGGGGAATCGCGTGTACGGTTGCGATGATTGTCAACTCATTTGCCCTTGGAATAAGTTTGCGCAACGTACAGCCTTGCCAGACTTTGCTGAACGTCATGGCCTCGGAAAGGCTAGCATCTTGCAACTCTGGTCTTGGACAGAGGATCAATTTGAGAAAC
This sequence comes from Burkholderiaceae bacterium, assembly GCA_947371415.1. GTDB lineage: Bacteria > Pseudomonadota > Gammaproteobacteria > Burkholderiales > Burkholderiaceae > Polynucleobacter. The sequence continues at coordinate 7,000 of CANBPJ010000062.1, read as the reverse complement.
GCCACGAGGGCAGCGCTATTCGTCGCATTGGCTACTCTCGATGGCGCAGAAACTTAGCGGTAGCTTTGGGTAATGCCTTGGCAGATGCTCAGGTGGCGGATGCCGATAAGGTGCTGATTCGCGAGGCGCTATCTAGCGCACTACCGATGGCTGATGTATTGGTGGCTGAGCATATCCAGTGGGCACTGAGCGCTTGAGGGTTTCTTAGCAAAGTTTGGCCCCAGCTCTTACAATAAAACCATGTCATCAGCCGATCAACCTTATATAGACCCTAGCGAAATTGCACTAGAAGGTTCGGCAGCTCAGCGCTTTAAAAGTCGTACTGAAGCTTTTTGGGCCGGCATTCGGGATGCGTCAGGTGCACCTGCAATGGTGCTCTTTGCTGGCATGGTGGGTTTTGGGGCGATGGGTAGAACCAACGGTATGGATGTTTGGTTTACGAGCGCCACCAGTTTTTTCATGTTCGCATTACCTGGGCAAGTGGTTTTGCTGGAGATGGCTATCACCGGATCTTCAGCGATTGCCATTGTGCTCGCTGTGACTTTAACCTCCACACGCTTTATCACGATGACTGTGACACTTTTTCCGCAGTTTCATGAAAAAGATCGCAATCATGGGCTCTATGCCTCCGTCCATCTTCTCGCAATGACCGCTTGGGCTATCTCCATGCGTGAGTTTCAGACGATGGAATCGAAGCATCGCTTGAGTTACTTTGTTGGTCTTGGTTTGTTGTGCTGGATTATTTCTATTCCGGGCACAATTCTTGGGTATTTATTAGCGGGTTTAGTACCGCCGTACATTACGCTTGGCCTGGTTTTCATCAACCCCTTATTCTTTTTGCTGACTTTTACCGAGGTCAAGCCTTGGATTAACCGCATTGCGATTGGTTTGGGTTTTGTATTGGGCCCCCTCTTCTATACCCTTGATCGCGATACGAGCTTGCTTAGCACTGGCTTGGTTGCCGGTACGATTGCCTATTTCATTGATCGAAAAATATTGCGTAAGAGAGCCGGGGTGATTGGTTAATGAACGCTGCTCTTCAGGGATGGGGTTTGTGGATTGCCTTGGCAGGTGCCACTCTTGGAACCTACTTTTGCCGTGCTATTGGTGTCCTGCTGGCTAAAAAAATTAATCAAGATAGCGAAATCTTTCGCTGGCTCGCTGCGGTGACTTATGCGATGGTTGCCGCATTGACTGTCAGAATGATTTTGATGCCTCTAGGGCTCTTAGCTACTGTGCCCGCTTGGATTCGGATCTTGATTTGCGTCTTAAGTATCGGCGTGATGGTATCCAAACCAACACGCCGTCTCGTTCCAGCCTTATTGACTGGAACTTTACTGATGCTGGCTTACGGCATCATTCGCTAAGCAGTCATTACATTCTGTTGCTATAGATGGGCCGCCAAGATCTTGGCGATGTGCACAGCCTCTCTTTGAGAGCCATCGGCAATCTGGTGGCGACAGCTTGTACCATCGGCCACTACCCAACTTTCTGGCGCCTTACGTATTGCAGGCAAGAGGCTCACTTCCGCCATTTGCTTTGATACTTCAATGTGCTCAGCTTCGTAGCCAAAACTTCCGGCCATGCCACAACAAGAAGACTCAATGAGTTTAGGCTCCGCATTGGGGATCAGCTTTAAAAGCTCTAATGCTGGTGTTACGGCAGCAAACGATTTTTGATGGCAGTGACCGTGAAACAGGACGGGGCGCGAAGATGGTTTGAGCGCTAGCTTGAGTTTTCCTGCTCGTGCCTCGCTAGCCAGAAACTCTTCTAAGAGTTGTGCGTATTTGCTCACGGTAATCGCACGCTCCCCAAAGCCCATGACTAATGCCTCATCCTTTAAGGTGAATAAGCAAGAAGGCTCAAGACCAATGATGGGGATATCTTTTTTTGCAAAGGGGGCTAGATGATGCACTAATTCATCTAGGCTTGCTTTGGCCTTATCCACCATACCAGCGGCTAAATAGGTACGACCACAGCAAAATTCTTTGGAGCAAGTATTTGGCGTCGAGCTTGCTTGCGCAGTTTTTGTATCCAGACTCTTTTGGGGAATGTGTACCCGATAGCCAGCAGCTTTCAAAACCGCTAACGCTGCCTGCAAGTTCTCATCTTCAAAGTAAGCATTAAAGGTATCTGCAAGTAGTACCACTCCTTTATTGCCATTTGCATCTACTTTGCTGAGTTCTGATGGCGTAAATTGATATGGCGTGAGTGCGCTCTGATCGCTCCAGAATGTTTTTGCTTTCCAGATCGGCAAGCTTCTTTGTGCAGAAATGCCCATGAGCCATTCTTGTAATTTGGCAATGGGTGCAATGTGATTGCGAAGATTGAGTAATGCAGGAAGTCCCGGAATACTGCTGATGATGGGTGCATATTTCGGCAAATAAGCTACTGCTAGATCGCGCATCGTATGTCCAACTCGCTTCTTGTAGGCCGACAGAAACTCGATCTTCATCTTTGCCATATCGACGCCAGTAGGGCATTCGCGGCGACAGGCCTTACAACTGACGCACAACTCCATCACTTCTTTAATGGCATCACTTCCTAGTGGAGAAGATGCAGGTGCCCCATCGTCTTTCAGATCCAATTGATTGGAAAGAGCAAGACGTAAAGTATTGGCGCGACCACGGGTGAGGTGCTTTTCATCGCGAGTTACACGATAGCTAGGGCACATGACTTCGGCATCAAACTTGCGGCAGTGACCATTGTTATTGCACATCTCGACAGCTTTGGCCAAGCCCATGGCGGGATCGCCACCCGTTCCTGGTGCGCTAGTTTCTTCAGTAACGGGATTATTTTGTACATTCCAGGCCGACCAATCTAAAGCAGGCTGCAGCGGAATCACTTTATAGCTTGGTGGGAAACGGAAGTTGCTTGTGTCATCCATTTTGGGTGGGTTGATGATCTTGCCGGGATTGAATAATCCATCGGGATCAAAAGCATGTTTGATTTCTGCAAGGGCTTCAGTAATCTTCGGCCCAAATTGCCAAGAGATCCATTCACCTCGGCAAAGTCCATCGCCATGCTCACCGCTATAGGCGCCTTTATATTTGCGAACGAGGGCTGAAGCTTCTTCCGCTACCGCACGCATCTTCTGGGCGCCGTCGCGGCGCATATCCAAAATCGGTCGTACATGAAGGGTGCCAACAGAGGCGTGTGCGTACCAAGTGCCACGTGATCCATATTTAGAAAATACATCCGTCAATGCTTGGGTGTATTCAGCTAGACTCTCTAATGGCACTGCGCAATCTTCAATAAAGCTCACTGGCTTGCCATCACCTTTGAGACTCATCATGATGTTCAAACCGGCTTTGCGTACTTCCCATAAATTCTTTTGCAGGCTGGCATCAGGCATTGCCACCACTGAGCCTGGAAGGCCGAGATCCCCCATCAGGCCTTGCAAAGACTTTAATCTTTCGAGCAAAGGTGCGTGTGATTCGCCAGAAAACTCCACCAGCAAAATTGCCTCAGGTGTCTGAGCGCCTGCATCAATCAGTGCTGTCTCAATTGTTTTCTTAAAGCTCGGGTTATGGCGTGCTAAATCAATCATGGTGCGATCGACTAATTCAACTGCGGTAGGTCCCAGCTTGACAATGTACTGCGCACTATCCATCGCCTTAAAAAAGCTCGCAAAGTTCACCACCCCAAGCACTTTGTGTTGCGGCAATGGCGCCAGCTTGAGTTCCAGTGATTTGAAATACGCTAATGTGCCTTCACTGCCTACTAAGAGGTGGGCCAAATTGACGCTGCCATCTTGTGTGTATGGCAGTTCACTTTGCGGATGAAAAACATCCAAGTTGTATCCGGCAACGCGACGCAATACTTTGGGGAAGTGGGCTTCGATTTCGGGTTGAAGTTTGTCGGCGAGACCTTTGACAAAATCACCCAATTGTTTTGCAGCACCAGAGCTATTGGCGTAATTACCAAAGTTAGCCACTTGTCCATTTGCTAACCAGGCATCAATCCCCAAAACGTTGTGCACCATATTGCCGTAAGCAATGGAGCGGCTTCCGCAAGAGTTGTTACCAGCCATGCCACCAATCGTCGCTTGCCCGGCAGTAGAAACGTCAACGGGATACCAGAGGCCATGTGGTTTGAGTGCGGCATTGAGGTGATCTAAAACCATTCCAGGCTCTACTACTGCCGTAGCTTTCTCTAGGTCTGTATGTAAGAGCTTGCGAAAGTATTTGGTATTGTCGATGACGAGTGCCGTGCCAGTGGTCTGACCACATTGGCTGGTGCCACCGCCACGAGGCAAAACGGGAACACCTAGGTCGGCAGCAATCTGAATGGCTGTCGCAATATCTTCGGCTGTTTTGGGTACCAAGACGGCAACCGGCATGGCTTGGTATATGGATGCATCTGTTGCGTAGCGTCCGCGACTAGCGATATCAGTCATGACCTCACCAGAGGTTTCTTGTCTCAGGCGTTTAGCTAACTCTGCCTTATTTGCAATGAATTCTGGAAGGGGCAAATCAAGTGGCTTGTTCATGCTGCAGCTTTCTCTTTGAATTCGGAGTCAACCAATTGAATGACGACATCACGCTTATTCATCACGTGCTGCATCATGACTTTGCGCATGCGTGCACTATCGCGCGCTCTTAATGCCTCCAGCATTTCTTGGTGTTCACCAACGGCTTTTTCCCATTTAACGCCATCTTGATTGGATCGAAAGCGAAGTGCCTCGATACGGGCGTTTACTTGAGTAAATAGTTGGCTTAAGACTGGATTGTTGGCCGCTTGATTGATGGCTCGGTGAATGCTGAGATTTAAGCGGTAATAACTCGATAAATCTCTGCGTGCATAGGAGGCCATCATCTCGTATTGAAGGGCCTCTAGTTCAGTGAGTGCATGGTCGCTAATGTTTTGGGCTGCCAGCTCTCCAGAGTAGCCCTCTAAATTGGCAATCACATCAAATGTGTGAATGATGTCGTCTCGGCTGAGTTGAACGGCGATTGCGCCACGATTGGCAATCAGTTCTACCAAGCCATCGGCAGCTAAGCGACGGATTGCCTCTCGAATAGGTGTGCGCGATACATGGAGTTGCTCTGCTAGTTCGCGTTCATTGAGTTTGCAGCCAGGGGTAATCGCACCCTCTACTAATAAAGACCGCAGCTTCTGAAAAGTGGCTTCATGCAAATTTTGGGTATTTGGAGGTGCTGTGAGCATCATATGGAATGCCTTAATTTTGTATACATATTTACTATAACCGATGAATAAGCATAAATAACGCTGAAAACTGCTTATTTTTCACTTTATAGAAAAATATTTTGCATACAAAAATTGTAAATTGCCAAAAAGTGCCTTACACTGGCTCGCAAGATTAACTACTAAAACCAAGTGAGACTAAGCATGCTAAAACTGGATAATCACCTCTCGGGACGTCATTTCTTACATATTCCTGGCCCAAGCCCTGTGCCTTCGCGCATCCTGCGGGCTATCAGCTATCAAACGATTGACCATCGCAGCCCTGAGTTTGGGGAATTTGGTCTCAAGGTGCTAGATGGTATTAAGAAGATTTTTAAGACCGAGCAACCAGTCATTGTTTATTCCGCTTCTGGAACGGGTTCTTGGGAAGGTGCTTTAGTCAACGTCCTTAATCCTGGCGACAAGGTGCTCTTTTATGAAACCGGCCACTTTGCAAACCTGTGGCGTGCTTTAGCTAAAAGGATTGGTATTGAGGTTGAGGTGATCGGAAAGCCTGGTCAAGACACATGGCGCTGGGGTATAGATGCGGCAGTCATTGAAGAGCGCTTACGCAAAGACACTCAGCATGAAATCAAAGCAGTGTGCGTGGTCCATAACGAAACCTCCACCGGCATGACATCCAATATTGCTGCGGTTCGCAAGGCGATTGATGATGCCAAGCATCCAGCCCTATTGCTCGTTGATAGCGTGTCTGGCTTGGGTTCAGCAGACTATGAGCACGATAAATGGGGTGCTGATGTGACCGTATCGGGCTCACAAAAAGGCTTGATGCTGCCTCCTGGTATTGGCTTTAATGCTTTGTCCCCTAAAGCAATTGAAGCTAGCAAACACAGCACAATTCCGAAGGCCTATTTGGCCTGGGATGAAATTCTGGAATCGAATAAAACAGGCTATTGGCCGACTACACCTAGTACTAACCTAATGTACGGCTTGCATGAGGCAATTGACATGATGCAGACCGAGGGTTTGGATACGATTTTTGCCCGCCATCAACGTTTAGCTGAAGCCTGTCGCCGTGCAGTAGCTGCCTGGGGTCTTGAGAATCAATGTTTAGACCCAAATGCCTATTCGCCAGTGCTGACTGCCATTGTGGTTCCTGAGGGTATGGATGCGGATGTCTTGCGTAAACATGCCTTAGAAAAGTTCAATCTTTCCCTTGGAACAGGCTTAGGCAAGCTCAAAGGGAAGATTTTCCGTATTGGCCACCTGGGCGATTGCAATGAATTAAGCCTCATGGCTGCCTTAAGCGGGGTTGAGATGAGTCTGGGCGCGATGGGCTATAAACCCAAGGCAAGTGGCGTAGTTGCGGCTCAGGACTACCTAAAGTAAGGCTGAATCGTCAGACTCAACCTATAATTCACCATATATATCAATAGCATTAGAGACAGAGAGATTAATCATGTTGGCAACTAAACCTTATTTAACCCAGGCTGATGTTCAAAAGATTTTGGACGCGGCGGATAAACATGCTGCGGCTAATAACTGGGCGGTGACTATCGCCGTTTGTGATGACGGTGGTCATGTATTGGGTTTAACACGTCGCGATGGTTGCGCTCCTGTCTCTGCTTATATTGCTCAAGAAAAAGCGCGCACTGCTGCAATGGGTAAACGCGAGAGCCGTGTTTATGAAGAGATTATTAATAACGGACGCATCTCCTTTTTATCTGCCCCACATATTTCGGGCATGTTGGAAGGCGGCGTCAATATCGAGGTAAATGGGTTTACCATCGGCGCAGTCGGCGTTTCCGGCGTTAAATCGACCGAGGATGCTGAAACTGCTAAAGCCGGCATT
>CANBPJ010000061.1 GCA_947371415.1 Burkholderiaceae bacterium | reverse complement strand
AATCTCATGCGAGCGAATGATAAAAAACATTTAAAGAAAGTGTTAGATCAAATCGAAGTGCAAGAGTCATCTACCCATTTTGAACAACGCATTTATCAAGATTGGCAAAGAACGGTTGCTAAGACTGAAAAGCCAAATCATGGGCTCTTCGAGGTTTTGGTTTTAGCAAGATTGCACCCCAAGCTTACCGCATTGATAGCTTTTGTGGTTATTGCCGCCTCCGTCTTGCTAGGCCAGCATCTAATAGCTTCCCAGGATAATGAGTTGCATCAGATTGATGCCTTGTCTGAATTAAGTCTCTCAACTATTTAATCTACAGTGTTCTCCCTTGCCCCTGAACTCAAAAGAGTTTGTGGGGCTTTTTTAACAAAAGGATCATTATGAAAAATATCTATCGCGGTATTGCACTGCTTGCAATTTTGTTATCGGGATGCGCCACAAATGAAACGCCCACTAACAAGCCTGGTAATGACGTCTCGATTGCTAAAGTGAATGAAGTACAGAAAAAGATTGCCTCATGTGTTGCCGAGGTAAATCAGTCAGATGATGCGAAGTATGTTGATGAACATATTTTGGTGCTAACGGAGAAGAGTCAAAATGCAAAAGAGTTATTTAATTCAAGCGACAAGATTGCCTTCGATCAAGCAGCTGTATTGATAAGATTTAAAGAGTCCACCTTGAAATGTCGAGATATTACAAATGAACTACCTTCCCCAGCCTTGGTGGCTGTGTATGCCAATTTCTACACAAATATTGATGCTATATACAAAGACTTGATTGATAAGCGAATTACTATAGGAGTTGCTAATCAAGAAAGGCAAATGCGTATTCAATATGCAAAAAGTCGCTTTTCTCAGATTCTAAAATCTGAGACGGGAGGATGATGCAATGATGACGGCTGCATATCGATTCCATTGCCATTCCTGAAGCTATGGTTGATCAATCCTCGGGCACTGCAGTTGGCAAGACATGCGGTTCTAATGCTCATCTCACTTTATGGGATTGGCTGATATGCCTACACTACAAGCGGAAGATAAGGACGATTGGAGCAAATACTATAATTGAGCGCCCATTTAAGTATTGGTGAAATAAGCAAAGATATGTATAAGTTGTTTATAGCCTGCGCACTAGCGCTAATATTTACTAATGATCCTGTATTTGCAAAGGGTCGCCAGGCAGAGGATTTCCATTCCAATATTGCCTATGTCGTTGATGTTGACAGCGGGGAGGTGTTGGTTGATAGAAATTCTTTAGCCATTTCGCCAATTGCCTCAATATCTAAGTTAATGTCCTCAATAGTTGTTTTGGAGTCCGGCCAGGGTCTGGCTGAGCCACTCAGGATTGAGCGTGAAGATATTGCCTGGCAATCAAGCGCAAAATGGAAGCTCAAGGTGGGAACGGAAATAAGTCGAAAGAGGGTCTTGAGAGTTGGGTTAATGGCATCGGAAAATAGAGCAATCAATGCCCTGGCAAGATCATATGAAGGGGGAACGGAGGCTTTTGTTGCTGCCATGAATCTAAAGGCAAAAGAGATTGGAATGGCGCACACCCACTTCATTGAGCCTACTGGGCTCTCCCCGCAGAATGTTTCTACAGCGCAGGATTTAGTCCTCCTATTACAGGAATCTATGCGCCACCCCTTGATCCAAGAATTCTCAACAACAGAAAAATTCAATATTGTTGATGGCATCCATGCACCGCAGCCATTTGTAAATACCAACCCTATTGTCCGTAATGAAATCATGGATGTCTTGGTGCAAAAGACGGGTTATATTGCAGCAGCTGGAAGATGCTTGGTTATGGAGGCAAAAATTAATGGTAGAAATATCGCTATGGTATTTCTTCAGTCAAAAGGTAAAAATACCCGATTTAAAGACGCTCTTTTTGCAAAGGCTGCACTGGAAAAAATTCAATAGCTTGAAAGTCTCCTATGGGTCGACTAGTGCCTGTTGGATTTTGACATGAGGATGTCTGCTCTTCATCCTACAGCTGACGTACTAATATTTATCTTAAATAAATTCACTAGCAAAGAGCGAACCATCTATAAATAGGATGTGCCTCAAGACTCAAATTCCCTCCAACAAAAATGGACCGCCCGCATTACGCATGCGCGCGCTCACTGGGCAACATTCCATAAACGCGTAGGACACAACCGCAATACCGTCGCCGGGTTTAATTGGAATGCCGACCCCACTAGCAAAGACTTCTATAGTCTGAGAGCCAACCTCATTCATGGCACCATCTCTGCAGTTCTTCCTAACGTCTATGCACGCAACCCAGAGATCTCAACAACACCAACCCACTCGGGTGCGGATATCAAGCTCTTCTGTAAAACGCTAGAGAAAGTCACCAATAGAGCGCTTGAACATGCCCAGCTCAAGAATCGAGCTAAATCCACTGTAAGGGCGGCACTAACCTGTAGCTTCGGCATTCTCAAAGTGATGTATCAGCGAGACCCAAGCAAGGATTCATATATCCAGGGTCGCATCAACGATGCACAAGAAAACCTTCTAGCCATAGAGGACTTGGTTCGAGATCTTCAGGGCGATGATCGGCATCATCATGATACCAAGAGGGAGGAATTAGCAGAGCTCATCAAGTCACTTCAAGAGCAATCAGAAGTGCAATCGGCTGAAGGTCTAGTAATCGATAGGGTTCTTACAGAAAACCTTCTCATTGATCCATCCATCTGCGAGTTCTGGGACTACACCGATGCGGACTGGATCTGCCAAATCATCCCAATGAAGCGCGGCCAGGCTGAAGCACTCTACAAAAAGAACTTAGCCAATGCCAGGATCTACCAACCAGGCCAAGGTGAACCATCTCACAAGAAAGCCAAACGCTTAGCCTCAATGCAGATGGATGCGGGATCGGCTCCAGTGACTGATGATCAGCAAATAGCAGTGCTAGAGATCTGGGACAGAGCTACCCAGCGTGTTTACACCATGGTGGAGGGCGCGACTGAATGGCTACGTGAACCCTACTCACCTGCAAGAGCAGGAGAACGCTGGTATCCATTCTTTCTATTGCCATATCAGGTAGTAGATGGCCAGTTTGTTGGTCCAAGTTTGGTAGACCTAACCGAGCGTCTACAAGACGAGCACAACGAAGCAAGGGATCGATTCAATCAACATCGAGACCTATGTATCCCTGGGTGGGTAGCATCAGCTGATATTAATGAAAAGACTATTAAGAAGCACTCGGATTCAAGATTCGGCGAAATCACCATTGTCGATACCGAAGGCAAGCCGCTTAATCAAGTCATTATTCCCAGGGGGCATCCCAAGATCGACCCAATTGTGTATGACACCAGTGCAGTGCGTTATGACTGGGAGCAGGTTACCGGACTGCAAGACGCTGCGCGATCAACAGTCGTCAGACCTAAGACAGCAACCGAAGCCAACATCTTGCAAAGAGCCTTATCGGGGCGCGTATTTGAATTCAAAGACCAGATAGAAGATTGGTTACAAGAGATCGCGCAATACAGTGCCCAGGTACTTTTACAAGAACTGACCAAAGAGCAAGTAGAGCGCTACATGGGGCCGCCAAGCACCAAGCCCACCATGATCAATGGCGAACTAGTCATGACTATGGAGAAAACCTATGACTGGCCAGAGCTCACCAAAGACCGAATCTTTGACATGGTCGATTTACGCATAAGAGCTGGTACTACAGGCGCACCGGATAGCATGGAAGACAAGGAGGGCTGGCTCAAGGTTCTACCCATGATTACGAATCTATCAATTCAGATGCAAAACCTACAAGCCAGAGGAATGGATTACGAGCATATCCGTAATCTCCTACACGAGACCCTCTTGCGATATGACGATCGTATCGATTCAAATCTATTTATGCCGAATGTAGAAAAGCAAGCGGAGGGGTGGTCACGCGATGACGACCCAAATTTAGGAATGAATTGGTTTTCTGAACGAAGGCAAAAGACAAACGCTGAAATGGATTACAGCAGAAACTTATTAAAAGAGGAGACAGGCAATGACGCAAGTAGCAAATGAGGTGGAGGGATTTAAATCAGAGGTGCTAACTAAGGGCGGTTCAATTCAAAGAGTGCAGGATAGAGAGGCCAAGAAAGAGCGCGAGCGGCTTGAAAAAGAAGCCTATGAGAAGCACGCCGCCGAGAGCGCCGCAAGGCGCAATAAGGCAAGGGAAGAGCGCGCACTTGAATTGATTGCGCAAGCAAAAGCCAGGCAAGAAGCCGCTCAATTAGATAAGGAGCGTAGCGCTCAGGCACAACAAACCCAAAAGGCTGAGCGTAAGAGCCAGAGTCGGAGCCAAGCAGCCAACTTACTAGATGATCTAAGTAAGACCCCCAATGCATCTCTTGCCAAGTTATCTGAGGATATTGATGAGGGCGAAGTATTGGAGGAGGAGTTGGAAGCTCTGGAGCCCGAGTCTATATTTACACCTGTAAAGGGCGAGGTGCATGTACCAGCCTTTATGCCTACTTCAGAACTTAAGACAGCACCACAAGCCCATGACCTGGGTGAAATACTGCCTGCACCAGTCGTCATTACCGTCGATACACTTCCGAAAGCTGAATTTCAAACTGAAACAGCTGAAGATCTAATTAAGCGGGCTTTGAACCCCGGACCCTCGGATTCGAGTCCCGATGCCGATCCTAGTGTTAATGCAGAAGTCTCTAGTGGTATCAAATCAAAGCGAGGATGTGAGCGTATTCAGAAAATGATTAACGAAAAACGTGATCTAGAAAAGCAGGTTGTTGATTTGCAATCTATGGTGGCCACACTTCAGGATGCAGTTCGCAAATACGAGATAGAGGGCAAGCTTGTAGGCAATGTGATGACCCTCGCCGATAGCCAGAAAAAGCCTTCTGAATTAGTCTCAGAAGCAAAGCTGCAAATGCTCAAGTTCTTAAATACCCGTTCAGATGAAATCGATCACACCGATAAGGCGATCTGCTTTAACAAATACATGTCAGACCCGTTCTACATGCAAGTCTTTGTGCAGAGCAATCAGCCAGAGCAGTGGCAGACCATGATTGAGTCTATCTATGAGGCGATTGGAAGGCCCGAACCTAGTTTTGCGAGTGTCAAACCTATTGCAATCCATAGTCCTCAACCTATTCGGGCGCGAACTTCAACATTAGGAGCGCCGCTGGCTAGTGCGGGCAATCCCATGGATCGGATTGCGCAACACCTGGGAAATATGGGGATTTAAAGTGAATTGAAATGACTCAAGAGATCTATTGAGTCATTTCTCCTGCTAGAAATTTAGTTAGCGGTTTAATGTCGCCATCAACACTCGCTTTTTCAAGGGCATTCATATAGCGCTTTCTCTCACTTACCCGAACGACTGTCCAAGGGTATCCACCAGAAGCAAGTAGGGCATTCATCAGAAAGCGTCCAATGCGACCATTGCCGTCAAAGTAAGGGTGTATGAATACAAATATATGATGACCCAATACCGCTCTGACTGATGCTTCTGGTTCATTGGCCAAAAGATCAAATAAAGTTTCCATACTATCAAGGAGAGCCTCTCTCGGTAGGGGTGTGTGTAATGAACTGCGAATAAAAACTGGGCCAGTACGGTAGCCAGCCAACTGATGACGTTGCAAAATACCTGCCAGTACCGCAGGATTAAACATCGCGGCATACCAATCATGATGACTTTTTCTGACAACATCACCAGAATTGGCTTTAGCCAAAATTAACTTAATGCTTTCTTTTACTTCGTTAAAGGCCAAAAAGTAGCCACGTGCGGCTAAAGCATCTTTACTCTTTTTATCTTCTTCGCTGATCTCAGGATTCCAGCCTTCTTTGGCAATACGCTCAATCAATTCATCGGTAACTTGATAACCCTCAATTGAGAGTGAGTTATAAGCATCTGCTACATAGCGTTCCTGAATTTGCTTGAGGTAAGCCGCTGGGCTTTTCGGAATGCCGGGGGCCTTTGGAAAATTCTGGATAACGTCTTCACGCCACGTCGCCCACATGGAGCGAATGCGTAGAACATAAGGAGACTTTTCTCGGGACTGGCTGATAGTCGGTTCGGGTAGCTCAAATGGATTCTTGGCTTGGATGGGGTGCCCAGCCTTGCCCAGAGCCTTAATAATGCGCTCCCCGTCATCTTTCCTATTGGTAAAAGTAAGTGCGCCTGCCAAGCGGGCTGCGGCCGTTGGGAGGCAATTGCCTATCAGTAGAGTTGCCAGTAATTCTGCTGGGTCGCGTACCATCGCCAATCCAATTTCCGCCTCCATGGGGTGATTGATAAAGAACTGGGGCCCCACCATACAAAGTGCTTCAGCTATTGGTAAGACTTGTAAGCCTCGAATTTCCATACGGGTTTTAGAGACGCGCTTCTCATCCTGATAAATAACCAGTGACGTATCAAATGGGAGTTTGACAATACTAGTGCCACCATCTTTACTAACAATAGTAATTTGCTTGGGAACGGTTGTGCTGCCGGTATGTAGCAGGAGTGATGCCTCGGCATTTAAGCAGTAGCGCTTACCAAAACGCTTAGCAAGATACCCAGACATAAAGGCCCAATAATTGGCATACCAAGCGGTAGAGTCGCCATCATGATCGCTAGGGTTTGAGCAAATGTACCAACCCTTCATTACGGAGCGTATAAACCCAGTTTCTAAAAGCAGGACGCGCTGGGAGTCAGCAAGATCTTTTGATTCAATCACGCCATGATGCTTATCTTGGAGCTTTTTTAAAGCCTTTAAAGCCTCAGAAAGCTTCAGAGAATCTGTACTTTTTTTGATTGACTTAGTTGCCATTGATTGTCTTAAATTATTGATTTAAATAGATTTAATACAGATAATTACTTTGTTTTTCCATATAAATTTACTTTGTTATCTAGGTAAAATCTACTTTGTTATTGTCCCATAGTTGATGGCAAAAGTATGTAGTCCAATAAAGGGCTTATATGGACTATGGGCATTCATTCCGTCAAGGGCACCCCAAAGGGGTGGCTTGCGAACCCTTGACGGCCACAGGCAAAGAAACGCTCTTTTATGCCCAAGGTGGCACAAAGACACATTGGGCATAAAGACCCAAAGCGAGTTCATTAAGTAACTTAATAAAAACCCCACAAATATCCCAGAGCCCTATCTGTCGCCCCAATAATTGATCTCAGTGCTTCATGCCACCGCGTTAAAGCTAGAGTCGCGACTAGCAGCGTAGCAATGGATAGGTTCACGCTCTATCAATTGGAATGAAGCCAACCAATTTACGAATAGATAAATACATTGATAGGGGTGGCATATGCCAATTTCAAATACAGATTTGCAAGAGTTAGCTAAGGTTTCCTTAGATGAATACTTGCGCAATCTACCGGTTGATCAAATCGCGGTAGAGAGACCTTTCCTTAAAAAACTCATGGAGGGACGCAAAAGTCTATTAGGAGCCAAACAGAACGTTGTTGAGAACATCCGCAAAGAGCACGGCAGTAACTTTAGCTGGGCGTTTGGGGAGGAGACGGTCAAATTCAATAAACGTAACACCACCGAGCAAGCCTCATTCCCCTGGCGTAGAGCGGTTGATGGCCTCTATATCGACTATGACCGCTTATTCAGTAACGGAATCAAGGTGCGTGAAGGTGGGGCGCGAGGTTTTCAGCTCGAATACAACGAGCGTGTACAACTCATCAACCTCTTGGATGAGCAGTTAGAAGTTCTGAGAGAGGGATTCCTCAATAAGCTGGACCTAGAGCTACACCGCGACGGCTCACATGGCGCCGATGCGGTAGTTGGCTTGGATAGCCTAGTAAGTCTTGCGCCAGATGCTGGCATAGTAGGTGGTATTGATCGAGCCAAAGCAAGTTACTGGCGTAACTACGCAGTCAAAGATATCGTCTCAACATCGCCAGGTAGCTTAGTAGGTGAGATGGAGACTGCATGGCGTCAATGTATTAAACATGGCGGTAGCCCGGATTTCATCATCGCTGGGGGTAAGTTCATTGATACCTATCGCAAGCAGGTCACCGTGACTCATATTGCTGGATCTGGTGAGACCAAGTACATCGATGCAGGCGTAGGAGCCGGAGTAAACACAGGCCTTGCCTTTAAAGGTGTAGAGATCATCTGGGATCCACAGTTTGATGAGCTCGATGCCATGGCCAATCGTACGGTGGAGTGGAGTAAGCGCTGCTATTTCCTCAACACGCGCTTTATGAAGCTACGGGATGACGACTTAGACATCGTTGCCCCAATTCGTCCGCACGATACCTTGGCAATGTACGCCATGGTGAACCTACGCTGCGCCTTATCTATCTCACGAGCAAATGCCCATGCGGTATTGGCGATTCAATAAGGAGGATCGAATGAACAATAGCGTGAACCATAAAGAACTCATTCATAGTGACTTCCAAATTAAGGAAGTAGAGGCTGTAGTTCGCAGGGATGCATTCACAACCATCCATGTGTATGTACCGCCTTATGAGACCAATATCCTTCGCAACCTCTTTGGGCGCGAGAACGTCACGGTGTTCGAGCGCCCGTCAAAGACCACCATTACTCCAGAGCAGGAGTACGACCGCCTTTGTGCCAAGTATGGCCATGAAGTCGTAGCCAAAGTCTTTGGTGAGGATGATGGAGATCGGCTGATGGAGATCGTAGAAGGCTTGATGAGAGAAGGTCAGCTTCCAGCACAAGAGAAGGCTTTGGAAGGAACTCTTGAGCAAGAGTCATCGGAAACCAAAGGGGCCAAGAAACGCTAGCAGCAGGGAAGACCGCCGCTAGCAGCAGGTGTTTGGGTGCGGCTGCGGGTGTTGAAGTAACCATGGTGTGTGGGCGCGCGTAACTGCGCCCCACTGCCAACACCAAAGAAAAGCCTAGGCGGTAGTGGGGCGGTGGACTTCCATACTTATTCATACCTTCGAGCATCAAGAAAAGAGCTAATGACATGCTTCCAATCATCACATCTCTAGTACAAACCTTAGCCGTCAATGGCCTTGGTTTGCTTGCGGGCGCGGTACAGGCTAAAGGCAAAGAGTTTATTGAGAGCAAGATTGGGGCTCGTATTCCAGATAACCCCAGTCAGGAAGATCTCATCAAGCTGAAACAGTTAGAGATTGAGCAAGAGCAACTCTTATTGCAATACACCCTCAAGCAAAAAGAGCTGGAGATAGAAGAATCCAAACTTCTAGCTGAGATGCATCGAGCTTCACAAGATAACGCTACCAATCGCTGGCAATCTGATATGGGTAGCGATTCCAGGCTATCAAAGAACATCAGACCGGGAACGCTGGTCTACATCCTCACGGCCTATCTTTTATTTGCATTGCTCTCAGCCATAGGTATTGATATCAATGAGGCTTACGTAAAGCTTCTCGGGGAGTGGGGTCAGCTAGTTATGTTGGCTTATTTTGGCGGTAGATCAGTTGAGAAGATCTTTGAGATGCGTATGAATGGCTCTAATAAAAGAGAAGAGCGGGTATGAGCGGTTTGGTAGCTGAGCAAGCGGCTTTTCTAATCGACATTAGTAGGCTTATTCAATTTGCAACGGCTGAAGGGTGGGTCATTACAGGGGGTGAGCTTTGGAGGTCGCCAGAACAACAGGAGATCTATTTCAAAAGTGGCAGATCAAAAACTATGAATAGCAATCACTTAAGGCGCTGCGCTATTGATCTAAATTTCTTCTGGAATGGAAAGCTTGTCTGGGATAAAGAGCTCATCCGAACTGTTGGGGAATACTGGGAAAGTCTAAACCCTAAGAATCGATGGGGTGGGAATTTCAAAGGGTTTGTGGATGTGCCGCATTTTGAGAGGATCGCCTAGCTTTAATTGCGCATTTAAGAGGCTGCGCCTATATATTTCCCCATTCATGTCATACTGATAAAAATTAATATAACTAATTATGTATTTATTGCGTGGAACTCAATATGGCAAGCATTAACACAATTGAAAATATCAAAAACACAATAGCTGAGATAACTTCAGAACCAATTGATGTGTTAATTACCAATCAAACTAAATGGGGTCCGCTAAATTTTGAATCGAGCAGGATTGAT
>CANBPJ010000060.1 GCA_947371415.1 Burkholderiaceae bacterium | reverse complement strand
AGGGAACGCACAGTTACCGCCGATGATGGCACCGTTGAGAGCTATGATCGCTTGCTACTAGCAACGGGTTCATTGCCTTTCATACTGCCGGTTCCTGGAAATGATTTACCAGGCGTGACTGCCTATCGTGATATTAAAGATACCAATGAAATGATTGATGTAGCGACCCGCTACAAAAATGCAGTCGTCATTGGAGGTGGTTTGCTGGGTCTGGAAGCGGCCAATGGTCTCGCACTCAGAGGTATGAGTGTGACTGTAGTCCATCTCGCCGACTGGTTGATGGAACGCCAACTAGACAAAACGGCTGCAGACTTATTGCAAAAATCACTCGAAGCCAAGGGTCTCAAGTTTTTACTAAAGACTTCAACTGAAGCAATTACCCCCAATGCTACCGGCGATCGCGTTGGCCACATCCGCTTTAAAGGCGGGCTTGAGATCCCGGCAGACTTGGTAGTGATGGCTGCGGGCATCAAACCCAATACTGCATTAGCAGAATCAGCAGGACTGCATTGCCAACGGGGTATCGTTGTCAATGACACCTTACAAACTTTTGACCCCAGAGTCTATGCAGTGGGTGAGTGCGCAAGCCATCGTGGTACCGCCTATGGTTTAGTTGCGCCCTTATTTGAACAAGCAAAAGTATGTGCGAACCACTTGGCCCAGCATGGCATTGGTCGCTATCAAGGTTCAGTCACTTCGACAAAGCTCAAAGTGACCGGCGTCGACCTCTTTTCTGCTGGCAACTTTATGGGTGGCGAAGGTACAGAAGAAATCACCCTGGCAGACCCGATTGGCGGCGTTTATAAAAAACTCGTGCTCAAAGATGATCGCCTGATTGGTGCCTGCATGTTCGGAGATACCGCAGATAGCACTTGGTATTTCAAGTTAATGCGTGATGAACAAAGTATTGCAGAAATTCGTGACACGCTGATGTTTGGTGAATCTAATATTGGAGACGTAGGTCACCAAGGTCACAATAAAGTTGCAGGAATGACGGATGCTGATGAAGTCTGTGGCTGCAATGGCGTCACCAAGGGCACGATTGTCAAAGCCATACGTGAGCAAGGTCTCTTTACTTTAGATGAAGTAAAAAAATGCACTAAAGCTAGTAGCTCCTGCGGCTCATGTACTGGATTAGTCGAGCAAGTATTAATGAATGTATTGGGTACAGACTACTCAGCTACCCCAAGGAAAAAATCGATTTGCGGATGCTCTGATCTTTCACATGATGAAATTCGTCAAGCCATACGTACAAGCCATTTAATTTCTCAGGAAGAAGTTCGCACAGAACTCAACTGGAGAACGCCAAATGGTTGTGCTACCTGCCGCCCAGCACTGAACTACTACCTCATCTCTACTTGGCCGCATGAAGCCAAAGATGATCCACAATCTCGCTTTATTAATGAGCGTGCTCATGCCAATATTCAGAAAGACGGCACCTATTCCGTCATTCCACGGATGTATGGTGGATTAACTACGCCTTCCGAGCTGCGCCGAATTGCGGATGTTGCAGAAAAGTATCAAGTGCCAACAGTAAAGGTGACTGGCGGACAGCGTATCGATTTGCTTGGCATCAAGAAAGAAGACTTACCTGCAGTCTGGAAAGAATTAGACATGCCATCAGGCCATGCCTATGGAAAGTCTATTCGTACAGTGAAAACTTGCGTTGGTGATGAGCACTGCCGCTTTGGCACTCAATCCTCCATGAAGATGGGCGTAGATCTAGAGAGAATGCTCTTCGGGATGTACGCACCCCATAAAGTCAAGCTTGCAGTATCTGGCTGTCCGCGGAATTGCGCCGAAGCTGGCATTAAAGACGTTGGCATCATTGGCGTTGAATCCGGCTGGGAGCTGTATATCGGCGGTAACGGCGGAATCAAAACGGAAGTAGCGGAATTCCTCTGCAAGGTTAAGACTGATGAGGAGGTCCGCGAGTATTCTGGAGCCTTCTTACAGTTGTACCGTGAGGAAGCCTGGTATCTCGATCGCACCGTCCATTACCTGGCTAGAGTTGGTATGGAATACATCAAGCAAAAAGTAGTTGAGGATGCAGAAAGCCGCAAAGCTCTGTACGAAAGACTGCTCTTTGATTTGAAAGATGCCCCAGACCCTTGGAAAGATTTCGAAAGAGCCGGCGTCGATATTCGTCAATTTAAAACTATTCCAATCGTCGAGGTGGGCAATGTCTAATACTTCACCATCACCAGATTGGCAGCAGATCACCACTGTTGAGGAGATTCCTGTGCTGGGCTCTCGCGTCATTCAGGCGCCTGCTGGTCAAATTGCGATCTTCAGAAACTCAGAGGATGACGTATTTGCCGTATTGGATCAGTGCCCGCATAAAGGCGGTCCTCTGTCACAGGGCATCGTTCATGGCAAATCAGTAACCTGCCCCCTGCACTCCTGGAATATTGATCTTTCTACTGGTTGCGCTGTTGCACCTGATGAAGGCTGTGCCAAATCTTTTGCGGTCAAAGTAGAGTCCGGCGTGGTGTGGTTAAACCGCGAGGAATTGCAAGCAACTCATGGCTGAAGTTAAAAGCACCTGTTGCTACTGTGGTGTTGGCTGTGGTGTCATTATTGAAACTACGCCATCAAGCAATGGAAGCTTAGAAGTAACCGGGGTCCGTGGCGACCCCGATCATCCTGCAAACTTTGGCAGACTCTGCAGTAAAGGATCCACCCTTCATCTCACCGCAAACCCCAGCCTACAAAAACAAGCTCGCTTAGGATCGCCAGCTATCAGAACTGTGAGAGGTGAGGCGCCAACCGATATCGCTTGGCCAGAGGCGATTCAAACCGTTGCCAAGAAATTTGCTGACATCATCCAAGAGTATGGCCCAGAGTCTGTGGGTATCTATGTTTCAGGACAGTTACTTACCGAAGACTATTACATCTTCAATAAGTTGATGAAGGGCTTAATTGGCTCGAACAACATTGATACTAATTCACGCTTGTGTATGTCCAGTGCAGTAGCTGGCTATAAGCAAACCTTGGGGATGGATGCACCTCCTTGCTCCTATGAGGATATCGACTCTGCATCGACCATCTTTATCACGGGATCGAACACTGCTTTTGCACACCCTATTTTGTACCGACGCCTTGAGGATGCTCGCCAGAAGAATCCCGATCTCAAGGTGATCGTGGTGGATCCTAGAAAAACAGATACGGCAAAAGAGGCTGACCTGTATTTACAGATTCAACCCGGCACTGATGTCGCTCTGTATCACGGCATGCTATACATCATGCTCTGGGAAAAATGGATTGATGAGTCCTATATCAAGGCGTATACCGAGGGGTTTGATGCGCTTCGAGATCTAGTCAGGGATTTCACACCCAAAGCTGTGAGTGAGATTTGCGGTATTAAAGAAAAAGATCTCTATCAAGCGGCGCAATGGTTTGCTACCTCCCCTGCAACACTGTCCATGTATTGCCAAGGACTAAACCAATCAGCCTCAGGTACAGCCAAGAACGCCACCTTAGTGAACTTGCATTTAGCAACCGGTCAAATTGGCAAGGCTGGAGCCGGCCCCTTCTCTCTGACTGGTCAGCCGAATGCGATGGGTGGCAGAGAAGTGGGTGGATTGGCTAACCTATTATCAGCGCACCGCGATCTCGCCAATCCAGAACATCGCGCCGAGGTAGCCAACTTATGGGGAGTGCATTCTGTTCCTGAAAAACCGGGCCTCAGCGCAATCCCCATGTTCGTAGCATTGCGCACTGGAAAACTGAAAGCCATTTGGATTGTCTGCACAAACCCCGCACAATCCATGCCTGACCTCAATGCCGTTCATGAGGGGCTTAGCAAAGCAGAGTTCGTGGTAGTTCAAGAAGCCTACGCACATACAGCAACCACGCTCTATGCCGATGTACTCTTACCAGCAACGACTTGGGCAGAAAAAGTAGGTACCGTTACCAACTCAGAGCGCCGAATTTCTAAAGTCAATCCTGCAATCGACCCTTATGAGTCAGCTAAACATGATTGGCAAATTGCATTAGAAATTGGGCGTGCCCTGGAAGCGCTAATACCCGGCAATAGAAAAGAGGGGGTCTCTACACTCTTTCCTTATGCTGGACCAGAAGATATTTGGAATGAACATCGTGAAAGTACCGCAGGTCGAGATCTCGACATTACCGGCCTGAGCTATCACATTCTTGAAGAACGTGGCCCGCAACAGTGGCCGATGCCTAAAGGGTCTTACTTTGGCAAAAAACGGCTTTACGAAAATGGCATCTTCCCCACTAAAGATAAGAAAGCGCACTTTATTGCCGCGCCTTACAAAGCCACTGCTGAATCTGTCGATGCTCGCTACCCCTTTGCTTTAAATACCGGTCGCTTGCGAGATCAATGGCACGGCATGAGTAGAACCGGAACCGTTGGGACTCTTTACGCACACTCTCCAGAGCCTTGCGTTGAGCTCTCGCCAAAAGACGCTGGCAGAATGAATTTAGTCAATGGTGATTTAGTTCACGTCACTAGCCGTCGGGGTAGTGAGATTTTCCCAATCAAGGTGTCGGAAGATATTGCTTCCTCACAAGCTTTTATTGCCATGCACTGGGGTTCTGAATTTATTTCAGGTGCCGCGGGCAAAGCTCCAGGCCGCGGAGTCAATGGCCTCACCTGCAACATGATTGACCCCGTATCCGGTCAACCGGAATTAAAGCATTCAGCCGTCAAAATTTTGCCGGCAAATCTTCCGTGGCAGCTCGTGGCATTTGGCTTATTCCCAAAAGAGGAAGCATTTACCGTTCAAAACAACTTGCGCAGTCTCCTTCCTCAATTTGACTCTGCCCAATGCGTCTTATTTGGTAGAGAACAGGATAGCGATCTGATTGGGGTTTCATTTAAAGCCGCTCATCACCATGACCCGCTTGAAGAGCCTGAATCACTTGCTAGTGGAGCCCTAAAGCAAGTGATGCAAAAATTCAAATTAGATGAGGCCTCAGGGGAACCCGTCATGCGCTACAGCGATAAGCGCAGGGGCATTGTGCGACTAGTGCGCGCGCAAGATACCGTGTTGTCCGCGATGCTCACAGGTTCTAGTGATAGTCTAGCAAGTACTGCTTGGCTCAGGGAGTACTTAGAGGGCGGCTTGGATGCGAAAATTCTCGGCCGATCTCTATTGATGCCAGTCAGCAAGCCCCCGGTTGAAATCAAGTCTAAGGGTAAAGCGATTTGTAACTGCTTCAATGTTTCTGCAGATCAGATGACAATCCAGTTGGCCAAAATGCCGGCAGGAACCAGCCCAGATGACGCAATGGTCTTTCTTCAGGCCGAAACACAATGCGGCACTAATTGTGGCTCCTGCAAGCCTGAAGTGAAACAAATGATTGCCAACTTCCTCACAAAAGCAGAAGTCCCTGCATAATCCCGCAATGAGTATTAGTTCTTTCTTACAGGTCATTGGCCGCGGTAGCAAGGGTGCTGGCGATCTCGATCGCAATCAGGCTAAAGAAGTCTTCGCACAAATTCTAGACGGCGAGGTAAGCGATCTTGAGCTAGGCGCTTTTTGTATTGCCATGCGAATTAAGGGTGAGTCGGTCTCTGAGTTAATGGGCTTCATGGACGCCCTAGAATCTCATTTGAATTTACTGAACCCAGGCTCACGTCCAACCATTGTTTTACCAAGCTACAACGGCGCACGCAAACAAGCAAATTTGACGCCACTTTTAGCTGGCATGCTTTCTAGCTTTGGGTTTACGGTTATCGTTCAAGGGGTAGAAAAAGATCAGACCAGAGTAACGAGTCATGCAATTTTTGAATCTCTGGAATGGCCCATCCTCAGTGAGGCCAAGCAATTTAGCTCGCTTCTAAACTCAAACAAGCCCATCTTCTGCCCCCTGAGCGTTATTTCACCAGCACTCCAAAAATTATTGAATGTGAGAGAACAAATCGGCTTACGCAATACTGGACATGTCCTAGCGAAACTGATTAATCCAACAACTCAAAACCCATGGCAAATTTCTAATTACACCCATCCAGAATATCCAGAGAAATTAAGAGAATTTTTTCAGCTGCGCTCAGCAAACGCTATTTTGATGAGGGGAAGCGAGGGTGAGCCGACCGCCTCCCTGCAGAGGCTGCCTGAAATGCATTTTCTATTTTCCAAGGATCAAGAATCCACCAGCCCTGAAGAACGTTTTACCGATGTGAACCCATTTACACAAATCGATGCGAAATCAACTGCCTTGATCACCACAAAAATACTCTACGGCGAGATCCCCTGTCCAAACTCTATCCTTAAGCAAGCAAATGAAATTGCCAGAATGGCAGGCTTAGTCTAATCCTATGCTGAAAATGATGATGCGACTACTGTGGGTTTCATTAGGCGCCACGATTGCACTGGGGCTGGCTTTATATTTTACAAAACCACCAACATCGCCTTTACTACTTGCATCTCTGGGTGGCTCTACGATATTTCTGTTTGGCCTCACAGGTGCTCCCGCAGCACAACCCAGAGCGCTATTTGGTGGACACCTCATAAGCGCTCTCATTGGCATCATTTGTTATCAGCTTTTTGATGACGCTTTGTGGGTTTACTTATTAGCAGAAGTCATTACCCTGGGAGTCTTATTGCTCACCCAAACAGTGCATCCACCAGCTGGTGCCAATCCACTCATCATGATTCAGGCGCATGCTGGATTTGGCCACCTCATCCTTGTGGTACTAGTAGGCGTTACGATTCTCGCTCTTGTTGCGGCCATTTGGAGTCGCCTTACTCCAGGCAAGGCCCTCCATTACCCAGTAAAGTGGAATGAACCCTCCCCACAATCAAACCACTGGAGCGTGTGGGGGTAAGCAGCTTTCAAAATCTACCAATATAAGATAGAAGGCCGATTTTTATCGAATATCAATTGACCGATCAATTGCTTTAACAAAATCAGATTGCGTGACCATACCAACTAGCTGCCTTTCTGAATTAATTACAGGAATATGGTGATGGCCATCTACACAAAATATTTCAGCTAGATCAAGCATATTTCGATCATCGCTGATCACTCTTACTGGTTTGCTCATCACTTGCCCAACAGCATTTGGTAGGTTATTTAAACCTGGTACGGTAGCTCGCATAAAACCTCTAATGCGCTGCCCAAAGCTTTGATGAAAATCGACTGACGCACTTTTAATAAAATCTTCTAAAGTAATAATCCCAAGCACCCTTCGGGCGCTATCTATTACTGGGAGGGCTTTGACGTGACGATTACGCAATAGGTTCCACGCTTGATCCAATGGGGCGTCCATCGCAACAAAGAAAACCTCTGTGGTCATAATATCTTTACACAACATGCTTTGAAGCTTCTTTTGGTAAGCCCCATGCTCCACTTGAGAAATTAAGTTTGCTAAATCATCCTTACTGATATCAAGGACCTGATTATATTTTGCCAATACAGTATTAATTTCTTCGTCTTCAATTTTACGATCGCGCATTGCTAATGGGGATGAACCTAAATCTTCCTTAGAACTATGTGGATATGGTTTTCCTGTCAATGAGTTGTAAATCATTGCACAGAGCACTAGTAGCACGGAGTTTCCCAGGACGGGGAAAAGTACGAAATAAATGTCGGTCAATTCATTCAGGGGGATTAACAGCGCCAGAGCTGCAGCAGGGGCATGTAAGCAACGTAAAGCAAACATCGCCAAAATTGCCAGTCCAACCGATAAGGGAATTAAGAATGCTGTTTCATGAAAAAAGCGTGTGCATACAATACCTATAAATGCAGAAACACAGCTACCTCCGATAACTGCCCAAGGCTGCGCCATCGGACTAGAAGGTAATACGAAAAGTAGGAATGAACTAGCACCCATGGAGGCAACAATCCATGGAGAGTTATACCCACGACTGGTAAGCAGCCAGCCAAGGCTTATAATAGCCGCCAAACCGAGTGCGACCCCCACAGCCGATCTGAAACGCTCAGACCATGAAACCGAGGTTGCCTCTGGCAGTAGCCTATGGATTAATTTATCAAATAATTGGCGCAAGAATATTCCCGATAGTTAGCAAAGGTAAATGCACCAAATTGGCACTTTATGGCTTATTTTAGGCAGAACTTTGTATATTGTTATGAATGAGAAGAATTAATTGAAAAGAGCCATGGAACAAAAACTACCATTACCCCCCTTCACTAAAGAAACAGCGATTCAGAAAATTAGAATGGCTGAAGATGCCTGGAATACGCGCGATCCTGAAAAAGTTTCTCTGGTCTACACCGAAGATACGGTTTGGCGGAACCGGGCTGAATTCCCTAAAGGTCGTGAGCAGGTTAAAGAGTTTCTCCAGCGCAAATGGGTGAAGGAGCTCGACTACCGCTTAATCAAAGAGCTCTGGGCCTTTACAGACAATCGAATCGCCGTGCGCTTTGCTTACGAATGTCGCGATGACTCTGGCAACTGGTCGCGCAGCTTTGGGAATGAGAATTGGGAATTTAATGAAAATGGCTTCATGATGAGGCGCTTTGCTAGCATCAATGATTTACCCATTAAAGAATCTGATCGAAAGTTCTTTTGGCCCCTGGGTAGAAGGCCAGACGACCATCCAGGATTAAGTCATTTTGGCTTCTAAACCCTCAGATACGCTGAGTGATTTTGCAAATGCGCTGATTCATAGCCGCCAACATGTCTCGCCTAAAAGATTAATTGCGCCGGGCCCTACCCCTCCCCAGAAATTAGAAATCCTTAATGCGGCTGGTGCCGCACCGGATCATGGAAAAATAACCCCTTGGCATTTCTATGAGGTCAGCCCCGAAGGTCGCGATCGATTGGGCGCCTTATTTGCGGCAGACCTGATTGAGAGGGATGCTGATGCCATACCAAATCAAATTGAAGAAGCCAAACAAAAAGCATTTAGAGGCCCCTTACTTCTATTAGCAACCGCCAAATTAAATGGCGACTTGGATAATATTCCCACGCAAGAAAAACTAATCTCCGCTGGATGTGCAATTCAGAATATTTTGCTGATGGCCAATGCAATGGGATTTGGTTCTGGTCTCTCTAGCGGTAAAGCGCTTTATAGCCAAAAGCTACGAGAATTATTTTCCCTAGCGAAACAAGAGGAGCCGCTGTGCTTTATCACCATCGGCACTATCTCGGCCCATAAACCAAATAAAGAGCGCCCTGAATCAAGCGCCTACAGCTCAATTTTCTAATGACAACACCGAGGGATCACGCAAATATTCCCCGGCTTAGCCTTATTTAGGAGGTCTATGCATTGCGCAGATTTTATTGCCGGCGGGATCTCTTAACCAAGCTATATAAATAGTGCCGGCCACTCCCTCACGATAACCCGGATCTCCCTCGCAGGCATTTCCGCCATGCGCAACACCGATGGCATGAAACGCATCCACATCAGCCATTGACTTGGCACTAAAGCCAATGGTACCGCCGTTGGCATGGGTGGCCTCTTCACCGTTAATCGGTTTTGTAATTGCAAAGACACCGCCGGGACCACGATAAAAATATTTGCCATGGCTAAGGCTGCCTGGCTTTACTCCTAACGCCCCCAATGCAGCGTCATAAAAATCTCTTGAAGCCTCTAGATCGTTTGCGCCCAACATAATATGACTAAACATGATTTTTCCTATATCAAAAAGACGTGTAAAAAATACTTTTCTGACTACCTTAATTTATTGCTAGCGCAAATTGGCTTTGATGAGACTCAATACATTGCCATAAAACTGCTGCAGCTTTCTTTTCATTGCGAATATGGGGCACATAAATTTCATCTTTGACTGATCCATAAAAAACCACCGACTAGTGGTTTCGTGCTTCTTGCCCGTTGCCTATATCTTAATGATGCGCCACGCACCTTCGGCGCGTTCATCAGCAGATTTATCGCTGGGCTTTGTATCTTTTGGGTAAAAATACAATGGCTTTCCTTTGCAATCCAATTGCCTCCAACTGTCATCACGAACAATGACCGAGTAGTCACCAGAGATTGCGGGGAGCCCTCAGCGAACAGTGCAATCAATCCAATCGCTAATTTTTTAACCTGATTGACGATATTTCCAGCGAGAAGGCTTAACGAAAATTAAACTTTATACTGTTTTTGTATTTGTAGCATCTTGATGAAAAACCCCTTTATTGTGGCGCTAAAGCGACCTGTTCGCCGCCCTCACAAGAGTTGCCCAGAAAATACTTTATGCCCGAATCTTTCACTGAGGACCACCTTCTCTATTCTCCGCATCCGTCTTCGTCAGTTATGGCGCAGTGGTTAGAGGAAAGTAACCGCATTACCCGTCAAATTCTGAAGA
>CANBPJ010000059.1 GCA_947371415.1 Burkholderiaceae bacterium | reverse complement strand
TAAAAAAAGCCTCGCAATGCGAGGCTTTTTAATTTGAGGTGCAAAGTATTTATTTTCCGCCTTCACACTTTTTAATCGATGCAGCTTTAGCGGCGCCATAGAGAGGCTTACCATCTTTGCTAACTGCTTTTGCTTCGCATCCAGAATCTGCTGCTGCACCACCCATGCATTTCTTAATGGAGGCGTCCTTAGCGGCGCCATAGAGCGGTTTACCTTCTTTACTAAGGGCTTTGGCTTCGCAAGCAGCTTGATCAGCAAAAGCAGGTGTCGAAATTACGCAGCTAAAGGCAATACTTAAGGCGAGAATGATCTTCTTCATATTAGTGACTCCTGGGTGAATAATGCATAGAACATATTGTTCTATGTAGAAATGTAACCAAGATTCTGGGTTTTGTGAATCTAGTGCTAGTGCAATGGGTTGCGGAGCGAAAATTTAGGGCGTCAACCTTCTAGCTTCGGTAAATCTGGCTGCCCAATAGGGTGCTGTGATGTATTCCAGGCGAACAGTGCCGCCTGCGCTGGGTGCGTGTACAAATCTTCCTTGCCCGACATAGATGCCTGCATGAGAATACTTTTCACCAGTAGTGTTGAAAAATACAAGGTCACCAGGTGCAGGAGGCTGGTTTTCAACACTTTGACCTTTGCTGCTCATTTCTTGAATGGTCCGCGGTAGTTTGATATTGGCTGATTTGTAATATACGTAGCCAATCAGTCCGCTGCAATCAAACCCCCCCTTGGGATTATTGCCGCCGTAACGATATGGCACACCCACCAAACCTACTGCAGCAATCGAAATATCTTCGGTACCTACGCTGGTATCCTGCTTAAATTGCGACACTTTAGCTGCATTCGAGCGAGCGCTAAAGGTGCTGCAACCCGATAAGGCTATCGCACAAATAAAAATGCCGCACCCTACAAGAGTGCGGCATGAAAAGGTTTTTTTAGAGTGCGTCAGCAGCATGATCTGCAAGACGTGAACGCTCTCCTCGAGCTAGTGTCACATGACCACCATGACGCCAGCCTTTGAAGCGATCCACTACATAAGTGAGGCCTGAAGAGCCTTCCGTTAAGTAAGGGGTATCGATCTGAGCGATATTGCCTAAGCAAATAATTTTAGTTCCTGGACCAGCACGAGTTACTAGAGTCTTCATTTGTTTGGGCGTTAAGTTTTGCGCCTCATCAATGATGACAAATTTACTCACAAATGTTCTGCCACGCATAAAGTTCATGCTCTTCACTTTAATGCGTGAGCGAATGAGTTCTTGAGTGGCAGCGCGACCCCATTCGCCAGCATTGTCCTCGTTGCGATGAAGTACTTCTAGATTGTCATCAAATGCACCCATCCATGGTTGCATCTTTTCTTCCTCGGTTCCTGGTAGGAAGCCAATATCTTCACCAACGGGGACGGTGGCGCGAGTAATGATGATTTCGTTATAGCGTTTGCTGTCGAGAACCTGCTCTAGGCCAGCTGCCAATGCCAACAGGGTTTTTCCAGTGCCGGCTTGACCGAGCAATGTGATGAAATCCACATCAGGATTCATGAGTAGGTTCATGGCGAAGTTTTGTTCGCGATTGCGCGCAGTCACACTCCACACATTATTTTTTTGATGAGAAAAGTCTCTCAAGGTTTGAAGGAGGGCGGTCTTGCCGTTGATCTCTCTTACTTGCGCATAGAAGGGTGTTGAGCCATCCGGATTTTCTTGGTAAACAAACTGATTTACCAGCATGCTGGGTACCGAAGGACCGGTAACGCGATAAAACATCGTGCCAGATTTGCCGTCAGCCCAGCTCTCCATTGCCTTGCCATGTTTTGGCCAGAAGTCTGCTGGTAGTGCCATCACGCCTGAGTACATCAAGTCGCGGTCTTCTAATACTTGATCATTGAAGTAGTCTTCAGCAGGCAAGCCTAAAGCGCGAGCTTTGATGCGCATATTGATATCTTTGGATACCAGAACTACTTCCTGACCTTTGCGTGTTTTTTGTAATTCACTGACAACAGCCAAGATCAGGTTATCCCCTTTGCCTTCAGGCAAGCCCTCTGGTAAAGCCTGAGTAGTTAGCTTGGTCTGAAAAAAGAGTCGACCAGAGACATCTTGATTGCCTAATTTATTGAGTGGAATACCATCATCTAAGGTACCGCTAGTGCCGGCCACCAATTGGTCTAGGGAGCGGCTCACCGTACGGGCGTTGCGAGCTACTTCGGTCATGCCCTTCTTATGGTTGTCCAATTCCTCAAGGGTAGTCATTGGTAAGAATAGATCATGCTCGGAGAAGCGAAACAGCGAGCTTGGATCATGCATTAATACATTGGTGTCCAAGACAAATAGGCTTGGAGGCCCGGTACGAATAATCCGCTTAGGCTTTTCTGGAACATGGGCTGCCTTGTTCTCGCTACGATCATTACGCACAGCTGTAGGGCGACGATCTCCTTTGATTTTCTCAAGCGCTACTTCAGCCGCAGATAGGTCTTCCTCTGTATCGGAAGTCCAATCAGGCGCATGACTTTCCATCACAACAGGCTTTGCTGGGGCGGGACGTTTCTTTAAATTAGGGGTGTCCTTAGTGCTAATTTTTACTTGGCCAGCAATTTGAGTTGGGATTGGGGGCAATGGCATGCAGACTCTCCTAAAAGAAAAAACCGTCAAGCGGATTGCTATGACGGTCTATTACAAAACTGGTTGATGTATGGGGTAGAAAACGGAGGGGGTTGTTTACCGAGCCTGTTCTGAAATATTCAGGCTGATGTGTCATACGGATTGTCAGACTTTCCCGTCGTTTACGGTGCATATGACTTTACTTTACCCCAAATTGAGAGCTTTGCAAGTCCCCCGGATTAAATTCACTTAAAAAATTATTGCGTACTTTGGGCCGCTTGTAATACCTCTGTCACATGTCCTGGAACCTTAAGGCCTCGCCACTCTTTAACGAGATTGCCTGAGGAGTCAAAGAGGAAGGTGCTGCGCTCTACGCCGCGAACTTGTTTGCCATACATATTCTTCATCTTCATCACGCCAAAGAGTTGGCAGAGCGTTTCTTCAGTGTCGGCAACCAGCTCAAATGGCAACTCTAGCTTGCTCCGGAAATTATCGTGAGACTTTAGGCTATCCCTGGATACCCCAACGATCAAGGTATTGGCCTTGGTAAAGGCATCAATATGGTCGCGAAACTCGCCTGACTCAGCGGTGCATCCTGGAGTCATGTCTTTTGGATAAAAGTAAATCACCAGCTTTTTACCCTTTGCGGAATCTGGAGTGAAGGTCAATCCAGATGTTGCTGGGATTGCACACTGGGGCATTGGCTTGCCAATTTCTACTGTCATAACGGTCTCTCTTAATGGGTCTATTACTTACACTGCTTGCAAAATCAGTTCACCACTCCGATTGGGGATTTCACCCCAAGTTACTGGCTGTGTGGCTATTTTATCGAGTTGCTTGGTAGCTTCCCAAGATTGATGAAGCTCACCCATGGTGACTAAGTCGTGACCTTGGTTAAGCCATCCCGCCAGAAGTTGTTCAAAAGCAGGGAGTAGTTTTTGGCCTTCTAGCTCTGCATGCAGAGTAAATACCTGGTCATTAGGATTGCTTTGGGTGATTTCAAGGAGTTTTTTGACTGCACCAAATTCATCGGCACCATCAATACCAATGAGCTCATCAAAAGTAGGTAGTGTTGTTGGATATTGCACGTGTTTTGCTTTGCCAGACGGCAGTGTAAAACGGTAAGGCATCAGATTGGCTGGCGCCCTGCCGTCGGAAGAATATTTGATGCCCCACTGATCGAGTTGCTCAAAGGCGGCTTCATTCATTTGCCAGCCAGCAGCACCATAAGTTACTGGAGGGTGCCCAAAGATTTCAACAAAGCGATCCCAGCTTTTTTGCATTTGCACTTTAGTCCACTGGGGATCACGATTGCGTACTGCGTCTTGCCAAGCTACATGGTCCCAAGTGTGAATACCTGTCTCATGACCGGCAGCATCAATGGCACGCATTTCAGTAGCAGCTTGCTTGCCAATATCGGGGCCAGGCAGGAGTACGCCGTAGAGCAAGGTCTTGATTCCGTAATGCTCCACTACAGAAGTGCGACTAACTTTTTTTAGGAAGCCGGGGCGAAACACTCGCTTGAGTGCCCAGCCAGTATGGTCAGGGCCCAAGCTAAATAGAAAGGTGGCCTTGAGGCCAAAGCGTTCGAGCGTGCGCGCTAGATTGGGTACGCCTTCTTTGGTTCCGCGTAAGGTATCAACGTCTACCTTGAGAGCAATCTTAGCCATGAACCCTTAAATTTACTTTCGCTTATTCTTTGTCAACCAAGTGACGTGCTTTTTCAACGTCTTGGCGATAGGCTTCAAAGATATTCTTGAGCGCATCACCCATATCGGTAGTTGGCTTCCAACCCAGTTCGCTCATGGTGTTGTCAATTGCGGGAACACGATTTTGAACGTCTTGGTAGCCTTCGCCATAGTAAGCGCCAGAGGTGGTTTCAACAATCTTCACTTCATTGGCTGTCTTAGCGTACTCTGGAATGCTGCGTGCAATTTCTAACATCTGATTGGCGAGGTCGCGCACAGAATGATTATTTTTTGGATTGCCGATGTTGTAGATCTTGCCATTTGCAACACCATCTTTGTTGTCGATGATGCGCATCAAGGCATCAATACCATCATCAATATAAGTAAAAGCGCGTTTCTGAGCGCCACCATCAACCAAGTTAATCGGCTCGCCACGAACGATATGGCCCAAGAACTGAGTTACTACACGGGAAGAACCTTCTTTTGGTGTGTAGATGCTGTCGAGACCAGGGCCAATCCAGTTAAATGGGCGGAAGAGGGTAAAGCGTAAACCTTCCATGCCGTAACCCCAAATCACGCGATCCATTAACTGCTTTGAGCAAGCGTAAATCCAGCGTGGCTTATTGATCGGGCCGTAAACCATGGTGGATTGAGCGGGATCGAACTCGGCATCCTCACACATTCCATAAACTTCGGATGTAGATGGAAATACCAAATGCTTTTTGTACTTAACAGCAGAGCGCACGATCGGTAAGTTCGCTTCGAAGTCGAGCTCAAATACTTTGAGCGGCTGCTGAACGTAGGTGGCTGGAGTAGCAATGGCTACTAAAGGCAGAATGACATCGCATTTACGGATGTGATATTCAACCCACTCTTTATTGATGGTGATATCACCCTCAAAGAAGTGCATGCGGGGATGATTGACTAAATCACCTAGGCGATCGTTTTGCATGTCCATCCCATAAACATCCCAATCGGTTGTCTCTAGGATACGTTTTGAAAGGTGGTGACCAATAAAACCGTTTACGCCAAGAATGAGTACTTTTTTCATCTTTACTGCCTCGTTTTTAATCTAATGTGTTTTTGCCGGAAACCAGTTCAGTACTGCTACCGCTCTCTGGTCGCCGCAAATGCCGAATACCTGATTATCAACCACTTGGATGCCGGGGGTCTGAAGATCGAGTTGAGCGGGCAAGGGCCCCTCTAGACTGGTACGGGCCACAATCATGCGTTCACCTTCCCAGTCCGTAAAAGCGCCGGGATAGGGTGGTGCAACAGCCCTGACGAGGTTATGAACCTGCTCAGCTGTCTGCTGCCACAGAATTTCGCCATCTGCGGGCTTGCGACCCCCAAAATAGCTCCCTTGAGCGAGTAGATTGGGTCTTCTAGGGACGTGGCCTTGAACAAGCTCCGGTAGCACCTGGTTCATGACGTTTATGGCTGCGTGGCTCACCTTGCCAAAGACCTCGGTAGCGGTTTCATTGGGACCAATGGAGACTGCTGACTGCCCCACGATATCGCCCGCATCTGGTTTGGTTTCCATAATGTGCAATGTGGCGCCAGTTTCAGTTTCCCCATGCAGGATGGCCCAATTGACTGGTGCACGACCGCGGTACTTTGGTAGGAGTGAGCCGTGCATATTGAGCGCGGCGATCTTGGCGCAGCCCAAGAGCTCTGCCGAAATCATGTGGCGGTAATAAAAAGAGAAAAGATAATCAGGTGCTAGTTTTTTAATCTGTGGAACGAGCTCGATTAGCTGAGCCGCATTAGGTGTGATGTAAGGAATTTTTTTATCCTCACAGAGTTTGGCAACGCTCCCAAACCACACATTTTCATTGGGATCATCTTGATGGGTAAGCACCAGATCAATCTTGATGCCAGCATGGAGTAATGCTTTGAGGCAGTTGACGCCCACATCGTGATAAGCAAAGACGACTGCGTGCAATTATTTTTTCTCTAAAACGGTTTGCACAACATAGCGTGGGCGCTCTCTGATTTGTTGGTATATGCGACCAATATATTCACCGAGTAGGCCCAGGCCAAAGAGCATGACGCCAATGAGGAAGAAGGTGAGCGCAAACAGGGTAAATACACCCTCAACCTCAGCGCCCAGCACAAAGCGGCGCACCAGGAGGTATATGAACAAACTGCCGGCTGCCATTGCTAGCAACATGCCCAAGATGGAGAATATCTGCAAAGGCATGACGGAGAAGCCAGTTACTAAATCAAAGTTCAGGCGAATCAACTGATACAGGCTGTACTTAGATTCACCGGCAAAACGCTCTTCATGTTTAACGGCGATTTCAGTAGGGTTGGCTGCAAAGGTATACGCTAGTGCAGGAATAAAAGTATTGCTCTCATTGCACTGACGCACGAGGTCAACGATGCGACGGCTATAGCCACGCAACATACAACCTTGATCGGTCATCGTGATGCGCGTAATTTTTTGGCGCAAATGATTCATGGCGCGTGAAGCAAATTTTCTAAAGAAGCTATCGCGACGATTCGCCCGAATGGTGCCGACGTAGTCGTGACCTTTGAGTAATTCATTGGTCAGGGCATCAATTTCTTCTGGGGGATTTTGTAGGTCGGCGTCTAAGGTGATGATGTATTCACCACGAGAATATTCAAAGCCGGCCATGATAGCCATGTGCTGACCAAAGTTACTCTGAAACAATACAGCGCGGGTCACATCGGGGCGCAACTCCACTTGCTTGGCTAAGATGCCCGCAGAGCGATCTTTGCTGCCGTCATTCACAAACACCACTTCATAGGCAATGTTACGCTTGCTAGCCATGGCATCTAGCGCTGGATAGAGGCGATCAAATAGGGCTTGGAGACCATCTTCCTCGTTATATACGGGGATGACGATGCTGAGTGTGGGGTCGCTGGCGTGGTTGGCTAAATTCGCGGTCATGCTGCAATTTTGCCTGATTCCGCTGCCAAGACTAATTTTTACGGTGTTTCTTCAGAATTCCCACTAAAGCACTAGCTATGCGGCCAATATCTTCATCTGCCATTCCTGGAAAGAGGGGGAGTGTCAGAATCGAGCGACCTATGCGTTGCGCAATTGGAGTGGCCTCGGTTTTATATCCCAGTTCCTGGTAAAGCGTAAATCCAGTAATGATGGGGTAATGAACGCCGGTACCGATGCCAAGATCCTTCAGCTCGGTCATTACTTGTGCGCGATCCGCATTCAATTGCTCAAGTGGCAAAACAACTTGGAACATGTGCCAGTTGCTATCAGCGAAATTCTCCACTGGAAGCTCTAATTTTAAATCGTCCAATCCAGCAGATTTCAGTTCGCTGCGGATGACATCAAAGTACTGCCTAGCTAAAGCGCACCTCCGCGTCTGAAATGCTGGCAGTTGCTTCAATTGATGCAAGCCAATGACCGCATTCACATCGGTCAAATTATCTTTGCCACCCAGGACATCCACATCCATGCCATCCATGCCTTGGCGTGTCACACCTTGCAAGCGAAGCTTCTCTGCTAACTTAGCCTCATCAATATTGTTCAGGACTAGGCAACCACCTTCAACGGTAGATAAATTTTTATTTGCCTGAAAGCTAAAGCTCACCAGGTCTCCAAAGCTACCAATCTTCTGGCCCTGCCACTGCGATCCAAATGCCTGCGCAGCATCTTCAATCACGCGTAGCTTGTGTTGTTTCGCTAGTGCGTAGAGCTCATCCATATTGACTGGTAGTCCAGCCAAATAGACAGGCATGATGGCGCGCGTCTGAGGGGTAATAGCTGCAGCCACTTTATGTAAATCAATATTGCGTGTAACGGGATCGATGTCTACAAACACGGGTGTGGCGCCCACCCCTAAAATGACATTAGACGTCGCAACCCAAGAGATTGGGGTAGTAATGACTTCATCGCCTGGGCCAATACCGGCCACCTGCAAAGCAATCTTCATAGTTGCAGTGCCATTAGCAAAGCAACGCACAGGACGGCCACCAAAATACTCGCTTAATGAAGCTTCAAACTCAGCTAGCTTAGGTCCCGAGGTGACCCAGCCTGAGCGCAATACTTCAGCAACTGCGTCAATGGTTTCTTGATTGAAGTGCGGACGCGTGAAGGGAATAAAAGGCAGTACGTTTTTGGTGGTCGACATTTTAATTTTAAGACCCTATTGTGGTGTAGTGCTTGCAGATTCAGGATGCTTCACAATGATGCGCCTGGAATCTCTTCCAACCTCTTGCATGGGTACATTCAGTTTTTGTAGTTCTATATATTGCTCTGGAACCATCAATGCGTAGGCTGCTTGATCTTCCTTCCAGCGCTCAATAAATGCATCTAAGGTAGGTAGCCATAGCTCCGGCTCTTGTTTGACACCAAACTCCAGTTCATCTGGAAATTCCACCATGGTCATAGTTCTACCTAAATAGAATGGCACGGTGTGATCTAGGATGCGTACAGAATAAAAGTTGACCTTTTCGGGGATGCCCGCCTTTACTTGTTCGACTAGGTCGATGCCAGATACTGCGCGCCCTAGAGTCTCGTGTCCAGTACCCGCAATGAGGGCGCAGAGAAAGAGGCCACTTGCAAAACTCGTAATACTCGATAAACCATTGCGTTTACTTTGCGTGAATGCCAGAAGACTACATGAAATCAATGCAATGAGTGCTCCAACTATCCAATAGGTGTACTGCGCATAAGATTCAATTTCATCAGGCCGAGCTTGCTTGCTCACTTCTCCTAGGAAGAAAAATCCAATGCCCCCAAGAATGGCAAAGAAGAGTGTCTGGAGTTGCCAGGGTAATGAGAGTGAATTGCTAAAGCCTAGATTGCGATCTAAGCGATGCCCAACAATCATGGCCAATGCCGGGAAGACTGGGATGATGTAGCCAGGCAATTTTGATTGAGAAACGCTAAAGAACCCCAAGATCACCGCAAACCAACAGGTTAGCAACCATCCGCTGGAGAACTCGCGACTACGCTCTCGCCAAGTTTGTGCAATCGCCCCAGGGACTTGTGCGATCCAAGGCAAGAAGCCTATCAATAGTAGTGGCAGGAAGTAATAGATCGGCCCTGTTCTGCTATGGGCAGTTTGAGTAAACCGTTGCAAGTGCTCATGAATAAAAAAGAACTCGAGGAATTCTGGATTGCGTTGTGCGACGAGCACAAACCATGGCGCAGTAATAGCTAAGAACAAAATACTGCCGCTAATGATGTGTAGGCGCTTCCATATTTTCCAATCCCACGCTGTGATGGAGTAGACAATAAATACCATGCCGGGAATCGCCACACCGATGACACCTTTAGATAGGGTGGCTAGAGCCATAAAGGCCCAGCAGACCCACATCC
Organism: Burkholderiaceae bacterium; assembly: GCA_947371415.1. GTDB lineage: Bacteria > Pseudomonadota > Gammaproteobacteria > Burkholderiales > Burkholderiaceae > Polynucleobacter. The sequence continues at coordinate 990 of CANBPJ010000059.1, read as the reverse complement.
AATTTCGGCTATGAGTTTGATTGTGTGAGGTCTGCGCCAACAAAAGACTGCAGAGTGCTCCAACTAGAAACGCTGATAGCCCCATGTCTAATGAGTTGATGTGGCCGCCAATGACCCACATTGGACTGGATGCTAAAGCGATAGCAGCTAACCAGCCGGCTCTAGCACTGTAGATGCGCGTACCAGTAAACCCAATAAGTAGAAGCGTGAGAAAGCCCGTTAGCGCAGTCCACAAACGCGCTTGCCAATCACCAATGCCAAAAATACTGAAGGCGCTAGCGGTGGCCCAAATTTGCAAGGGCGGTTTTTCAAAATACTTGTAACCGTTATAGCGAGGGGTTACCCAATCTCCTGTCACCAACATCTCACGGGCAATCTCAGCGTAACGACCTTCGTCCGATGGAATGAGGTGGCGGTAATTGAGTGTGCCAAACCATAGCAAGGCATACACCAAGACCAGTATTAAAATCGAGACTGGGTTTAGGGCGCTTGACTGCCGAATGTGACCAAATTGCATTAGACGGCTTCCACAATGAGGGCGAGCAAGACCTGGCGACCCTCGCCAACCAGAATGTTGTAAGTACGACAGGCTGCCTGTGAGTCCATTACCTCAAAGCCAATTTTGGCCTCAATCAGTGTTTTAAGCAGTTCGGGCTTAGGGAAGCGCTGGCGCTTGCCAGTCCCAATGAGGATTAATTCAGGCTTAAGGGTCACCATTTGGCTGAAATCTGCCGCACGGAGCTCATCAAAGGATTGAACGGCCCAGTCTTGGATTTCACCATCCGAGCTCAATAAAACCGCATGACTATAGGGAGTCCGATTGATCTCTACATAGCCATCACCGTAACCGGTGATCGTATTGGCTCCGGAATGGGGGTCAGATTGAAGCTTCACATGGACTCTCTGTCATAATTATGAGGATTATAGCCAGCTGTTTTTTCCTAGATTTCAAGAACTTACCCTTTAATTTATTGTGAAACCGATCCTAAA
>CANBPJ010000058.1 GCA_947371415.1 Burkholderiaceae bacterium | reverse complement strand
GGTATCAAGCAATTGTCTGGTGACCCATTCAACAACTACACATCTGTAAGTGACAAGGGTAGCCTTGTAACTGGTACTGTGAAAGCGGTTGATGCTAAGGGTGCAACTATTCACTTGGCTGATGAAGTTGAAGCTTACTTACGTGCTTCAGAGATCTCAACAGATCGCGTTGAAGATGCACGCAACGTATTGAAAGAAGGCGATAGCGTAACTGCCATGATCATCAACATTGATCGTAAGTCACGCGTTATCAACCTCTCAATCAAAGCTAAAGACAGCTCTGACCAACAAGACGCTATGAGCAAGCTCCAAGGTGATGCGCAGTCCGGCACAACCAACTTGGGTGCTTTGTTGAAAGCGAAGTTGGACAATCAAGGCTAAATCAATATCGCCGCTTTCCATTTGGAGAGCGGCGGTTTTTATTGATAGACCATGTCAGATCTAGAGCAACAAGCGATTACTCGCTCCGAACTCGTGGAGAGCTTGGCGGAACAGTTCCCCCAGCTACTACCTAGGGATGTGGAGTTGGCAGTAAAAACATTGCTGGACACGATGACTCACGCTTTAGCTGAAGGCAAGCGTATTGAGTTGCGTGGTGTTGGCAGTTTTGTTTTGCATCATCGTCCTGCGCGTACTGGCCGAAACCCAAAATCTGGCGAGAAAGTATTGATCCCAGAAAAACGGGTGCCGCACTTTAAGCCCGGCAAAGAATTACGCGAGCGCGTTGATTACAAACCTCTAAAGCAAATGGGACCCAAAGAGGGTTCTGGTGCTTAGTCACATAGCGCATACCCAGTGGTCCATTCGGGCCATTTTTTTATTTAAGTTCTGCACAATATGATTCAGATTGCAACTTCCTGGTTACTGTTATTGCCGGTGATGTTTGGCATTGGCTGGCTAGCTTCGCGCTGGGATTTGCGTCTTGAGAATCGCATGGATGAGCGTGAGCGTATGCGCCAGCAGCGCTCTACATTCAAAGGTTTAAGCCTTTTACTAAATGAGCAGCCAGATCAAGCGATTGAAACTTTAGTCAAAATTGCTCAGCTTGATCCTGAAACCATTGAATTACATTTTTCCTTGGGCAACCTCTTCCGTCGCCGCGGTGAAACTGAGCGTGCGATTCGGATTCACCAACATTTGGCGAATCGTGATGATCTGAAACCGCGCGATCGCGATCATGCCGCTTATGAGTTGGGCCGTGATTTTCTCCGTGCTGGTTTATTAGATAGGGCCGAAGCCTCTTTAAATCGGGTTGGCGAGGGAAAATTTGCGGCGCCCGCAAAAGAGAGTCTGCTGGAGATGTATCAAATTGAGCGGGACTGGACGAAGGCGATTATTGCTGCCAGTGAGCTGGAGGGTTTGCAGGGCAAGTCGCATCACACCGAGATTGCACAGTTTCATTGTGAGCTTGGTCAGGAAGCCTTGCGTCGTAAGGATCTACCTGAAGTTGAACAATCGATTCAATTGGCTTTGCAGGCAGCACCTCATCATGCGCGTGCATTGATTTTGCAGGGCGATTATCTGATGGCGATGAATCGTCCAGCTCAAGCGATTGAGGTCTGGAGTGTTATTGCTAAAGCCCATCCTGCGTATATGCACCTGCTCGCTGACCGCTGGATGGTGGCGCATGCGGCACTGGATCAGGCTGATGTAGGCTTGAGCGCTCTGTGTGAGCTCTTAAAAACACAAGCATCTGGTGAATTGCTCGATATCGTACAAAAGCATATGACTCAAATTCGTGGGGCTCAAGCTGCTGAAGTGATGCTGGTTGAGGTGATGCAGCATTCGCCTAGCTTGAGTGCACTCTCGAAGTTGGCGGAGACCCGTTTAGTATTGGCGGAAAGCAATGGCACGCCAGAAAGGGTCTCTGATCTTCAGGCAACCCTGAATTTATTGAAGCAAAGAACCACCAGCTTGGCTCGCTATACCTGCGGCAATTGTGGTTTTCGTGCACGACGTTTTTATTGGCAGTGCCCTGGTTGCAATCATTGGGAAGCTTATTCCCCAAGGCGCAGTGAGGGTGCGGTCCCTAGCGGCCCATCGATGTAAGTGAATTAACTAAACCGTCATTAAATGTATTTTTAATAGTGGTTATTACAGTAAATATAAGTTTGGAGATGCCTTGAAAGTTACGATCATTGGAAGTGGATACGTTGGACTTGTTACTGGTGCTTGCCTAGCGGAGCAGGGCAATAACGTCTTTTGCGTTGACGTCGATCCTAAAAAGATTGCCATTCTGAATTCTGGCGGCGTACCCATTTATGAGCCAGGCCTAAAAGAGATGATCGAGCGCAATCGCGCAGCTGGTCGTTTGCAGTTCTCTACTGATATTGCCGCTTCAGTTGCCCATGGCGACATTCAGTTTATCGCTGTAGGCACTCCTCCAGATGAAGATGGCTCTGCTGATTTACAGTATGTTGTGGCGGCAGCTCGTAATATTGGTCGTCATATGACTACCCCTAAAGTGATTGTGGATAAATCAACTGTACCGGTCGGAACTGCCGATAAGGTCTCTGCCGCAATCACTGAAGAGCTGGTAAAGCGCGGTCTTTCACCAGAACTTTGCTCGGTAGTTTCTAATCCCGAGTTCCTCAAAGAAGGCGCTGCTGTAGAAGACTTTATGCGTCCAGATCGGATTGTGATTGGTACGCAGAGCACGCCAGCGGGTCTGCGAGCTAAAGAGCAAATGCGCAAACTCTATGCACCGTTTAATCGCCACCATGAGCGCACCTATTACATGGATGTTAAAAGTGCAGAGCTCACTAAATATGCCGCCAATGCCATGTTGGCAACGCGCATCTCTTTTATGAACGAGTTAGCCAATCTAGCAGACCTAGTGGGCGCAGATATTGAAGCGGTTCGTCAAGGCATTGGTTCAGATTCTCGGATTGGGTATGGCTTTTTGTACTCCGGCACGGGATATGGCGGCTCCTGCTTTCCGAAGGATGTTTCTGCCTTATCCAAGACCGCGATTGAGCATGGTCGTGATTTGAAGATTCTCGATGCAGTTGAAGCTGTAAATGAGGCGCAAAAATACATTCTGGTAGAGAAGATTGAGAAACGCTTTGGCAAGGATTTATCAGGCAAGAAGTTTGCATTATGGGGTTTAGCCTTTAAGCCAAACACGGACGATATGCGTGAAGCCCCTAGTCGTGTGATTATTCAAGAGCTGATTAAGCGTGGCGCACAAGTTGTCGCTTATGACCCCGTAGCCATGCCAGAAGCCCAGCATTGCTTTGATCTCGACTTTAAGGACAATCCTCAAGGCTTGAGTAAAGTCTCTATGGTTGAGGATCCAATGACTGCAGCAGAGCAGGCTGATGCCCTCGTGATCGTGACCGAGTGGAAAGCCTTCCGTAGCCCTGATTTTGATCTATTAAAAGCAAAGTTGAAGTCCCCCATCATTTTTGATGGCCGCAATCTATTCGAGCCCCAAGCTATGCAAGAATTGGGTATTGAGTACCAGGGTATTGGTCGTCATAATTAAGAGCAAGTAAAAAAAATCCATTAGAGAGATTAGTGCCCCGTGGAAAAAGCTAACCGAGAACAATTTTCTAAAGCCCGCTTATTGGTGGTGGGCGATGTCATGCTCGATCGATATTGGTTTGGCGATACAAATCGGATTTCTCCTGAGGCCCCAGTTCCGGTGGTTCAAGTGGGTAAGATTGATGAGCGCTTGGGTGGTGCTGCTAACGTAGCTCGTAACGTAGCAGCCCTCGGTGCAAAAACGACTATCTTGGGTGTGATTGGGGATGACGAAGCAGGTCGGCGTGTCTCGGAGTTGCTCAAATCGAGTGGTGTTGATAGCCAGCTTGAGCTAGATGCAAAAGTACCTACTACTGTGAAATTGCGAGTGATTGCAAGACAGCAGCAATTGATTCGTTTGGATTTTGAAGAGGCGCCAAGTGAGGCAGCCTTGGCGCACAAGTTGGAGCGTTATGAAAAGCTCATCGGTGATGCTGATGTGGTTATTTTGTCTGACTATGGCAAAGGCGCGCTAGGTCAAGTTGCTTTGATGATTGAGCAGGCTAGAGCCCAAAAGAAAATGATTCTGGTAGACCCAAAGGGTGATGACTACGCTAAATATCGTGGCGCAACCGTACTCACACCAAACCGCAGTGAATTACGTCAAGTAGTTGGTCAATGGACTAGCGAAGAAGATTTAACTAAGAGGGCGCAAGATTTGCGTCGATCCCTGGATCTAGAGGCCTTGCTGTTGACTCGATCTGAAGAGGGCATGAGTTTGTTTACTGATGCTGGAGTGAGTCACGTTAAGGCGCAGGCGCGTGAAGTATTTGATGTGTCTGGGGCCGGAGACACTGTGATTGGTACGCTCGCAGTGGCATTGGCAGCCAAGTGGCCACTGGAAAGAGCGATGGCCTTGGCTAATCGCGCTGGTGGTATTGTGGTTGGAAAGCTGGGTACAGCCACCGTTACTTCTGAGGAATTGCAATGACCATTATCGTTACTGGCGCTGCTGGATTTATCGGTGCCAATATTGTTCAGGCGCTCAATGAGCGTGGTGAGAAAAATATTATTGCTGTTGATGATTTACGTCCAGCGGATAAATATCGGAATTTGGCCGACCTAGACATCATTGATTACCTCGATAAGGATGAGTTTCTAGAGGCGTTTAGAAGTGGTCGTTTTGGTAAGGTGAAAGCAGTATTTCATGAAGGGGCTTGCTCCGACACTATGGAAACGGACGGCATCTTTATGATGGCGAATAATTTCCGCTACACCATGGATTTGCTCGATATCTGTACCGATCAAAAGGTGCAATTACTCTATGCATCTTCTGCCGCAACCTATGGTGGCTCTGATGTGTTCATTGAGAGCCGTGAGCATGAGAAGCCGTTAAATATCTATGGCTACTCGAAGTTCTTATTTGATCAAGTCATGCGTAAGCGCTTTGCTGAAAGTGCAAATACCGCGCAAGTAGTTGGCTTTCGCTATTTCAATGTATATGGACCTCGCGAATCTCACAAAGGCCGCATGGCTTCAGTGGCTTTTCATCAATACCACCAGTACAAAGCTAACGGCAAGGTCAAGCTCTTCGGTGAGTATGGTGGCTACGGTCCTGGCGAGCAAAGTCGTGACTTTGTCTCCGTTGAAGATGTGGTGAAAGTAAACCTCTTTTTCTTGGATCATCCAGAAATCAGTGGAATCTTTAATCTTGGCAGCGGTCGCGCACAACCATTTAACGATGTGGCACATGCAGTGGCTAATGCGATGCGCAAAATCGATAAAGCTAATCCAGCTAGCCTAGAAGAATTAGTGAAAGAGAAAGCAATTGAGTACATTCCATTTCCAGAGGCGCTCAAGGGCAAGTACCAGTGTTTTACCCAGGCTGATTTAACAAAGTTGCGTGCTGCTGGTTATACAGAACCCTTCCTCAATGTTGAGCAGGGCGTCAGTCGTTATATTGACTGGCTATCAGCTAATGCTGATTTCTTGGCAAGCCCGCTCTAGACCTAAAAAAATAGTCAACAGACTGGATTTCCATTCGTTGTAACTGATCCACTTGCACACTGTGTGAGTGGATTTTTTATTAACTGATGGAGATCGAATGAATCAATTATTAAAGTCTTTAGCATTTTCAGTATTGCTTGCAGTTTCGGGGTTGGCTGCTGCTGCTCCGATTAACGTCAATACCGCCACCCAATCTGAGTTGGAGAGTATCAAGGGTATCGGCCCCTCTAAAGCAAAAACCATTATTGCCGAGCGTTTAGATGGCGGGCATTTTCAGGATGCAAATGATTTGCAAAAGCGGGTACGCGGCATTGGTATGAAATCGGTGGAAAAGATGGTGGATAACGGTTTAACTATTGAAGCCCCCAGTTCTTTTCGTGAGCCACATGGCCGCACCAATAAGGAGGGTTCCGGCTCTGGCAGACGCGGTTCGCGTAGTCAAAGCGGCTCTCGCAATAATCCGGATCGCACGGGGCCAACGCGCCGAAATTAAGCCCTTTTACGTCTAGCTTGGCTTATGGCTAAAATGGTTTCATGAACACACCCTCTTATTTAACTATTTCACAGACCGTGGGTAATACACCCTTGGTTCGCTTACAACGCATTCCTGGCGCTGAAAACGATTCCAAAAATAATCTGATCTTAGGAAAATTAGAGGGTAATAATCCAGCGGGGTCGGTGAAAGACCGGCCTGCGCTGTCGATGATTCTGCGCGCCCAAGAGCGTGGCGAAATTAAACCGGGCGACACCCTCATTGAGGCTACTAGTGGTAACACTGGTATTGCATTAGCTATGACCGCAGCCATGTTGGGTTACAAGATGGTTTTAGTCATGCCTGAAAATCAAAGTATTGAGCGCAGACAAAGTATGGCTGCATATGGGGCAGAGTTAATTCTGACGGCAGCTTCTGGCGGCATGGAATTTGCGCGTGACTATGCATTGCAGTTGCAAAAAGAAGGTCGCGGGAGATTGCTTGACCAATTTGCCAATCCAGATAACCCTCGTGCTCATATTGAGACCACTGGACCAGAAATCTGGCGCGATACCGATGGACAGGTGACTCACTTTATTTCAGCAATGGGAACTACCGGAACGATTACTGGAGTCTCCACTTATTTGAAGTCCATGAATCCCAATATTCAGATTATTGGCGCACAACCAGAGGATGGTTCGCAGATCCCCGGTATTCGTAAGTGGGCTCCAGAGTATCTCCCGAAGATTTATCAAGGCGACAAGGTCGATCGTATTGAGTACGTTAGTCAGGCGGATGCCGAAGAAATGGCCCGCAGGCTGGCTGCGGAAGAGGGTATCTTCTGTGGGATCTCTGCTGGCGGCGCCTTGGTAGTTGCCTTGCGAATTGCCCGCCAAGTAGAAAACGCTACGATTGTATTTATTGTTTGCGACCGCGGTGACCGCTATCTCTCTACCGGAGTCTTTCCGGCATAAAGAATGCAGCTTGCAGCAATTTAAGTATGCTTAGGCTTTTTCTTGTTGGTAGTTTTCTTGGGTTTGGCTTTTGCTGGCTCACTTGACTTGACTTCTTTGTTGTTAACTTTGGCCGGCACCACACTTTGGTTTTTATATCCCAAGGCCTCTGCGAATTCCGCAACACTTTGTGCATAAAAATAGCTGCGGTTGTATTGCACAATCGTTAGGAAGTTATTGAGACCCACTACATAGTGCACCTGATCATTCCCATCCTTATCGGGGTAGGGAAGGTCAACAATGAGCGCTTTGCTTTGGGGCTCAACGCCACCAGCCTGAAGATCGCCTTGAGCTTTAGTCAAAATCTGTTTTTCTATCAACTCTTGAACTGTGTACTTCAGTTGAGGCTCGCCATCCGCCATTGCCTTTACTTCGCCGATTGCTACATCTTGAACGGGGAAGTAAATTGGCATGCCCGGCTGCCAGCCGTGCTTTTTCATGAAGTTAGCAACGCTGGCGATAGCATCTTTAGGGCTTTGTTTGAGGTCTATCCGACCATCTCCATCCCCATCGACAGCAAAACTACGAATGCTGCTCGGCATGAACTGCGGCAATCCGATGGCGCCAGCATAGGAGCTATTTTGATTCAGGCAAGCATTAAAACGGGCTGAGCTGACGCCTTGAATGCTATTTTTGGCTGGTAAATTCCCGCCGCCTTCCGACCAGCATAAGAGGATGAGCTCTTTTAGCTGATCCTTAAAGAGCTGTTCACGACTCGCTTTATTGGGGGTATCTGGGTAACTAAAGGCGAGAGTCGAAAGCACATCCTTTACTCGAAAGTTCCCAGTTTGACGCCCGTAGATGGTTTCAATGCCAATAATAGCCACAATGACCTCGGCTGGTACCCCAGAATCCTGCTCAACCTTGCTGAGGAATGCCTGGTTTTGTTCCCAAAAGGCAGCTCCTGCCTTAAGTCGAATTGGCTCAATAAAGCGCTTGCGATACGCGACCCAGTTTTTCTTAAAGCTGCCCGATGGGGGTAACACCAATTTTCGAATCGATGGAATTGTTTTAGCATCCGCAAAGCCCATCTCAAGTGTTGAGAGCGGAATGCCTTGGGTTTGAGCTATTTGGGTCATTAATTGACTCAGATTCTGACTAAAACGGGCTTCTGTGGCGGCATCCTCGGGCTGGTTTACGATAGTCTCTGTAGGGCTAGCTTGTTGAGTTGGGGTGCTGGAGCAGGCGCCTAGCAATAGCGCTACGAATAGTGTTGAAGTGAGGTAGGAGACGCGAAAATTCATGGATCAGGAAATGGATTTTTGAGGTGTTGGCAGGATTTATTAAATTATAAAAATTACAGCTTTGCTATTAAGGATTTCCAATAATGACTACAGGATACATAACTCATCCCGATTTTCTAAAACACGAGATGGGTAGCCATCATCCCGAGTGCCCAGAGCGCATTCAGGCAATCAATGATCAGTTAATTAGAAGTGGTGTTGACCGCTTTCTGCATCATCTAGATGCGCCATTGGCAACTGAGGAGCAATTAGAGCTGGTCCATAGCCCAGATCATATTGCCTTTGTTAAAGAGCGCTCACCAGCCAGCGGCTACTTCATGCTCGATGGTGACACGATTATGAACCCCCATACTTGGAGCGCCGCTCTGCGTGCAGCGGGCGCTGCTATTGCTGGCGTAGATGCCGTAATGAAAGGCGAGGTTGAGAATGTATTTTGTGCCATTCGTCCGCCAGGGCATCACGCTGAGCCAACCCGCTCTATGGGTTTTTGCGTATTTGACAACGTCGCCGTTGCTGCGCGTTATGCAATAGAAACCTACGGTATTGAGCGTGTCGCCATTATCGATTTTGATGTGCATCACGGCAATGGGACTGAGGCTGCATTCTTTAACGATCCCAATGTATTGATGTGTAGTTTCTTTCAGCATCCCTTTTATCCATATAGTGGATTGGATGGGGCAAATAATATGGTGAACGTGCCACTTCCTGCGTCAACACGAGGGGATGTAGTGCGGTCCATAGTGGAAGAGCGGTGGTTACCGCGTTTGCACGATTTTGAGCCGGAGCTCATCATTATTTCTGCAGGATTTGATGCGCATCGTGAAGATGACTTGGGGCAAATGGGATTGGTTGAAGATGACTACGCCTGGATCACCAAAAAGCTAAAAGAAGTAGCTAATCAGTATGCCCAGAGCCGCATCGTTAGTTGCCTGGAGGGTGGTTATAACCTATCCGCTTTAGGCCGGAGCGTGGTGGCACACGTCAAAGCCCTTGCCGATATCTAAACCTCATTAGAAATTCAGATTTAACGAAAGATCAATCCCCAAGGAACGCATGGCTAATATTTTTGAACAGGGTTTAGAGCGCAACCCAGCAAACTTTACTCCGATTACCCCGCTATTATTTCTTGAGCGATCGGCAGAAGTTTACCCAGAGCGCCTGGCTATTGTTCATGGTAATTTTCGTCAGACTTGGGGTCAGACTTATGAGCGCTGCCGACGCTTAGCGAGTGCTCTACAAAAGCATGGCATTGGACTGGGCGATACGGTTGCTGTGATGTTGCCAAATACACCGCCGATGGTTGAGGCGCATTTTGGTATACCGATGGCTGGAGCAGTGCTCAATGCTTTGAATACTCGCCTGGACCCGGAATCGATTGCATTCATGTTAAATCATGGTGAGGCTAAAGTTGTCATGGTGGATCCAGAGTTTTCTGGGGTGATGAAAACGGCACTTGAGATCGCTAAGAAAGAGAGTGGTCGAGAGTTCTTGGTGGTTGATGTTGAGGAAACGGAGTTTAATGTTCCTGGTGAAAAGCTCGGCAAGCTCACTTATGAAAAACTCTTAGCCGAAGGGGATCCTCAGTTTGCTTGGCAGGTCCCGGCGGATGAGTGGCAAGCCATTTGCTTGAACTACACCTCTGGCACTACGGGTAATCCAAAAGGGGTGGTGTATCACCATCGTGGCGCAGCGATTAACGCAGTGTCTAATATTTTGGATTGGGATATCAATAAACATCCAATCTATCTTTGGACGCTCCCCATGTTCCATTGCAATGGCTGGTGCTTTCCATGGACGATAGCGGCGCGCGCGGGTATTAATGTTTGCTTGCGTAGAGTCGACGCGCAACATATTTTTGCTGCAATTAAAGATCATGGTGTTACGCATTACTGCGCTGCTCCAATCGTGCATAACTTATTAGTCAACGCTCCCGATGAATTAAAAGAAGGCGTTCCTGTTGGTGTGAAAGGCTTGATCGCAGGCGCTGCTCCTCCGGCATCGATCATCGAGGGCATGGAAAAGCTAGGTTTTGATTTAACGCACGTTTATGGTTTAACGGAGGTCTACGGGCCTGCAGCGGTCTGCGTGAAGCAAGATGAGTGGAATGACTTTGATATTGGTGAGAGAGCCCGTCTCAATGCACGTCAAGGTGTTCGATACCACATGCAGCAGGCGATAGCTGTGCTGGATCCCGAGAGCCTTGAGCCCGTTCCTGCTGATGGTGAGACCATGGGTGAGATTATGTTTAAAGGCAACATCGCCATGAAGGGCTATCTCAAGAATGAAAAAGCAACCAAAGAGGCATTTGAGGGTGGTTGGTTCCATTCGGGTGACCTGGCGGTAATGAATCCCGATGGCTATGTGAAGATGAAGGATCGCAGTAAGGACATCAT
>CANBPJ010000057.1 GCA_947371415.1 Burkholderiaceae bacterium | reverse complement strand
AATCCAGAGATCATTCTCTTGGATGAGCCCTCAATGGGTTTAGCGCCAATTTTGGTTGAGGAAGTATTTAAGATTATTTCTAATCTCAAATCACAGGGCGTCACTATGTTGTTGGTAGAGCAGTTTGCAGCAGCAGCCTTGAAGGTTGCTGATTATGGCTACGTTCTTGAGAACGGCAAAATTGCCACTCATGGCCCAGCAGATAAGTTGATGGATGACCCTGCTGTGAAAGCCGCTTATTTAGGTGGTGCTGGCGGTCACTAAGTGCAAGCAGTTTCGTTGTTGATGAAAAAGCCCTCTCAGTGAGGGCTTTTTCTATTCCAAGACGTGAGGGTGCTTTACATAGGTAAAAGCAATGCGCCTTTGATTAGCAAGCTAATAGCGATCACTAAAGTAAAAATAGAAAAAATGAGCTGAGTGTGTGGACCACTCAATTTTTTACCCAAGAGTTGACCCATTAAGAGGCCACCTAATGCGGCCACTGCAAAGGGTGCGGCAAGCAGGATGTTTAGACTTCCGCTAGCTGCCGAGAAAATGGCGCCACCACCAGTAACGATGGCCAGCACGCCAAGAGAGGTTGCCACAATGGATTTGACTGGGAGGTCGGTGTAACGCTTTAGCGCAGGGACAATGATGAAGCCACCACCAACACCTAGTAAGCCAGATAAAAAACCTGCGAGGCTACCAGCAAGCATGAGTGCGCGTGCACAGGGTAAGGTCCATTGCAGTTTTCCGATAGTGGGATTCATGAGGCAAGGAGGAGGCTTTCTGTTTGCCTCAGGAATGCCTTTGAGTTCATTGCGGGCCTGACGTAATAGGCGAATGGCAACGTATAACAAGATTAGGCTAAATAGAATTTGCAGGGGCGCATTGGGGATCTTGGGGGCAAGCCAGAGGCCCAATGGGGATAGCGCTAAACCAAAGATCGCCATGAAGCCAGCGGCTTTATAGCGCAAGATCTTATTTTTCAAACCTAGGATTGCACCAATGCTGGAAGCAAGGGCAACCGCACAGAGGGCGATCGGGGCTGCCTCTGCAATCGGAAGACCTAAGAAGAACACCAGTAGAGGCACTGACAGTATCCCGCCCCCAGCGCCTGTGAGGCCCATGAGGACGCCCACCAAGATTCCTAGCAAAGGGCTGATAAGGGTTGAATAGTCCATTGCAATTTATTGTAGATTAATATAGTATATAAATATATATAATATTTATTCAACCGAAAGAATATTGTGAGCTCAAAGCCAAGTGCGCTAATTAAAGATTTTTTTGATCCAGAAACCTGGACTTTCACCTATGTCGTTTATGAGGGGGATAGCAGCCCTTGCGTCATCATCGATTCAGTGCTGAACTATGACCCAAAATCGGGCAGAACCACCACTAGATCAGCGGATGAGGTTATTGGCTTTGTTAATGCACATCAACTCCAGGTGTCCTGGATTTTGGAGACGCACGCTCATGCCGACCATTTAACGGCGGCGCCATATTTGCAAACTCACCTAGGCGGTAAGTTGGTCATTGGGGATCACATCACGAGTGTGCAAACCGTATTTAAGGGCGTATTTAATCTAGACGACCGCTTTCAGGCTGATGGCACCCAATTTGATCACCTGTTGAAAGAGGGCGAGTCGCTCGCATTCGGAGGTCTCTCCCTAAGGGCACTCTTTGTGCCGGGCCACACCCCGGCGTGTATGGCCTATGAAATCGGTGACGCTATTTTTGTAGGCGATACCTTATTTATGCCGGATGTAGGAAGTGCGCGTTGCGATTTTCCAGGTGGCGATGCCAAGACTCTATATCGATCAATTCAAAAGATCCTATCTTATCCAGGGCAGACCAAGCTATATATGTGCCACGATTACCCACCAACTGATCGGCCTGCAGTATGTATGACAACGGTTGCTGATGAGAAGGCGAACAATATCCACGTTCATGACGGCATTACCGAAAGTCAATTTGTAGAGATGCGTACTGCCCGCGATAAAACTTTAGAGATGCCTGTACTGATACTGCCCTCTATTCAGGTGAATATTCGCGCTGGGCACTTTCCCGAGCCAGAGGGCAATGGCATTGCTTACTTAAAGATTCCGTTAAACGCGCTGTGACCACGATGAATATGCCTATTTCTAAAGCGGAGTTAAAGAAGATGCAGTCTGCGGCAGAAGAAGCCTGCAAGCTCATGAAAGTCCTATCTAACCGCGATCGCATGATGCTCTTATGTGAAATCGCTCAGGCGGAGAAATGTGTCGGCGAGTTAGAGGCTGCGCTAGATCTACATCAGCCCACACTCTCGCAGCAACTCACTGTTTTGCGCAAGGAGAAGTTGGTGAAAACACGTAGAGAAGGAAAACAAATTTACTACTCACTCTCTAGTCAGGTAGCTGTAGCAGTCATGGGTTTGCTATATAAGCATTACTGTAAGAAGTAATCGTTGGAAATCATTTAATCGTTTTTAAAAGGAGTTCAATATGAAATGTAACGTCGGTGGTATCGATCGTATTTTGAGAATCTCAGTAGGTATTGTGCTGGTAGCGCTAGCAGCCAATGGCGTTGTAGGTTGGTGGGGTTGGCTCGGATTTATCCCTTTGGCTACAGGCATCTTTCGTTTTTGCCCAGCCTATCCACTCTTGGGAGTGAACTCATGCGGCACATCTGGCGGCAAGGATTCTTGTTGTAAGTAAGCGTTTCTAAAAAAGAAATGGGGTTCATTGAGCAGAAACTCAATGAACCTTTTTACATTTAGAGCCTAGAATTTTTAGAGTACACGCCATGCAATAAAAAGATGGCAAAGAATGTCACTCCAACTAGCCAGTGAGTCAGAACTACGGACTCTCGTATCTCCTCGGGGCCGTAATACAGCAGAGTGCCAGATACCAAGAGTATTGCTAAAAACCCCAGCTGACTCAATCCGCTGAGTAATTTTCGCTTTGACTTTAGCCCAGCCTTGAGATGAAAAGGCAATATCGATCCCAAAGCTATGCTTGCCAGCATGGCAGCTACTCCATGCCATGCTAGTACAGTATGCGTCCCAAAGACGGCGCGTTGGATCTGAAACTCATGGCCTAATAAATAGGCTGTGCCCGTGAGGGAGCAACTAAGCATTCCCAGCAAAACAAAATTTCTTTGCCAAGAGGGCATTTTTCCTAAGCGACTATTATTTTTCATGTTGTATGGGTGTTTGGTATTTTGATTGCTTGGGCAGAGAAATGACCTAAGCAGGGATGATTGGTGTTTCTGGAAATACTGACTACCTTTGTTAGGGCGTCTGCATATACGCATTGCTCTGCGATCACTGAGTAAGACTCAGCAAATTCAATATGTTCATGATTGATGGGATTAACCATATAACTTTTTAAATAGCTGTCCCGCTGAGCAAAGTAAAGGCTACTAGTAGCAATGGCTCCCTCAGACATATTGCCTAGGCTGATCAGCTCGTGAGGATTGGCTGGATTTCTCACTTGGATAGCCTGTATTTCACTTCCAAACACTCTGAGATCTCCGCCGGCATTCACTGATCCCGATGGAATGCCTGCGCATTGAAGAACATCGACCGCGAGATCCACAGCAAAGCCCTTGGCAATTCCTCCAAGATCTAGACAGAGTGGTAGATCAGATCGCACTAAAGTAGGCTCTAGAAATTGGAGGTGTTCGATGCCGCCAAATTGATCTACTCTTTCCGCTGCTTTGATATTGAAGTGACGTGGCAGAAGCCCGCTGGCCACTAAGCGATGACCAATTCCGCAATTAAAGAGCCCACCAGAGTACAGGTTGATCTCTTGAGCGATCTTTAGGACCTTTGCCGTCCAAGGGTGAATGTGAATAGCTCTAAGATGGCAGTGTGCATTGAGTTGAGAAAGCTCACTTTCGGGATGATGAAAACCCATTAAGGACTGCACTTCTTCAATAGCTAAAAATGCATTCTCAATTGCATTTAAAGAATTTGCTCCATCTGCAATCGATATCTCTACAAAGGTACCTAGGAGTGGTTTACAGCGAATCATTTTGCTTTGGGCGCTGGAGTTTGGTTTTTAAGTGCAATCTCATAAAGGACTGCAACCCGTTTCACCCCATCGGTCAGATGCTTGCAAGAAAGGGTGGCGCCACCAATATTCTGAATATCTTGATTTAATTTAATCGGATCTGATGCTGTCTTGCCAATAAACTGATTGCGCCACCGAGCTTCACCAACCTCGTAGCCATAGGATTCAACGTAGTCCAATATTTCAATGCCCGTAACCGCACCCGCTGGACTTAGTGCTACGGCATAGGTAATCATTTCATGCTTACCAACTACCTCATCCACAATAAACCAGCCGCCATCTGCCGTTTTCCAAACACGATCTCCTTGGAATGGCTGGCGAACGCTCGAAGCGGAGCGCATCTTGTCTTGCAGGTCTTCAGTAATGATGATGGGATTTTTCGTGAGAGATTTATTTGGGTAGAGTATTTTTTGAGCTTGCTCTACGGAGACATAAATCTTGGCCTGGGCAATGATAGGGGCAGATGCGGCTGCTAGGCCGATGATGATTAGAGGGCTGGGTTTCCAGAACATGATGGGTAGTAGTTTTCGTTGGTAATATTTATTTAAGTAGCAAGCAGTTCATTTGCTTGAAGGCATAGATCTTCAATCTCGGAATTGCTATCTTGAAGATTTGATAGGGCTTCGAACATCATTAAAGCCCTTTCTCTCGCGGTTGCGCAATGGGATGATTGAAATTGAATCAGGTGTATTAATGCTGCCATTAATAAATTTTGAGTTTCCATAATTGCCCCTTGGTTAATTTCGCGAGAAGATGGTTTAGTTCAGTGGGAATCCAACTTTGACGATGAATTCATTTACAGAGTGACTATCCCAAACGCGGGCATTGGAGCACTCAGCTTCGCCACCACCCATACAGCTGCCACCTTTGAGTTGATAGCGCCACGCGCCAGTGACCCACCAGTCTTTTGCGGCATAGTGCATATTGGGCCCAACAAAGGTTGCGCGTTGTACTTGGTTGCGTAAATTAAGTTCTGAGTAGTCATTGTGAAACCGGGCCTCTACACCAGCAGACCATTTAGGTGCAAAACGATAGCTAGCCCCTACTAGAAAATCCAGCATCGATTCAGGAACATTACCGTTCTCAATAAATTTCAAACGTTCATTTGCAACGACTACATTACCCGCTAGAACTAACTTATCGTCAATGAAGTTGGACTGAAGCAACAATCGGGCTTCTATCTCATTCTTATTTTTACCAATCGTAGGCTCTAGATAGAGGCCAACACCGACTGGAGAGGTGACTGGGTTGGTGATTCGATATATGGCCTCTAATGATCCGCCCTCAATTCCACTCTTTCTGTATGGTGCTGCAGGATCATGGCTTGATGGCACTCCATAACCGCCAGTGCAGCTTGAACTGTCACCGCATGCCTCGGGATTGGTGTAATTCTGATTTGCGTTGGTGTAGTAGGAGTTGATATAGCCGGCAATTTGTAAATCGTTGGTAAGGCCGTATTCAAGTTCTGTTCTAGCAGTCCAAGCATCGTAGGTTCCGGCAGCTTGCTGTTTATTGAGTTGTAGGCGTTGCTCGAATTCCAGCTTCCCTTTGGGTTGTAGGTCAAGGGTGTAAATCCAACCAAAGGCACCTTCACCTGCATTTGCAAATGAGAAGTGGAGAGCTGTAGCTAACAAGACGGCAAATAGGGCTATTCGTTTGATGGTCATTTTCATGTTGATATAGGGCTGGTTGATAAAAGTAATTGAGAATCATTCGCAATATACAGTAAATGAGAATAATTCTCAATTGAGAGAATGACCACTTAGCTTGTAAGATCAATGCCTATGGATTCAGAAGCCCTTGAGAAACTCGTCACAATGAAGATGCCCTTTGGCAAGCATGCCGGCCGCGCGTTGGCTGACCTGCCTGGTAATTATTTAGCGTGGTTTGCTCGGGAAGGATTTCCGAAGAGCGAGCTCGGACAGTTGCTAGAGTTAATGCACACCCTGGATCACAATGGTTTACGAGGATTGTTGGCGCCCATTCAGCGGGCACATGGGATTGCCGCTCGCACTCGCGAGTATTGAGTGCTTACTTAGGGCGTACTATTGCTGTGACGCGATTGCGTTCATAGCTTACAGCTGGAGAATCCGGTGGGCTGCTTTGAGAAAGGGTGACTGTTACCGGGCCTTGTATCTGAATCTCGTGAAATAACTTTTGAGCTAATTCCGCATTGTGGTCATATTGAATTTGCACGCTGGCAACCTTTCCAGCTTTGATATTAGAAACAATCGCAGCCACCTTTTCTGCCGAGTACTGATCAAAAAAGACGGGATACCAAGCGCCTACTAACTGCTTAGCATCAGATGGGGCCTTCTCAGATCCCTTGCTAGATTTGTTTTTAATGGCATCTATTGGTAGATAAAAGTCGATACCTGTTTTCTGTACCAGCTCCGCGTAGGATATGGGCGCACTCACTTCAGCTTCATCGGTGTTCTCAACCCAATAGGCCCAAGCCGACTTTTTGGCGGGGTCATAGACCAGCTTGTATAAATGACTTGGAATGGTGACCTTGCTTTTACCGATGCTGCCCGCCTGGCCAACAGATCCTGTGAAGACATAAATATCGCCCTGGGCACGTTTGATGTACATCCTTGTAGGCTCTTCAACCCGCTTGGCCCAGATGCCCTGATTGTTCTGCCTAGCCTGCGGCATCATATTGGCCAAGGAGAAGGATTGAGCCATACCCCTTTCCTGAGTCATATCCCCAGCGGGAACGTTATGCCCACGGTCATAGCCACTTCCGCGGTAGTCCGATAGCAAGGCTCTTTCAGTGAAGGGGAGTCTAGCCTCTTCATAAAACTGATTGGTGCGACGGGGGTGGGGCGCTTGTAGCTGCTCCCCATTTAACTTCTCAACGGTATAGATAGGCTTTTTATCTAGGGGTGAGTAGTAGATGGCGAAATCATCAAAGCAAAGGTCGCGCCCCGCTTGAGGTGTGCTGGGGATTTGCTGGGCTGGAAATAGATCCCTGCATTGATCAAAGAGTGCGGAGGCACTGAGTGGCGCTCCAAGCGCTATTAATAGGAGGAATTTGCTAAGCCATTTCATCATCTAGGAGTGTAATCAGTCGTAGCGAGGGTGGGTACGCTTCTATTTTCTTGATCTTAATGTGAAGAAATCTCAGGATAGTTCAAGTGTTCTAGCAACACTACGGGTAGAAAAATAAGCTGAACTCAATACTAGATATATGGCTTCCCCCATTCTTTTTGAGTCACAAATTTGTAAAAAAGTCCTTTTTTCACCCCTTTTTTATTATATGAAATAAGTCCCCACTAACTTCTTTAAGTTATTGAAAATAAAGGATTAAATATAAAAATTGAGGGCGCTCATAGGGATCCTGCTTATTTCAAGATCTATAAGTTATGGAAATGGCTTTCTTTATTCTTGACTTGATATAAGAACCTTCTTAGGATGACTCATGTTTTTTACTTATTGCAGTGCAACATAAATCAGAAGCTTGGTTTTTCAAGTACTGCAAGACTATGAATGATTAAATGCTTTTCTACCAATTCGCGTAACTTGCAACTAGTGCAGCCAGCAATGGCGAGCGCTCAAGCCTTGTTAGCTCACGCTCTTTCGCCGGTGTATCGGGTGATGAATGGTTTGTTGATCGTGACTGTGTTCATGATCGTGGGACTCTGGCTATCAGGCAATGGCACGCAAGCAGGCCCATTTGATTTGGCCCGCATCTTAGTTCCGGATGAAGCCCGGCACATGGTTTGGCAAAACGGTTTCGGCATGCTCGATCAGTATCAAGAAGAGCCTCCTAGAGCGCTTGCTGACAAAGAAATTACTCAGGTGATCTACGGCAAGGCTTCGGCCACCACTGGTAACGGCTTAATGAGCGCTAAGCGCCAAACAGTCGCCCTCTTGATGCCCTCAGTTGCGCAGGCGCAGGTAAAGCCAATTTCGCATTTGTCCGATCGCATCCCAAGCTCAAAAATTGACCCTCAGGCTTTAGATTCAAGGTTGATGGTGTCAATCCAGAATCAACGGGCAGTTGCCGACTTCTTTGAGAAAAAGTACAAGCTAGATCGCGCCAAGATTGAGGAGTATGTCTCCAATACCGTGTTGATCGCAAAAGAAGTCAACATTGATCCCGTGCTCTTGCTCGCTGTGATCTCGGTGGAGTCAAACTTCAATCCGCTCACCAAGAGTGAGGCGGGTGCAGAAGGTTTGATGCAAGTGATGACATCCATTCATAAAGACAAGTACGCCTTGTACGGTGGTGCAACAGATGCAGTTAAGCCTGAAGTCAATATTCGGGTGGGCGCCTATATCTTGAAGTATTTGATTGCCACTACCGGTTCATTGCGCAATGGCTTGAAATACTATGTTGGCGCTGCGAATGCGGAGAACGACGGCGGTTACACGGATAAGGTCATGGCAGAAAGAAATCGTTTAATTGGTTTGTGTCAGCCGACAACCCCAAGTAAGCTCACGTTGAACGGTAAAGATTTGCGTTCTTAATTTTTTTCATTACCGAATGAAAAAATAAAGGCCACTCATTGAGTGGCCTTTATGCTTTTTGAGAGTCGGTATCTGCTGAATTAATTGACTCCGTGTAACTCCACATCGAATACTAATGTTGCATTTGGGGGGATTACACCACCGGCACCACGTGCGCCATAGCCCATTTCAGATGGGATGATGAGGGTGCGTTTGCCACCAATCTTCATGCCTTGAACGCCTTGATCCCAGCCCTTAATGACATGACCGGCGCCCAAAGGAAAGCTAAACAGTTGGCCGCGGTCAAGCGAGCTATCAAATTTCTGGCCCTTTTGATCTGGCGCTTTTTCGTCATATAACCAGCCTGTGTAATGGACATCCACATGGTTGCCAGCAGCAGCTTCTTTGCCATCACCTACAACGGTATCTATTTTTTTGAGTTCGCTCACGTTTATCTTCCTCTTTGGCTTAAATTGAAGGGCTAGTATATTCTGAGCCTTATCTTTTTGTTTGAGCAAACCGACATGACAAACCTCTGGCCCCATTCTGCTTATAAAACCCTTGTTGTGGATGCAGATAACCAATTGCTGGTAACGGATGAATTTCTGCGCACCTATTTATTACGCCCGGAGTTAAATCTCGTCCCTGAATCGTGCGATGTTGAGCGCGCCTTACACCAGCGTTTAAGTGAAAATCCTCGCGCAGTGATAGCTGATGAGGAAATTAGCGCCATGGCAGATCCAGATATTCAGGTGAATTATCAGGTTTGGCTTCGCTATCGAGCTAAGTTGTTGGCTGCCAGCTCTTTAGAAAGTTTTTATATGAGTCTATTTAAGGGGGATGGTGTAGATGTACCTCCTTTATTTATCTGCCAACTTGCCCAGATCTTCATCAGACATATTTTGGGGGAGGATTGCCATCCCTTGGATGCGCGCATGGGTGAGCTCTTCTTTAGGGCTCAAAAAATTAGCGTGCTGGAAGATGGGGTTGTCATGGGTGCGGATGATGAGGTGGTTGCTCGCAATGCGCAGGCAGGAGAGACTGGCAACATCATGGATTTACTCAAAGGTAAGTCGATGTCAATGCGCTCGATTGATTTGGATGTCTTGCATGAGGAGAATGCAGATCTCTATTGGGATAAGAACGAGGATCATGATTTTGCAGTCCAGCTCAATTTTGGCCAGCCCCCCATCAATCATTTTTGTCGTGTACTTGAGAAGTGGATACAGCATTTTTTAGGTGCGCAAGTGCGGATTACTCCAATGCAGCAAATTACGGATCCAAAATGGTCTTGGCATGTTGGCCTTGACGCAGCCGCTACCGATATCTTGAATCAGCTTTACAACAAAGTGGCGGTAGAGGCAGATGAATTGGAAAAAATCATTTGCTTATTCCGTCTAGATTTTATCGATGAGGCTGCCGTTACTCAAGCCCAGCATGGTAAGCCCGTGTACATGGGTATGGCGATGAATGATGAGCAGCAGTTAAAGCTCAAGCCACAAAATCTCTTGTTTAATTTACCGCTGGCCAAGACGTCTTAAGTCGTGGAGAATTTTCTTCGCTGAGTGCTAAGCCAAACCAGGGCGCCCGCTGTAACGGCCACGGGAAGCAATGATCCTAGATTGAGAATATTCCAGCCTTGCGAAGTAATCAGCGCTCCAGATCCAAATGAAGTAAAGGCCATGGTGCCAAAGACAAAGAAATTAATTGCTGCCTGTGCTTTATCACGCTCTTCTGGTCGATAAGCAGTCATTGCCAATGAGGTGGAGCCGGTGAATAAAAAATTCCAGCCGACGCCTAATAAAAATAGCGCAATGAGGAACTGATTAAAGTCGACGCCAGTTAAGGCTATTGAAATACAAAGTAGATTCAGCGCAACACCGACACCCATGACCCTGAGTGCGCCAAAGCGCTGAATCAGTGATCCCGTAAAAAATCCGGGCGCGAACATGCCGATCACATGCCATTCCAATACCAGCGCAGTATCGGAGAATGGTAGACCGCAGATTTGCATGGCCAGCGGAGTAGCAGCCATCAGTAGATTCATGACGCCATAGCCCAAAGAGGCGCCGATCACAGCAACCATAAAGACGGGTTGCTGGAGAATGGTTTTGAGATTCCTGCCATCAGA
>CANBPJ010000056.1 GCA_947371415.1 Burkholderiaceae bacterium | reverse complement strand
AGAATTCAATGCAAATTCAGCTTTGGCTTTTGAGATCTCAGCGTCGTCAGCAATTGCTGCGATTAGTTCTGCTTTGTTCAAGTGAAGCTCCTTATAGATATTGATGTCAGCGCACCTTGCGCTTACATGATTTTAACCACAAAAAATTACAAAAATAAAGCTGCGTCACAGCAATTTATTGAATTGCCTATTTTTTACTCTTCCAAAACTGTGACGTCCGACACAAAATACTCGGTATCGCCAAAACATGTTGTAGGCAACCCAATGTGCTGATCATATTTAAGGGCAACCTTTTTGCCTAAATTGGCATTGATTTTTTGCGCTACAGCATCTTCACGCACCGTAAAGAGGAACTTTTCAGACATGGTTCCAGGCATCGAAACCATAGCCAACTCCCCCTCCCAAGTTTTGCAAATGTATCCGCGGTTGGAAAACTTCTGGACATAACCAGCCCGCTCACCACTGCCGTAGCTCCAATTGAACATAATCCAGGTGTACCCTGCTAAACCAGCCAGGCCAATCAATATCAGGCTTGAAAGCCATTTTACGAACTTATTCATATGAGTTTCCTTAACAAATCATTCTTGTAGCCCTGATTGGGCGCACTTCACGCGGCCTGCTTTAGCCCTAATTAACATTTGAGCATAATCATTACAGAAATAGGCATGAATTACCCTGACATCCAAATTAAAATATAAGCGTTAACGCTAATTGGTAAATTCCATGGAACTACGTCACGCCATCTTTCTTATCTTCGTCGTCTCAGCTGTTTATGTCTACTTGAGAGGCAAGGTACGATTTGGCTTAGTGCGCTCACTGACGGACTATCAGGTACTTTTGGCGCCCATTAATTGCCTGCTCTACTTATTCTCCAAAACTAAGGCTGGGGCATTTATTCCGGTGGCAGACTTCCCCGAAATGAAGCCCCTTCAAGATCACTGGCAGATCATTAGAGATGAAGCGCTCGCTTTAAATGCAGACGGCGCCATAGCGGCTGCTACGGGATACAACGATATTGGGTTTAACTCCTTTTTTCGGACGGGTTGGAAGCGCTTTCACCTCTATTGGTATGGCAAGGAAATGCCTTCTGCGCAACTCAATTGCCCCAAAACGGTTGCGCTTCTGAAATCCATTCCCTCGATTAAGGCAGCTATGTTTGCCTCCTTGCCGCCTGGAGCAACGCTAGTACGCCACCGCGACCCTTATGCGGGCTCCCTGCGCTATCACATTGGCCTAGTGACACCAAATGACCCCAAATGCTTTATCGATGTAGATGGTGAGCGTTATTACTGGAAGGATGGCGAAGCTGTGATGTTTGATGAAACCTATATCCACTATGCTGGCAATGAAACAGATCACCAACGCATCGTCTTGTTTTGCGACGTAGAACGCCCGGTTTACACTAAATTGGTGCAGTTATTAAATCGCTGGTTTGGCCGCTACGTCATGAGTGCCGCCTCCTCTCAAAACGTCGAGGGCGAGAAGGTAGGATTTGTAAATGTTCTATTTAAGTATTTTTATCACCTAAGGGCTCAAGCTAAGAAGCTCAAAGCAAAACATCGCAGCGTGTACTACATCGGCAAATGGGTTTTGATTTTAGGAATTTTATGGGCAATATTTTGGTAAGGCCTAGGGACTGAGCACTTCAATAATTTGCTCTGGGGTAATTGAGCCCCAGATTTCTACCCGCTTGACACGGCTATTTTGCCCAGATAGCAACTGAATTTGTTTTTGCGGAACCCTTAACTGTTTAGATAGCCAAGATAACAGCATCTCATTTGCCTTATTTTCTAGCGCAGGAGCCTGTAGAGATATCTTGAGACAGCCATCATGGAATCCGACCACCTTGGTCAGCTTTGCTCCCGGCTGGCAGTGTAAATTCAGGGTAATGCCGGTGGGGGTTTGTTTTAACCAAATGGGCATCATCAAAGTACTTTAAACTCAAAACATGATTATGAAGAACTCTAGCGCCTTAGACCAGTTATTTACCAATAATCGCGAATGGGCTGAAGCCAAGATCGCGAAGGATGCTGATTTTTTCAAGCGCCTGGTGTCTCAGCAAGCGCCAGAATATCTTTGGATTGGCTGCTCAGATAGTCGCGTACCTGCAAACGAAATTGTGAACTTGCTTCCAGGCGAACTATTTGTCCACCGTAACGTTGCTAACGTTGTTGTTCATACTGATTTGAATTGTTTATCGGTGATTCAGTTTGCAATTGACCTATTGAAGGTAAAGCATATTTTGGTGGTGGGTCACTATGGCTGCTCTGGTGTGCATGCAGCCCTCACAGATAGACGCATAGGCCTTGCTGATAATTGGTTGCGCCACGTTAAGGATGTCCATCAAAAACATGAGCGCTATCTTGGCGAGCTTATTCCCACTCCAAAACGCCAGGACCGCCTATGCGAGCTCAACGTCATGGAGCAGGTTGTCAACGTTTGCGAAACTACCATCGTCCAAGATGCTTGGGCACGGGGTCAGGATCTGACCGTTCATGGTTGGGCCTATCGCCTTGAGACTGGCCTGGTTAAAGATTTGGGTATGTCAATTAGCTCTACCGAAGAAATGAATCAACGTTACGCTAAATCCTTATCTCGCTACGACACCGAATAAGCTCCGTTTTGTTTAAAAACTTTTCGAACTATTCTGGGGTTGCTCTCCTCAGATTTCTGGTATCTCTTCCCTACAAGACTTTAGTCTCACTGGGGTATGGCTTAGGCTACTTGGCGTCACACATTCCCAATGATCGTAATCGCGTTGTCCAGAAAAATTTAGAACTCTGCTTCCCAGAGCTCAGCTCGCAAGAAATTGATCAACTTAGAAAGCAACATTGGCGGCTACTAGGGCGTAGCTTAGTAGAGAAAAGTATTATTTGGCTTGGCAGCAAAAAACAGCTCAGCAATATGATCGAGGTTCAATCTGAGGTTGACCTCGCCGATAGAAAACCTCGCATCCTAGTAAATATGCATTTCATCGGCATTGAAGGCAGCATTATTTTGAGCGCACTCGCAAAAGATAAGGGCTGGCCCCGTACCTCTGGATTTTTTCAAAGAATGAAAAATCCCTTCTTCAATCAAAAGATTGTTGAGTGGCGCAATCGCTTTGGCGGAAACTCCATTGATCGGCAAGGAAACTCTATTGCGCTCATACGAGAAATCCGTAAGGGTAGCTTCATCATCATTGCACCCGATATTGATTTGGGTCTGAAGGACTCAACCTTCGTCCCCTTCTTTAACATTCCAACCAATACGATCACGGCAGTATCGCGCCTTGCCAAAATAACGGGCGCACAAGTCTGCATGATGATCACCGCCCTCAAAAAAAATGAGGCGGGCTATATCTGCTCTATTAGCAAGCCACTAGAGAATTTCCCAACCGAAAATCCCGAGGCAGACACTGCACGACTAAACCAGATTTTTGAACAAGAAATACGCCTTAGACCCGCTGAATACTATTGGGTTCATAAGCGCTTTAAAAACAGGCCTGCTAACGAAGCAAGCCCCTATTAGCCCTTCTGCTAAAGGCGCTTTTGTCCTATCATTAAAAAATGAGTGAACGTATTGGGCTATTTGCCGATCTACATAGTAATTTAGAAGCTTTTGATGCCTGCATGGAGCAGGCTAAAGAGCTTGGCGTCACCCGCATGGTTTTTTTGGGGGACATTGTCGGCTATAACGCAGATCCCGGCGCCCTAATTGACCGCATTGGTGAACTGGTTGCTAACAAGCAGGCGATTGCGGTTCTAGGCAATCATGACCAAGCCGTATTTGAAGATCGTAGCAAGCAAATGAATGTGAGCGCAAATGCAGCAATTGAGTGGACCAAAAGTCAGCTGAACTCCACTCAAGTCCAGTTTCTAAAAGATTTGCCATTGATGATTCAAGAAGAGACGATGTGCTTTGTTCATGCATCAGCTCACAACCCTGCTGACTGGAACTACATCACCGATAGCATGAGTGCATGGCGATGCGTACAAAGCTCGGGTAAGACTTATACTTTTGTTGGCCATGCTCACGAACAAGCACTTTTTTATCAAAGCGCAGTCGGCAAGCTGATTCGCTTTGCTCCGCATCCTGGCGATGCGGTTCCCGTGATGCATCATCGCCAATGGGTGAGTGTAGTGGGCTCACTTGGTCAACCACGGGATGGAAATCCTGAAGCCTGCTTCGCAGTGTTTGAGCCAGGGCTAGAAGCACTCACCTTCCACCGCACTGCATACGATCAATTCACTACGGCGGATAAAGTCCGTCGCGCCGGATTGCCAGAAGACCTTGCCAACCGCCTCATCACGGGCAAATAATTTCCCTATGCCGATTAATACTGATATCGAAGCGGTTGATGAGATTTTTCAAGATGGCAAAGTAGTTGATGGATTTGTTTTGGGGACGGAGGTTCATCGTGGCGGCATGGCCAGCCTATACTCCGCAACCAAAGAGGGCATTGATGTACCCATCCTCTTAAAGATTCCTAGAGTGGGTCGCGATCAGCCCGTTGAAAGTCTCATTGGATTTGAAACCGAACTCACCATTCTGCGCTCACTCAAAAGCCCCCATGTTCCAAAGTATCTTGGCTCTGGCAATATGGCCACGCGCCCCTACATTGCAATGGAACGCGTTGAAGGGCGACCTCTTGAGGACTCCATTAAAGAGGGTAAGATTTTTACAATCGATGAGGTGGTACGAATTGGCGCTGACCTAGCACAAGCAGTCCAATCCCTCCACGCACAAGATGCGATTCATCTGGACATCAAACCTGAAAATATTCTGATTGATGACAAAGGCAAGCTCACCTTAATTGATTTTGGCCTATCGCATCATGCGCGCTTTCCCGATTTACTTGCAGAAGAAATGCGCAAGGGCATTGGTTCTGCGCCCTACATCTCACCAGAGCAAGTCACCGGCATTCGTTCAGACTACCGTAGCGATATTTTCTCAATCGGCGTCATCATGTATGAACTGCTGACAGGAGAGCTTCCTTTTGGTAATCCACAGACCATGAGTGGCTTACGCAAAAGGATGTGGGCACAAGCATTTCCCCCGCGCGCTATTCGCAAAGAAATTCCCCGCTGGTTGCAGGAGATTATTTTGCGCTGTTTGGAGCCGCGTGCGGCGGACCGCTATCAAAGCGCCACTCGCTTACGTCAGGTCTTACGGGATCACGAGAGTGTCACGCTGACCGAGCGTGCAGATCGGGTCGATCCATTAAGTTTTTGGGAAAACCTGAAGCGCATGTTTCGTGCTGCAGGCTACGAGCCTTCACCAAGTCCGCGCCCCAGCATGGGAAATGACGATGCGCCACTGATGATTGCCGCCATTGATACACGCCAATCTGATGGGGACCTACGCGAGCGCATGCAAACTACTGCGAAGAATTTATTGCAAGCCTATCCCGAGAGTCGCCTAGTATGCATTAGCACGATTGCAAGTACGCCCACTTTTGAAGGCAATCAAGAAAGCGAAACTGCTAGCGGCATTGTCCGCGGTCATCTTGTTCAGCTAATGGAGTGGGCGAAGCCCTTGAAATTACCGCCAGAGCGCATTTCGTATCACGTGCTAGAAGCGCTTGATCCAGCCAGCAGAATTGTGGAGTTTGCCAAAGACAATGATGCATCTTTGATCTTGATTGGCGCCTCCCACAAACTGCCAAATAAAGTAACACCTTGGCGAACCTCAATGACTAAGATCGTTGAAGAGGCGCCTTGTAGCGTGCATATTGTTCGCACCTAGATCCTGCAAAGGATCTAGGTAACAGAGCAACAATTAATGCATCTTTTCTTGCTTCTGATCCAGCAAGACTTCTGGCTCCTGAGCCTCAATCCAGCTATCGCGATTGAGTGCGGCTGTTAATTGCTCTTGATTTAATTCCCCAGTCCAACGCGCTACGACAATAGTGGCTACGCCATTGCCAACCAGGTTAGTTAATGCGCGAGCTTCGGACATAAAGCGATCAATACCCAGAATAATTGCTAGGCCTGCAACAGGCACATTACCCACGGCAGATAGAGTTGCTGCAAGGACAATAAAGCCGCTGCCAGTAATACCTGCAGCCCCCTTGGATGTCAGGAGTAAAACTAATAAAAGCGTAATCTGCTGAGTAATCGTCATTGGCGTATCTGTTGCTTGAGCAATAAATACTGCTGCCATTGTTAGGTAGATGGAAGTGCCATCAAGATTAAATGAATAGCCCGTTGGAATCACTAATCCTACGCAGCTTTTCTTAGCGCCCAAGAGCTCCATCTTCTCCATCATGCGCGGCAGCACTGACTCTGAAGACGATGTGCCCAAAACAATTAGCAACTCTTCTTTAATGTAGCGCACAAACTTAAAAATGCTAAAGCCGTTTAAACGCGCGATGATACCAAGGACAATGAATACAAAAAGCAAACAGGTGATGTAAAACGCACCCATTAACTTGCCCAAGGAAAATAAAGATCCAACTCCGTATTTACCAATCGTAAATGCCATCGCCCCAAATGCGCCGATAGGGGCAAACTTCATGACGATGCCAATGATGTCAAAAAGAACGTGAGATGTCTTTTCGATCAAATCAAACACCATCGTTCCTCTACCGCCGAATTTGTGCAAAGCAAATCCAAATAGAACGGCAATAAAGAGCACCTGCAAAATCTCTCCCTTTGCAAATGCGTCAACTACAGTATTAGGAATGATGTTGAGTAAAAACTCCGTGGTGGTTGCCATCTTGCCAGGACCAGTATAGGCAGCAATGCCTTTGGTATCGAGGCTAGCAGGATCGATATTCATGCCAGCGCCCGGCTGAAGGACATTCACCACCACCAAACCCACAATCAGGGCAATGGTGCTAACAACCTCAAAATAGAGCAATGCCAATCCACCGGTCTTACCAACCTTCTTCATATCCTCCATGCCCGCAATGCCCAGCACTACGGTACAAAAAATAATGGGGGCAATCAGCATCTTGATGCCTTTAATGAAGGCATCTCCAAATGGCTTCATATCCACA
This sequence comes from Burkholderiaceae bacterium, assembly GCA_947371415.1. Lineage (GTDB taxonomy): Bacteria > Pseudomonadota > Gammaproteobacteria > Burkholderiales > Burkholderiaceae > Polynucleobacter. The sequence continues at coordinate 3,693 of CANBPJ010000056.1, read as the reverse complement.
CCCAAAGATGGGTAGAGGTGACCCAGCAACACCCCAATCACTACGGCCGCAAGTACTTGAAAATAAAGGATTTTATAGAATGGGGGCTTTTTTAATGTTGCAGTCAATTTAACTTCCTTTATCAGATTTAGAGCCCGTAGTTAGCGGAGCACTTTCGCCCAATAATACCCCTCGATAACAGATTAAATGTACAGCTTGCCCGATAATAGGCGCATGGAAGAAAAAATACGCGTATCTAAGCTGCTCTCTGAATTAGGTCTTTGCTCCCGCCGTGAAGCAGACTCTTATATTGAACAAGGCTTGGTCACCGTCGATGGTGAAGTAGTCAATGAGCTGGGCTCGCGCGCTTTTCGTCATCAGAAGATTGAATTGCAGTCAGGCGCCAAAGCACAACAAGCCTCCCGGATTACCGTCATTCTCAATAAGCCCGTTGGCTTTATCTCGCATTTTGATGATGAGCAAGAATATCAACCTGCCGCCTCGCTGATTACCCCCGACAACTGCTTTGCTAGCCCGCTAGATAAAGGTCGCAATCCACGCTTTAATACTCGCGGCTTGGCGCCTGCTGGTCGTCTTGATATTGATTCCACCGGCATGCTGGTATTGACCCAAGATGGCCGCATTGCAAAACTCCTCATTGGTGAAAATAGCCCCATTGAGAAGGAGTATTTAGTCCGAGTTGAGGGTGCACTGTCTTTTGAAGACCTAGACCGCTTAAAACATGGCCTGGAATTAGATGGCGTAGTTTTAAAGCCCGCTCAAGTGAGCTGGCAGAACGAAGACCAGCTCCGCTTTGTTTTGCGTGAGGGGCGCAAACGTCAGATTCGACGTATGTGCGAGATAGTCGGCCTTAGGGTTCTGGGATTAAAGCGAGTGCGCATGGGTAGAATTTCTCTTGGTGCCCTACCCCCCGGAAAATGGCGCTTTGTCAGGCCCGAAGAGCAATTCTAAGAGGCTATGCCCGCTTATAATTCTGTCAATTAGATTAGGCGCAGAATTACCATCGATACCACTACCTCCAGCACTCCCGGCGCAGAAGTTTTAAGACGTCGCAGCTTTGCCATCATCTCTCACCCAGATGCGGGTAAAACCACGCTAACCGAAAAACTCTTGCTATACGCGGGTGCCATTCAAATTGCTGGTAGCGTCAAGGCTCGCAAGGCCAGCAGACACGCAACCTCCGACTGGATGGAGATTGAAAAGCAGCGTGGTATTTCTGTTGCGAGTTCTGTAATGCAGATGGAATATCGCGATTGCATTATTAATCTGCTGGATACCCCGGGCCACCAAGACTTCTCCGAAGATACCTATCGCGTACTCACTGCAGTAGATTCTGCGCTCATGGTGATTGATGCGGCCAATGGTGTTGAGTCGCAAACCTTACGTCTGCTTGAAGTTTGTCGCGCCCGCAATACGCCTATTGTCACCTTCATTAACAAAATGGATCGCGAAGTAAAGCCGCCCATGGAATTAATGGATGAGATTGAAACCGCACTTGGCATTGAAGTAGTTCCTTTTACCTGGCCGGTAGGCATGGGTAAATCATTTGCCGGCGTAATTGATATCGCAAATTCCCAAATGCGCATGTTCAAGGCAGGCGAAGATCGCGTGACGGAAGATTCCCATGCGATCGTTGATATCAACGATCCTGCATTGAAGGAACGCCTTGGAACCGATCTTGAAAATGCGCTTGCCGAAGTAGATTTAATTAAAAATGCCATGCCCGCATTCGATCGTGAAGCATTTTTAGCGGGGCGTCAGTCACCGGTATTCTTTGGCTCAGCTATTAATAACTTTGGCGTGCGAGAAATTCTCAATACCTTAGTAGAGCTTGCGCCATCCCCTGGATCACGCAAGGCTTTGCAACGAGAAGTGAGTCCCGCAGAAAATAAATTCTCAGCCGTTGTCTTTAAGATTCAGGCAAATATGGATCCGGCCCATCGAGATCGCGTTGCCTTCTTACGTATTTGCTCGGGGCATTTTCAACGCGGCATGAAGCTGAAGATTTGTCGTAACGGCAAAGAGGTTCGCACCAATAACGCCCTTTCTTTCCTGTCACAACGACGCGATATTTTGGATGAAGCGTTTCCTGGCGACATCATCGGCCTGCCAAACCATGGCCTCCTGAGGCTGGGCGACACACTCACCGAAGGTGAGCAGTTGCAATTCACAGGCTTGCCATTTTTTGCGCCGGAAATTTTCCGCATGGTGGAGTCTGCAGACCCATTACGCTCTAAACAACTACGTACCGGCTTGATGCAACTTGGTGAAGAGGGTGCGATTCAAGTATTCCGCCCTATGATGGGCGGCACTATGTTGCTTGGCGCATTTGGACAACTACAGTTTGAAGTGGTTAGCCATCGTTTGCAAACGGAGTATGGCGCCGAAGTTCGCTTACTCCCTGCACGCTACAACCTGGCACGCTGGGTAAGCTCAGATGATCCTGTCGCGCTAAAGAAATTTATTCAAGAGAATATTCACCGCATGGCTGAAGACGTTGTGGGTGCCTCTGTATTTTTAGCCAGCCATAAATCCGAATTGGATGTCGCTCAACAGCGCTGGGAATCTATTCAGTTCCACGCCTTAAGAGAGCATGCTGGCCTCATCTATCAATCTGATTTAGCCGGCTAAATTAACGCGGGCTTGCTTGCGGCCAATTGCAGTCAAACACTGCAACTAGCTCAGTATCACTCTTTTTGAAGGATGCGGTTTTTCCATACTGTGCGCAGTAGGCGCTTGCCTTTTTCGTCAGTGATGCAATGGATTCCCCATCACTGTTGACGTAGGTAACATGATTGGCATCTGAGGCATCAGTGAACACCGCAGCGCAGCCACTCAAACTGAACATGCTCAACAACAAAATATATTTGAGATGCTTCATAAAATTCCTCGTATCTTGCAAATGAATTAATTGTGTTTATTGCTTGAGTTTATTGACTAAAGTTGCAGTGAGTTTGCTCACAAACGGTCTATAGATGAGAATGCAAATAATCGCAACTGGATATGCTACAGACCAAACCTCAAGCCATGCCCAAAAGAAATTTTGTGCAACACCCACCCGAATCAAGGTAGTCGCCAAGGTGATGCTTAAAGACATGAGGCCACCCATGATGATGGCAAAAATAAGATTGGGGATATTAATCATGATCTAAACATAAAGTAAACAGCGCCCATTAGACAAAATCCAGCCCAGATGTAATCGACTTTGAATGGCTCGCCCATATAAAAAATTGCAAATGGAATGAACACCCCTAGAGTGATAACTTCTTGTGCGATCTTGATCTGACCAAGATTAAAGAATTCATATCCGATTCGATTGCCTGGCACCTGAAGTGCATATTCAAACAAGGCAATCGACCAACTCACCAAAACCGCTAACCACCAAGGTTTGGTAGACAAATCCTTTAAGTGCGCATACCAAGCAAATGTCATAAACACATTAGAGAGGGTCAGTAGGGCAACAAAGCCATAAGGGCTATTAAAAATAGAGATATTAGGCATTGATCAATCATAGCGCCTAGACCACTTAACTGTTATTCTGATTTGTGATCACTATTCCGCGCCCTATCTAGGGGAGTCTGCTGAGCAAGCTCAGAGGTTCATCATTCCAAGACTCTAGGAAAATATATGGCTGTTGGCCAAAATCAAAGAAATAGAAAAAATGACCCCATGGTTAGCAAAACTGGCAAAGCT
>CANBPJ010000055.1 GCA_947371415.1 Burkholderiaceae bacterium | reverse complement strand
AAATAATCAAATCCGGAGAGTGAGGCTTTGGCACCTTCACCCATGGCGATGATGATTTGCTTATAAGGCACGGTAGTGCAGTCCCCAGCAGCAAATACGCCAGGCATGGATGTTTCACCCTTCTGGTCAATGATGACCTCGCCACGAGGCGATAGATCAATCACGCCTTTAAGCCAATCCGTATTCGGCAGCAAGCCAATCTGAACAAAGATGCCTTCTAGCGCAATGTCATGCATCTGGTTATTGGCACGGTCTTCGTAGCGCAGGGTAGTTACCTTGCTATCAGCACCCAACACTTCTTTGCTCAAGGCATTAGTAATGATGGTGACGTTTGGCAGGCTATTCAGTTTCTTCTGGAGCACAGCATCAGCGCGCAACTTGGTATCGAATTCAACCAAGGTGACATGACTCACAATTCCTGCCAAATCAATTGCTGCCTCAACCCCAGAATTACCGCCGCCAATCACTGCAACGCGCTTACCCTTATACAGTGGGCCGTCGCAGTGCGGGCAGTAAGCCACACCTTTGCCGCGATACTCTTGCTCACCTGGCACATTCATTTCGCGCCAGCGTGCGCCAGTACTCAGAATGACAGTCTTACTCTTGAGAATGGCACCATTTTCAAGGGTGATCTGCAGCTCATCACCAGTCTTGCTAAGGCTCTTAGCTGTCTGGAGGTTCATGACATCAACGTCATATTCCTTCACGTGTTGCTCGAGTGCCATCACCAATTTAGGGCCTTCGGTCTCTTTAACGGAGATGAAGTTTTCAATGCCCACAGTATCAGCAACTTGACCGCCAAAACGTTGGGCAACAATACCGGTTCTGATGCCCTTACGTGCGGAGTAGATTGCCGCAGAGGCACCAGCAGGGCCGCCACCAATGATCAATGAGTCATAAGGTGCTTTAGCGCTGATCTTTTCTGCATCGCGTGTCGAGGAATTGGTGTCGAGTTTGGCGGCGATTTCTTCAACACTCATGCGGCCTTGGCCAAAGACTTCGCCATTCAGAATCACGGTTGGTACCGCCATGATTTGGTATTGATCTACCATGCCTTGGAAGAGTGCGCCATCGATCATCTCGTGTTCGATATTGGGGTTCAGGGCGGCCATGAGGTTTAGCGCCTGCACTACATCCGGGCAGTTGTGGCATGAAAGGGAGATAAATGTCTGAAAGCGCTTCTTGCCCTCGAGACCCTTAATGCTATCGATTACATCTTGCTCTACTTTTGGTGGATAGCCGCTAGTTTGCAAAATCGCCAAGATAAAGGAAGTCATCTCATGGCCCATTGGTAGGCCAGAGAATGCAATGCGAGCAACTTCATCCACCTTGCTGACTGTAAAGCTAGGAGTATTTTTGCTGTTACCAGCAGTTTTAACGGTGATCTTGTCAGATTGCTCCGCAACCTCATTGAGTAGCTCTAGCATCTGGGCGGATGAGTCGCTGTCATCTAGAGTGGCTTCCAATACGATAGGCGTCACTATCCTTTCAAAATAAGCCTTCAGTTGCGATTTGATATTGCTGTCTAACATGATGCATTCCTTGATATTGAATCTTGATGAGTCTATTGGGTAGGGAGGGGTAGTGCTTCCTACCCAATAGACTCTCCGAAGAGAGTCTATTGATTACTAGTCAATACTGAGTTGCTAGCTTAGATCTTGCCTACGAGGTCTAAAGATGGAGTTAATGTTGCTGCGCCTTCTTTCCATTTCGCTGGGCAAACTTCACCTGGGTGAGCAGCTGTGTATTGAGCAGCTTTGAGCTTACGCAATGTCTCAGAGATATCGCGAGCGATTTCATTGGAGTGAATTTCCGCTGTTTTGATAACGCCTTCTGGATTGATGATGAATGTGCCGCGCAATGCCAAGCCTTCTTCATCAATGTGAACGCCAAAACCACGTGTGAGTGTGTGAGTTGGATCGCCAACCAATGGGAACTTCGCCTTACCTACAGCAGGTGAAGTCTCATGCCACACTTTGTGTGAGAAATGAGTATCGGTAGTGATGATGTATACCTCAGCACCCATCTTCTGGAATTCAGCATAGTTATCAGCTGCATCTTCAATTTCTGTTGGGCAGTTAAATGTAAATGCTGCTGGCATGAAAATGAGTACAGACCATTTGCCTTTGAGGGTCTCATCAGAAACTGTTACAAACTTGCCATTGTGGAAAGCTTGGGTCTTGAATGGTGGAACTTGTGTGTTGATTAGCGACATGGTTTCTCCTGTAGAAATGAAATTGATGATTCACAACAGAGTCCATTCTAGAGGCTATTTATTTATTTGGATAATGATTAATTTTGATATTGGTTATCTATTTATTAGATAACTAGATTGGCGTCAATATCAGCTCCAGTACCACCCCCCTGGCGATATTCATTTAGTATCTGAATAAGCCAGCCAAGCGCTTTCTGCATTGGTAAAGGTGCTGAAGACTAGGGTCCTATGGGACTATCAAATAATGATGCCAATTTTATATTCTTACCGAAGGTGCCCTTATGCCATGAGGGCTCGCATGGCATTGAAATATGCTGGCATTCAGGTTGAACACAGAGAGATTGAATTACGCAATAAGCCGCAATCCATGCTGCTGGCATCACCTAAAGGAACCGTGCCAGTGTTGTGTGCCGACGGACTCATCTTGGATCAAAGCCTAGATATTATGCGTTGGGCATTGGAGAAGTCTGACCCAGATGCTTGGGGAGCGGTCGATTCAATCAGCTCCCAAGCTTGGATTGAGAAAAATGACGGACCTTTTAAGGCGCTCTTAGATCAATATAAATATCCGAATCGATACCCCGATCTCAATCCAGAAGCAGTGTTGAATGCGGCAATAGACCTCATGCTCAAACCGATGGAGCTTGCTTTGCAGTCAAGTCAGTATCTATTGGGAAGCAAAATGACTTGGGTTGATGTGGCCATCTTTCCATTCATGAGACAGTTTTCGATGGTCAATCCAAAACAGTTTGATGAATTGCCATTTTCTTCAGTCAAGCAATGGCTCAATCAACAGATCGAATCTGAGTTATTTCATGCGGTAATGGAGAAGCGCTCAGCATGGATTGAGCTTTCGGGGGATGATATTGCCCCTGAGAGATCAAAATAATAAAACTTCAATATAAGAGCCCAAAATTAAACCACTAGTTGAAATCGTCACACCAGCGCCGCAAGGTAGCCTGCATGGAAATCGTATTACGGCTTTGCGCTGGAAGGATCTCTTGGGGAAGCTCGGTTATGGAGCTGTAGTTACTGAGACCTGGTCAGGTGGTGATGCTGCCATTCTTGTAGCGCTGCATGCTTACCGAAGTCATTCATCCATTATGGAGTTTCATCAGCAACACCCTGATAGGCCGATTGCTTTGGTTCTGACGGGCACTGACTTATACCGAGATATGGCAACCCATCATGAGGTTCTTCACTCAATGGAAGTGGCCGATCAATTGATTGTTTTACAGTCTTCGGCATTAGATTCAATTCCAACCCATCTTCGGCATAAGGCTCTAGTGATTTATCAATCCGTTCTGGTTGATGGTTCGCAGGTAATCTCTGGCCTAGATTTTCAAGTAACAGTGATTGGCCACCTTAGGGAAGAAAAGGATCCCTTTTGCATTGCCCGTAGCCTATCCTTGATGCCGCCAGACTCCAAAATCCATATCCGACATTTAGGCAAGGCAATGAATGCCCAAATGGAATTGACTGCGAGAGAATATAGTGAAAACCTAGAGCATTACCAATGGATTGGTGAAGTGAGTCATGCTGATACCTTGAGGGCACTCTCACAAAGCCATCTCATGGTGATCTCTAGTCGTATGGAGGGTGGGGCCCATGTTGTCTCAGAGGCAATAGCGCTCGGTATTCCGGTGATAGCATCGGATATACCAGGCAATCGAGGTTTACTAGGGGATGATTATCCTGGGTATTACCCGCTTGGTGATGAGGCTAAGCTGGCAAGATTGTTGTACCAATCTGAAACCATGCCAGATTTCTATGCCTCACTAAAAAAACATATCAGCACGCGAAAAGATTTAATTAGCCCTGAGCGAGAGATGCACTCTATTCAAGACATGCTAATAAAATTAATGAAGGTCTAAGCTAAGAAGGCTTATTGGCGTTTGCAAAGCAAACCAAAAAGTAATCACTTGGATCTGTCCAGCAGTGAATATCATCAAATCCAGCGCGCCGAAGCTTTTCTACAAAACGTTCTTGAGTATATTTATAACTATTTTCTGTATGAATTAAATCCCCCGCGTTAAAGGAAATAAGGTGATCCTGAGTTCCATTGCCTGGCAGAACTACTTCTACATCAGTTAGCGCGCGAAGGTGCATTTCAATACGTGATTTGGATGCATTAAAAAAGGCATAGTGCTCCCAATCTTGAAGATTGAAGTTGCTACCAATCAGTCGATTGACATTTAAAAGAGCATTTAAATTGAATGCAGCTGTGACGCCCAAAGGGTCGTTGTAGGCAAGATGCAGGGTTTCATCATCTTTGACTAAATCAACGCCAATTAAAAGTCCGCCATTTCCATGGCACTCATAAGCGATATTGGCAAAAAACTGATCTGCTTTTTCGGGATCATAGTTCCCAATTGAGGATCCTGGGAAGAAAAATATTTTCCGCAGTTTTTGCAGATCGGGAAATGACAATGGCAAGCTGAGATCAAGAGCATGAGCTGACATCTCAATGTGCGGAAACTGTTTTTGTAGATCGGCAACGGCAGCCTCTAAATATTCCTTTGAAATATCGAGCGCCCAATATTGCTTTGGCTCAATAGCATCGAAAAGCCTACTGGCTTTCGCACAATTACCGGCGCCTAGATCAAGTAAAACATCACAATCATCCACTGCATCAGCAATATCACGCTGATAGGCATCCATGATCCATTTCTCTGTACGAGTTGGATAGTATTCCTCAAGAAGTGTAATGACATCAAAAAGGTGTGAGCCGATAGCATCGTAAAAAAACTTTGGCGATATCGAGGGCTTATCAGCAGTAAGACTAAGCAGTAATTCCTGGGTGAGTATTTTTTTCATTCGATTGTCTGTGGAGATGAGTTAGTGGGTTGCTTAACCCAGGTTATGCATCTGAATTCGACGTAGTTTGCTGCTGATCGTATCGACTAGGATGACTAAGAGTAGCATTGCGATGATGACGGTTGATGCTTGCGCTTCTCTGAGCAGTGAAAGCTCGTAGTACAGCATCTGCCCTAATCCACCTGCGCCTACAAAACCTAAAATAGTTGCCATGCGGATATTCATTTCCCAGCGGTACAGGCTATAAGAGAGTAGTTGAGGGGCGATTCCAGGGAGTGTGCCATATAAGAAGCTAGCGACCCTCCCGGAGCCACTGAGTTCGAGAGCGTTACTAGAGCTCACGGGATTATTTTCCAATGCCTCACCAAACAGCCTTCCTAAAACTCCAGTGGTGTGTAGCATCAACGCCAAGGTACCTGCGAATGGCCCGAGGCCAACGGCCAGCACCATTAAGGCTGCCCAAACTAATTCAGGGACGGATCGCAAAAAGTTGCAAATGAAGCGCGCGAGCCCCTTAGCTAGCAGTCCAAATTTTCCCGATACCGGCAGTGAGAGTCCAAGACTAAGGATGGCTGCAATCAGGGTCGCTAAAGCAGAAATCGCTAGCGTTTGTAAAACGCCATATCCAATTTTTTCTAGGAAATCAGCACTCAGATCAGGCGGAAAAAATCGTCCAATGAATTCTGCCATATTCCTCATCGCCTCCAGAGTGAAGAGGTCGGCTGGATTCAGGGAGAGGTAAATAAAACTGGCAATCGTTAATCCAAATACGATCAAGAGCGTTAAGAGGCACTGAAGGCAAAATTGGCGGGCAGGTTGAATATTGATGGGAGTACTCATGTCAGCTGCCTTCGAATGACTAAGCTGATGTAGTCGGCTAGCAATACAAGACCCAAAAATACGAGCAAGATAGTCGAAACTTCTCCGCCATTGAGCATTTTCATGGACTGATCCATGAGCTGACCTAGACCGCCTGCGCCGACAAACCCCATCACAACGGAAGCTCTAACGGCGCACTCCCAGCGATAGACTGTATAGGAGGCAAGCTCTTGCGCTGAGCCTGGCAATAACCCATATAAAAATGCCGCTATACGATTGCTGCCAGATAAGATGAGGGCGCGAGCAGGTAGCGTATTGCCTGACTCCAAAATTTCTGAATAGACTTTAGCGAGCATGCCCCCGTAGGTGATAGCAATAGCCAAAACACCTGCAATTGGACCCAAGCCGAAGACCCTCACCAATAGAAGTGCCCAGACAATCTCTGGAATACCTCGTAGTACCAGCATGAGGGAGCGTGCAAGAAATCGAATGGATTGAGCAAATTGATGGTCGGATGTGGGGCCTATCCGTGAGATTGATAGGCTATAGGAGATGATTAAGCCCAGGGGTACTGCAATGATCATGGCTAAGGCAATGCCTGCGGTAGCCATGGCGAGCGTCTCTACAGTAGCCTTTAGGACGAGCGATAAAAATACTGCTTCCATATTTGGCGGAAAAAACTGCGCAAGAAAATTACCCATCACTTGAATATTGTTAGGGTCAACTAAAAGCTTAGGTTCAAATTGAGCGAGTTGCAACATAGGCCAGAGAATGCCAATGGCAAGCAATAGGCCCGTTAGTCGATAAGGCGCAGCAGGGTCTCTAAAATTAGCCGATATATGCATGGCGGTCTAGGATGGTAATAACTCTCTTGGCTATCAGAATGCAGTGCTACTAGCTTGCTTTGGAAGTCCGCCAAGCTCTGATGCATACAGCTCCTTGAGTATGATTTCACTCACCTGGCTTGAGGGTAAGTCAAAAATAATTTGACCATCCCGAATGCCGATGATGCGTGGAAACCACCGCAGGGCAATATCTACTGCATGAAGGCTGGCAACCAAAGTGGCATTACACCTTTTCGCTTCTTCAATCAGTGCACCAATGGTCAGGTCCGATAGGACGGGGTCCATAGCCGATACTGGTTCATCGGCGAGGACGAGGTGGGGCTCTTGATACATTACTCTGGCAACTCCGACGCGTTGTAATTGACCGCCCGATAGGCAGTCGCAACGATCAAATAGCTTATCAGCCAGATCTAGGCGCTCTAAGCAAGCTTGCGGCCCCCGTATATCCACTGGATAAATTAAGGACAGAATTGATTTCCAGAGCGGCCATTGTCCGAGTCGACCAGCAAGAATTGCAGTAATGGCCCTTTGTCTCGGAGGGATTGGAGGCGCTTGATGCACTAAGCCGATCTTTGAGCGTAAGCGCTTGAGTGATGGCTTAGGGAGTTTCCAAGGATTCTTCCCCAGTATTTCAACCGTCCCGAGAGATGGCTTCAGGGCGGTGGCTAAAATACTTAAGAGCGTTGTCTTGCCAGAGCCTGATGGGCCGATGACGGCAATGCACTCACCGCCATTCGCCATCAATGAAATTTGACTTAGGGCTGTTTTCCCATTGCTGTGCTGAAAGCTCAGCTCTTGTAATAAAAATCCCACAAGACTACTTAATCAATCCAGCGGACCGCGCTGCTTTTTCAATATCGTCGTAATTGGATGATTTAGTTGTGACATACTTGCTCGCACGTTGTAGATCCATCAATTCTTTTTGGTTAGGATTGTTGGCGTCTAACTTTAAGAATGCCTCGGTAATTTTCTTAACAGTTGCAGGATCAAGGTCGCCACGAACCGTCCAGTTGTAGTCAAAATAGGGTGGTGTTGTGGAGAGTACTTTTGACTTCAGTGCATTGGGGTTTTTTGCCTCATTTAGCTTAGCCCAAACCGATGCGTTCAGCGCTCCAACATCTGCTTTGCCGCTGGCTACAAAAGCAACTGTTGCATCATGAGCCCCTGAAAACGCAATGTTTTTGAAATCTTTATCGGGATTTACGCCAGCCTGCATCAGGAAGTAGCGTGGCATGAGATGTCCAGATGTTGAGGACGGCGAGCCAAATGCAATAGTTTTACCCTTGAGTTCGCTTAATGTTTTTAGTGGGCTGTCAGCCGGAACAATGAAAACGCTTGTAAATTTCTCATCTTCAGCTCTTTGGATAATTGGATTTGCTGTGCCATTGGTTCTAATCTTGGTCTGTACATAAGTAAAGCCGCCTAGCCAAGCCATATCAATTTTCTTGGTTGCCAGAGCCTCCACTACTGCTGCGTAGTCAGTCACTGGTGTGAATTCAACCTTCATGCCGGTCTCTTTTGATAGATACTCAGCAAGAGGTTTGAATTTGCGTTGCAGCTCTGTCGGTGATTCATCTGGTATGGCAGAAATACGCAGAATATCTTGCGCTAGGACTGGGATACTTGCGGAAGTGGCAATACCAAAAGCAAGCAATGCGCCGATGAAGTGCTTCATTGTATTTATTTTGATAAATTTCATCAGTTGATTTTCCTGTAGATGTGAATATTGATATGGCTGGATATTTAGTTAACAGACAGGCCTATGCCCGCTACAAACTGACCAATTTTTTTAGCGCTAGCAAAGCCGCCCAAATTTAAGATTGAAAGGACTTCAGCTTCTTGCTCTGGCGCGCAAGAAATCAGTAGGCCGCCACTGGTTTGTGGATCAGTGAGTACATTTTGTTGCCAAAGCTCCAGATTGCTTGCGAGCTGAACTTCCTTGCCATAGCCAGCCCAGTTGCGAGTGGAGGCGCCAGTAAAGACATCTGCTTTGACGTGCTCAACGGCTTCTTGTACTACTGGGATGGCATCCCATTGGATCTGCGCCATTAGTTGAGAGCCTCTAGCCATCTCAAGTAAATGTCCCGCTAAGCCAAAGCCCGTTACATCGGTTAGGGCATGTACGCCCTCTAGCTGTGAGAGTGCAACACCAGGCTTGTTCAGCTTAGTGGTGAGTGCAATCATCTCTTTATAGCCTGCTTCAGAGAGAATCTCTTTTTTCAGTGCTGCAGAAAGTATGCCTACGCCCAATGGTTTGCTGAGGATGATGCTGTCACCCGCTTGCGCGCCGTTATTGCGCTTCAGTTTTTTTGGATCCACTATACCAATTGCTACTAAGCCGTAAATGGGCTCTACCGTATCTATGGAGTGGCCACCGGCAATCATAATTCCGGCATCATTGCAGACGGACTCCCCGCCAGCAGTCACTTGCTGAATCACCTCTAGAGGCAAAACCTGAATAGGCATACCTAAGAGCGCAAGTGCAAAAAGGGGTTGAGCACCCATTGCGTAGATATCGGAAATTGCGTTGGTTGCAGCAATGCGACCAAACTCAAAGGGGTCGTCAACGATTGGCATAAAGAAATCTGTCGTCGCAACGATCGCCTGATTTTCATTAATTTGGTAGACGGCGGCATCTTCATTGTTATCAGAGCCAGCTAATAGCGCAGCAGGTAAATTGCGCATCGGCGAGGCCTTCAGGATGTCACTTAAGATACCGGGTGCAATCTTGCAGCCACAACCCCCACCGTGAGATAGAGAGGTAAGACGGCCGTTATAAGGTGTGGTCATAAAAAATTAACAGTTCAAATTAAAGGTAGCAAACACTACAACATCATGAGCTTACTCAATTTAGAGTAAGCACGTACGAAAGCCGCAAAAATGATCGCTTCTATGGCCTTGATAAAAGTTACGAAATGCCGTTCTTTTGAGGCGATCGGGTGTAAATGGGCTGCCACCCTTAAGTACTTGGTGGGTTCCATCAAACCATGGTTGCGAATAGTCGATATAGGGGTCTGAGTTAAATCCGGGGAAGGGGGCAAAGGGGCTGCTAGTCCACTCCCATAAGTGAGACGGCTGCCACGCCGTTTGATTTTGGGACATTAAAAGGCTGAGCTCATGTTCATTGGGTAAGCGCACCTGATTTAGATCGCAAAAACGTTGCGCATCAAGGTAATTAATATGGCGAACAGCAGATGTGGGGTTTAAAGCAAGCCATGTATTAAAAAATCGCTCAAACCAGATGCCTTTATCCTTTTTCCAGTGGGGCGGCGGCACTACAGGCTTGATAGCAGAAAGATTGCCCTCAGATTCCAGAAATTCTAAATAGTCAGCATTAGTAACGGGTTTGCTTGCGATATCAAAAGCAGGGAGGTCTAAAGGGTGAGCCCATTTTTCATTATCAAAGATAAAGCCGGAGTGGTGATCAGAGCCTGCATTTATTGTGGACCTTGGGAAGTGAATCCAAGTCTGCGTATCGGTCTCAAGCGAACTCGTGCTTGAGAGGGGCTGGAATGGCATTGGATACCCCAAGGTTTGCCACATATAGGCAAATGCTTCATTGTGCATATCTTGATGAAAGATCGCCAGCTGAATAAAGTAAGCAGTTTTTTTATCGACTGGGGTGCTTAGTAATTTCTGAGTTTTTTCGACAACACTGTGGTTGTACTCCAGCAGGGCATCTAAGCACGGCATTGGTGTCGACCAACGATCTTGGTGTGCTATTTCTGAGGAGTTAAATAAGTAGTCGGCATCTTGAATGAAGGATGGTCTATTTACCTGACCATCTCGATGCACCCAAAACTCATGAAACCAAGTCAAATGACCAAATTCCCACAGAGGGGGATTCAGAATGCTTTGCTGGGGGACCGATTGATCTCCAGTTGGGAGAGTCTTCAGAATTTGACGGGTAATGCGGTTACTTTCCTCTAACCACTGCGCCATAACTGACGAAGACGGATGCGGAGAATAGAGAAGGTGGTCCTCAGTGAAAGATTCGGGCATAAAGTATTTTCTGGGCAACTCTTGTGAGGGCGGCGAA
>CANBPJ010000054.1 GCA_947371415.1 Burkholderiaceae bacterium | reverse complement strand
GAAGAAGGATTCGAACCTTCGCATGCTGGAATCAAAATCCAGTGCCTTAACCAGCTTGGCGATTCCCCTACAGGTCAATCTGAAGAAACCAAATTGTAAGCGGGATTTTTATTTAGCCCCCGAACAATTCGACCTATCCATCCTTTTGGAAGATTTTGCAGAAGATTTTCTAGATTTGCAGTATCCGTCTTAGGGTCTAAGGCGGTAAATACGCTACTTCCAGATCCGGACATGCAAGGCGCCGAATTTGGCACTGCCTTGTATATCCAATCTAATGCTTGCTTCACTTCAGGACAATTCTGCACCGCTACTGCCTGACAATCATTTGACTGAAATGATCTTGGCGATGCAAGAAAGCCATCTATTGTAATCGGAGCGTGATCCCGGGTCAATTGAGGATCTTGAAAAATCTGTGCGGTCGCGATGCCTTGGTTTGGGAAGAGCACTAGAAAGTCTTGGGTTTCCAGGGGAATTGCTTGTAATTTCTCCCCAATCCCCTCCACAAAGGCATTTTTACCAAAAAGGAAAAATGGCACATCTGCCCCTAGTTTTAAGCCGAGCTGGCACAAAGTGGGGATATCGAGATGGAGATTCCAGAGAAGATTGAGGCCAATCAGGGTGGAGGCGGCATCAGAGGACCCTCCGCCTAGGCCAGCGCCCATGGGGATCATTTTCTTTAGGCTGATTGCTACACCTTGATCAGTCTTACAAAACTCTTTTAATAACTTTGCTGCGCGAACCACCAAGTCTTCTTCTGGGACTACTCCCGGAATGGGGTCGACACGGCGAATGGTATTTTCTGGGATGCACTGAAGAGTGAGCACATCACACCAGTCAATCAATTGAAAGACAGATTGAAGGAGATGGTAGCCATCTTCTCGGCGACCAACGATATGTAAAAATAAATTGAGCTTTGCAGGGCAGCGAAGCTCAATCGCATTACTTGTCATTGCAACTTCACTCATTCGGGGTGTCAAATACCAAGCGGATATCAATAGACCCGATATTAGAACTGCGAGTCATGGTGAGTTTTTCCAGGTACTGAGAATTACCCCAGCTGTAATTTAAGGTCCAGCCATCTTGCGTCATTTTACTGACTTGCCCTTTTGTATTTCGCTCAATGCTTGCATTGCTGCCAGGGCGAGTTTGTCCGCGCAACCAATCGGATAAGCCGCGAGCAGGTAGTGGAAGTCCTAATGCATTTTGAATTAGGGTGTCAGCATCGATCGCAGTAGTCAGTTGACCATCTCGCTCCAGAATGGCTTCACCAGGCTTAATCGTAATTTTGGCAATCGATCCTCCCACTGGATTTCGAATTTCTAATACATCAATTAGTGCATCTTGGGTTAGGGTAAAGCCACCTGAGCCACCTTGATTTCTGCCTTCAGTAAGGCCGGTGACTTTTACTGCAAAACGACCGTCCCATGAGCCTTTGAGGGCGGTATCTGCTACTGACCAATCCGGTTTTAAGCGCTTTAAAGTTTCTTTGAGGGTAGGGTTATTCGCATCGAGTTGCTGGCCTTTGCGCCACATATCTTCTGCTTCAGTTGGGCGATTCATCACCCATAAGACTTCACCAATGTGTGCGGCAATATCCGCCTCAGGTTTGATATTGAAGGCTTGTTGGAGCTGCTCTAGCGCTAAGGCATTTTTGCCCATGCGAAAGTTCACCCATCCAAGACTGTCCAAAATAAAACCATCTTTAGGTGATAGTTGATGTGCTTTGCTAATGAGTTTGAATGCCTCTGGTAATTTTTGGTTGCGATCAGCCAGCGAGTATCCAAGAGCATTAAGACTATTTACATCATTTGGATTCTTGCGCAAGATTTCTCGCAGAGTTTTCTCCATCACATCAATATGTCCGGACTTTTCAGCAGACATGGCATAGGTATAGAGCAGCCCCGGATCTTTTGGTTCTGGCTTTAATGCTGAAACAATTTCATAGAAAGCTTGCAAGGCTCCTGATTCATCAGTTGCTTTGGCAAGCAAGGCCTGAATCTGCAACAAAGTATTTTCACGTTGTGCTGGCGTTTGCTGATTTAAAAGAGTAATGGCTGGCTTAACTGCATCTGACCAGCGCTGATTGAGGATCAGGAGGGTAATTAGCACTTCCTTGGACTTGGTCTGTTTGGCCCCTGCCAGGCTATCCCAAGTTTGGGCGGCCTGCAGTGCTAAATCCGGCGCGCCTGCCGTAATGGCAATCTCCATGGCCCTTTGCGCTAAGCGAGGATCATCAAGCTGGCGAGCGAGCTCCAAATAGGTACTATAGGCAAGACCAGCCTCACCGCGTTGCAAGGCAATCTCAGAAGCCAAGACCTCAAATACGGCTTCACCACTATCCAGGCTACTGGTTTTAGCAATGGCATGACTTGAGGAGAGGCTAATGCCCAGTCCAGTTGCGAGCAGTAAGGCCCAGAAAGAGGACTTTAGTGAAAATTTGGTCATAAGCACATTCTAATCCGCGAATCTACAATCCATTTATGCCAGAACTCCCAGAAGTCGAAGTTACCCGATTGGGTATCCAGCCCCATTTAGCAGGGCGTAAGCTTAGTGCGGTCAAGATTATTGACGGCCGTTTGCGTTGGCCGGTACCCAGCAATTTGGGAAAGTTGCTGCCTGGCCAGCAGGTCTTGGGTATAGAGCGACGCGGTAAATATTTATTGATGGAATTGGATGCTGGCTACCTATTGCTGCATTTGGGTATGACAGGAACATTGCGGGTGCTCCCAAGCAGTGATCCGCTGAAGCCGCATGATCGCGTGACATTCGAGTTTGACAATCTGAGCTTACGTTTGCATGATCCTCGAAAGTTTGGCGCTGTTTTATGGCATCCAAAATCTAAAGGACCAATCGAGAGTAATACACTCTTGCAAAAACTCGGGGTCGAGCCTTTTTCACCAGAGTTTTCGGGCGAGCTTGGTACGGAAGTGTTGTATCAAAAATCCCGCAGCCGTAGCATCGCAGTAAAGCAATTTCTTTTGGCAGGGCAGGCTGTAGTGGGTGTTGGCAACATCTATTGCTCTGAAAGTTTATTTGAGGCTGGCATTCATCCAGCCAAAGCTGCTGGAAAATTAACTCGTCCGCAATGCTCTCGATTGGCTGCTGCAGTGAGATTAATCTTGAAAAAAGCGATTGCTGCAGGCGGAAGCTCACTTAAAGACTTCGTCAATAGCGAAGGTGACCCCGGACATTTCATGATGCAAACCAAAGTCTATGATCGTAAGGATCAACCCTGCAAAGTTTGCAAGACGCCGATTAGACAGATGGTGCAAGGTCAGCGCTCCACCTATTTTTGCCCTCAATGTCAGAAGCGCTAATGAAGCACTTCGCTACCAAGTTGATTGCCTGGCATGGCAAGGATGGTCGCCAAGGCTTGCCTTGGCAAAGCGTGCGCGATCCCTACGCTGTTTGGGTTTCAGAAATCATGCTGCAACAAACTCAGGTAGCGACGGTCCTAGAGCGTTACCCACGTTTCATGAAGCGTTTTGCCTCAGTCAAAAAACTAGCAGCTGCTCCATTGGATGATGTATTGGCAGAATGGGCTGGACTTGGCTATTACACTCGCGCTCGTAATTTACATGCCTGTGCCAAGCAGGTCGTAGAAGAGTTTGGGGGGCGCTTTCCGAGTGACCCTATCTTGCTTGAGCAATTGAAAGGTATTGGTAAATCAACCGCAGGCGCAATTGCAGCTTTTGCATTTCATGAGCGGGCACCGATTCTGGATGCTAATGTGAAGCGAATTTTGGCGCGTTTGTTTGGGGTAGGGGGTGCCGTTCAAGAAAAAGCGGTCAATGATCAATTGTGGCTTTTGGCAAAAGAACTGCTTCCTAAAAATCCGACAGACATGCCGGTATATACGCAAGCCTTGATGGATTTTGGTGCAACGTGGTGCACCTCTCGCAAGCCAGTGTGTATTAGTGGCGAAAAGAAATGCCCTTTCGCAAAAGACTGCCAGGCTAATTTAAGCGATCAAGTATTGCTATTGCCCCGCAAGGTAATCAAGGCAAGATCTCCTGAATTTGATTGCGATATGCTGCTGTTACGACATGGCGATGACGTGTTGTTGCAGAGGCGCCCAGAAAAAGCCATTTGGGGCGGACTTTGGTCTTTGCCTGAATCTGCATGGAGGGCAAGAGAGAAAAATTCAGCAAGTCGTGTAGAAAAATCTGAAGGCAATCTGACTGCTATGGAGTTATTTAAGCTGGTATTGCCTGATGAAACAACTTCTATTGCCCTGAAGAACGGTAAGTCAATGGAGCGGGGCTTAGAGATTAAGCATGTCTTTACGCATCGACGTTTATGGATGCAGATCTGGCATATGTCTGGGAGCAGTGCTATGAAATTCTCTGGCGGAGATCTGCAGTGGGTATCCCTACGTCAACTGGGAAAATATGGCTTACCGCAACCGATTAAATTACTTTTGCAGGGTTTGAGTCTAGCTCGCGGTGACGACTTAAAAAATTGATCTGGAGCGCAGCCAGATCTTTTTGCGGCAGAAAGTGCGCAATGATTCGGCTAACAAGATAGACCGAGCGGTGTTGTCCACCGGTACAGCCAATAGCAACCGTGAGGTAGCTGCGACCATCAGCAATGTAGTGGGGCAACCATTTTTCAACAAACTGAATGATGTCGCCTTCCATGCTGACCACTTCAGGGATTTTTTCTAAAAACTCACTGACAGACTGATCCTTGCCTGATAAAGGGCGTAAGTTAGCAACGTAGTGGGGGTTTGGTAGGCATCGTACATCAAACACTAGATCGGCTTCACTTGGTAAGCCTTTTTTAAATCCAAAAGATTCAAAAATGACGGTTAGTGCTTGAGGCTTATCTTGTAAAAGATCTCTAATCCAGGAGCGCAATGTATGGGCAGGAAGGTTGCTGGTATCAATGCTGTGCGCTTGGGTACGCAAGGGCTCCAAGAGCGTACGTTCTTTATCAATCGCCTCGATGAGGGTAGCAGCTTGAGTCTCTTGGGTTTTACCGGATAGTGGGTGGCGTCTGCGAGTTTCAGAGAAGCGCTGAATGAGCGTATTGGTATCTGCATTCAGGAAAACAATTCGCACCTGATGATTGCGTCGGAGGTTTTCTAAGATCTTGGGCAGATCTGCAATCGATTGTCCCCGACGTGCATCAATTGCAACTGCTACTCGTTCACACTTCTCATCTTCTAATGTGGTGATGAGATTTTCTAGCAGAGTAACTGGAAGATTATCTACACAGTCATAGCCTGCGTCCTCAAAGGCTCTCAGTGCAACGGATTTACCTGAGCCCGAGATGCCGGTAATCAGATTAATTTGCATATTAGAGGAGTCTGCCTTGGAATTTTGTAGACTCAGCTTCGGCATTCATTTGTAAACGCTGGCGCTCAATAAATTCTTTTAAGGTGTCAATGCCACGCAATTGCAAAATCGTATTGCGCACTGCCGCCTCGACTAGAACAGCTAAGTTACGACCTGCGGCTACTTGGATCTTTACGGTTCTGATTGGAACACCTAAAACATCGATGTGCTGTGCTTCCAAAGGTAGGCGCTCGAATTCACCGTCATTACGACGAACCAATTGAACGATTAAACGTAATTTCAATTTGCGACGCACGGCAGTTTCACCAAAGATGGTGCGAATATCTAATAAGCCTAGTCCACGAACTTCTAGGAGGTTTCGCAAGATCACGGGGCAACGACCTTCAATGTAGTCTGGGCCAAGACGGGCAAAATCCACCGCATCATCAGCTACCAGGCCGTGACCACGAGAAATTAGCTCCAAACCTAATTCACTCTTGCCTAGACCTGACTCGCCCATAATTAATACGCCTAAGCCCAGAATATCCATGAACACGCCATGCTTAGTGATCTGAGGGGCGCCAATTTTGGTGAGGTAAGTGCGCAGATGGTCAATGACCTCAGCAGCAGAGATGGCGGTAGTAAAAAGGGGTGTTGATGATCTTTGGCAAAACAGTTGTAGATCGGGGTCGGCTGTTTTGCCATCCGCCACAATCACACAGGGCGGTGTCTTTGAAATTAAGTTGGAGATTTGCTCTTGTTTTTGCTTGGGCTCGAGTTGGGCGTGATAGTTGACCTCTTGCACACCGAAAATTTGAATTCTGCTTGGATGGATGAGATTTAAGTGGCCCACTAAGTCGGAGCTGGCTGCGGCCGCTTTTACTGCCTCTAGCGGAAAAGTGCGATCAGCGCCTTCAAGGCCACCAATCCAGGAGAGCTTTAAGTCTGAGACATTGTCATCAAAGATCTGTTGGGCGGTAACTCCCTCTAGGAGTAGGGGTTGGGTTGTCAAACGGAGCCCCACGTTTGTAAAAGCTGGCACACCTTCTCTGGACTATCCTCCGATGCAAGTGATTTGCGGGTGTCCTGATCGGATAGGAGTTGCGCAATCGAGGACAAAATTTCTAAATGCTGTTGGGTCGCCTTTTCTGGAACGAGTAAAAAAATCAGAATAGAGACAGCCTCGCCATCGGGCGCGGCAAATTCAATCGGCTCTTTTAATTTCAAGAAAGCAGCAATGGGATTTTTAAGGCCTTTTACGCGACCATGTGGGATGGCGACACCAGCGCCCAGAGCGGTAGAGCCCAAGTCTTCTCGGGCGTTTAAGAAGCCAACAATTGCATCGGCTTCTAGGCCAGCTTGTTTGGAAAATAGCTCCCCTACGGCCGCAAATGCCTCAGCCCGATTTGTAGCGGGATTATCTAAGGCGATGCGGTCAAGGGTGAAAAGATCGGTCAGGGCATTCATTTCAGTTGATTATAGGTGCCCTGATGCCAAGGATTACTCAAAATGCTTTTCGTGATGATGATCTTGGATCTTTTCTTTGTGTTTTACAACCTGACGCTCGAGTTTGTCGACTACTGCATCCATGGCGTGGTAAAGATCGGCGTTATAAGCTTCAGCAAAGAGTTCCTTGCCTTTGAGGTGAATAGTGATCTCAGCGGCTTGACGAAGATTTTTTTCTTTAGCGTTATCAACGATCAAAAATGCGGAGGCATCCAGGACGTGATCAAAGTGTTTGCGAATTTTGGCTAACCCGGTTTCGAGGTGGGTACGCATGGCTGGGGTAACTTCGACATGACGGCTATTAATTTTTAAATTCATCAGCAGCTCCTATTCATAGCAAAACAAAATGCATGCGCAATGAATTACCCGGGGTGCGCAGCAGGCCCCTGTAATGTTGTACTTGTTTATATGGAAATGTGCTTCATGCACCTCCAGCGTATCAGCGATTTTGCTGAAAACCAAGGGGTCAGATCACTTTTATTTAATAAATACTCGAAAAACTCTGAATATTTACATTCGGAAGTTTTCGCCTAGGTAGACTCTTCTAACGGCATCGTTCTCAATAATTTGATCTGGCTTGCCTTCTGCCAGAACGCTACCTTCACTGATGATGTAGGCGTGGTCACAAATGCCTAAAGTTTCTCGAACATTATGGTCGGTGATCAAGACGCCAATTTGACGGTCTCGCAGGAAGCGCACAATGCGCTGAATCTCACCGACTGCAATAGGGTCAACACCAGCAAAAGGTTCATCTAATAAGATGAACTTAGGCTGGGAAGCTAAGGCTCTAGCAATTTCAACGCGTCGACGCTCTCCGCCGGATAAGGATAAAGCTGGGTTATCACGCAGATGGCCAATTTGGAGCTCGCCTAGGAGTTCATCTAGGCGATGTGCAATCTCAGTCTTGCTTAAAGGCTTACCACCTTGAACTTGAAGCTCCAGCACAGCCTGAATATTTTCGGCTACATTCAGTTTTCTAAAAACGGAAGCTTCTTGTGGGAGGTAGGATAAACCCATGCGGGCTCGCTCATGAATGGGGAGGTGGGTGATATCAGTGCCATCCAGAACAATGCTCCCGCCGTCCAGTGGAACCAGGCCAACAATCATGTAAAAAGAAGTTGTTTTGCCGGCACCATTTGGCCCCAATAGCCCAACGACTTCACCGCACTTTACTTCTACTGAAACATCTCGTACAACCGTGCGAGACCCGTAGCGCTTTTGAAGATGCTGAGCACTTAAGGTTGCTGGTTTTTGATTGTTGCTTGAATCCGTGATCATTTTTCTAGTGTAGCTTTTCTTCTTGGTGAAAGGATGGCTCTAGCAAGTGGTAGGTCATCCGCCTTGGCATCTGGGGGTGGTAAGACTTGATATCGCTGCGTGACATCGTCGTAGTCAATTTTCCAGCCACGCAATTGATCTAACATTTGCATATTATGAAGACGCTTCAAATCAGCATCTCCAGTTAGGATCAGGAGCTCAGTCTTTGCGTTGTAAGTCACAGTTTGGCCACGACCCTGCATGAACTCATTGGCCTGCCCTTCGCGTCTTTGTCTAAAGCTGGCGGTAGATTCAGGATTACCTTGAACATCAACGTATTCATAGCCTTCAGGGTCAACCTTGATGTTGCCTTTCTCGCCAGTAATGAGAATGCTGCCCTTGGTAAGGAGTACTGCACCATCGAGTTCGTAGACTTGCTGTACATCATTTACTGAAACCTTTTCGGCCTCCAAAATAACCGGCTTATTTTGATCCGCTTTTTCAGCATGGGCTAGGGTCGTTATGCAAGTGGCCAAGACTAAAGTCGAGATTGCCAGCTGACGTAAGAAATTGAAGTGCACATGACTCATGGTTGCGCTCCAGGTTGAATACGCTCAATGCGTCCCCTTACTTGCCCAGATAAAATCATACTTTGTTCGATATTGTTGAATGAACCACCTTCAGTTGAGTGCATGACGGAGGCGCCCTGTTCAAGCGTAATGGGTTTATCTGTTTTGATCATGTCATCGTTGATCAGCACCTTGAAATACGAAGAGCGCGCGAGCATGCGAGGTCTTGCCGGCTCTGTCGCTGATGCAGCTTGGGGCGGCCTAAAAATTTCTGCGTTATTAATCAGATCCAAAATAGTGAGGTCACCATCCAAATGCCCTGTATCTGCTTTAACGGTGACTGGTGACTTTTCAGGCGGGAACAAACGCATGCGAGGTGTTTCAATATCGATTGAGGCATCATCATCATAGTGAGTCACCTTCTTACCCAATACTCGATATTTGGTATTGCCGGATTCGTTTAGGGCGGATAGAGCACCATTCGTAATGGTGTAATCAGGCTCATGTAAGCGCACTCGTTCAATAGCAGATTTTTCCGTTGGCGTATTTTTCTTGACCAGCCAAAACGTGACGAGAGTAAGTATGCCCATCAAGATCAAAGGCATGAGACGCAATAAGGCTCTCAAAAGACTCAGTTTGATTTTATTGGGATTGAGTTGCATTACAAAGACCTTAAGCGCGCGCCTGAGCCAGCAATTCCTCGTAGCGGTTTTGCGCTTTCAAGATGAGGTCGCAGACTTCACGTACCGCAGCACTTCCGCCAGAACGTGAGGTAACAAAATGAGCGGTTTCCTTGACGGCTTCATGCCCTTGAGCGGGACACACTTTCAATCCGGCAGACTTCATCATTTGAAAATCAGGCCAGTCATCACCCATGACTGCGCAATCAGAAGACTTCAGTCCCAGAGATTGCAAAATATTATCTAAAGCTAGTGCTTTATTTTCTACGCCCATATGCACATGTTTGATGCCCAGCTCTTCGCAGCGTGCCAAAACCATTTTGGAGCTGCGCCCTGTAATGACGGCTGTGGGTATACCAATTTTTTCTAAGAGCTTAATTCCCAATCCGTCCTGAATATCAAATGCCTTTAGCGACTCTTTCCCGTTATCACCAATAAACACTTGACCGTTAGTGAGTACGCCATCGACATCCAATACCAAGAGTTTTACTGTGCTGGCGCGATCCCAAGCCTGAGGATATTGGCTTAGTGGGTTGGTGTTGTGGGCATTAAAGGCGCTAGGCATATGAATGAGTAGATGAAGTTTTAAAAGAAACTAGCCTAAATAACCTTGGCAGCAAATAAATCGTGGAGGTTGAGTGCCCCGAGTAATGCCCCTTTGGGGTCGGTCACGACCAGGTGGTTGATACGATGTTTCTCCATCATTTCAATCGCTTCCTCTGCTAAGAGTTCAGGAGGAATAGTTCGAGGAGCTGAAGTGATCGCTTTTTCTAAAGTAAGGCCATCAAGATTGGTGCTCTTTTCAAGCAGGCGGCGTAAGTCGCCATCAGTGAAAATGCCGGCAACTTTATTTGTGCCATCTAAAGTCACCACCATACCCATACGCTTGGCAGTCATCTCTAGAAGAGCTTCTTGCAGTGACGCAGAGATTGCAATCTTCGGAGTCTCATCAAAGTTACGCATCACTTCACTGACATGCATTAATTGCTTGCGACCCAAGCGTCCGCCTGGGTGGGATCGTTGGAAGTCTTCCGCTTGAAAACCGCGAGCATCCAGCAACGCAACTGCCAAGGCATCACCCATCGCTAATGCTGCTGTCGTGCTGGTGGTTGGCGCTAGATTGAGCGGGCAAGCTTCTTTCTCAACGCTGGTATCTAAATGGGCATCCGCCAATTTCGCTAAAGAGGAGTGGGGGGCACCAGTGAGGGCAATCAGTTTTGCACCTGTGCGTTTGACGATGGGCACGATAGTGAGTAGCTCATCGGTTTCGCCAGAATTCGATAATGCAACGAAGACGTCATCGCGGGTCACCATGCCCAAGTCACCGTGGCTGGCTTCTGCAGGGTGGACAAAAAAAGCGGGAGAGCCGGTGGAGGCGAATGTAGCGGCAATCTTTCGAGCAATATGCCCTGATTTACCTATGCCAGAAACTACAATACGCCCTTTGCAAAAATGCAAGAGATCTACGGCTAGCACTAGGGCATCCGCATTGGCGCCCTCAAGGCGATCACGCATTGTTTGCAGTGCAGCAGCCTCAATAGTGAGGGTGTCGCGCGCAAGCTTTAGGGTTCGGTCACGAGTCTTAGCTATCATGGGGTGAGTATATGCCGTCAGTCCTTCAGTTAACTCTCATCTTGCTGGCCTCCGGAGTGGCCGGGGTAGTTATTT
>CANBPJ010000053.1 GCA_947371415.1 Burkholderiaceae bacterium | reverse complement strand
TGTTTGTACAGCGGGTTATCAAGAGTGCGAATGACTTTTTGGTCGGCGCGCGGAACTGAGGGCACATCTTGCAATGTTTCGGCGATAGTCTTGCCGGTGATGGTCATGCAATCACCATGTAAGAGTCCGCCATCGAGCAAGATCTTCATGACCTGTGGAATGCCGCCAGCTTGATGAAGGTCGGTGGCTAAATATTGGCCAGAGGGTTTCATATCCACAATGACGGGAACGCGCTTACGAATACGTTCAAAGTCATCAATCGTCCAGTCAATCTCGGCAGCGCTTGTAATGGCCAGGTAATGAAGTACAGCATTAGTGGAGCCACCAACTGCCATGATCACGCTGACTGCATTCTCAATCGATTTTTTAGTGATGATGTCACGTGGACGTAAGTTATTTTTGATTGCCTCAACTAAAACAATGGCTGACTCATGCGCGCTAGCGACTTTCTCGGCATCTTCATTGGCCATCGTGGAAGAGTAGGGCAAGCTCATGCCAAGCGCTTCAAACGAGGAGCTCATGGTGTTGGCGGTATACATGCCGCCGCAAGAGCCGCTGCCTGGACAAGCATGCTGCTCAACGCCTTTAAGGTCTACTTCCGTCATACGTCCTGAAGTAAATTCACCAACAGCTTCAAAAGCAGAAACAATGTTGAGGTCCTTGCCTTTGTAATGGCCTGGCTTAATCGTTCCACCATAAACATAAATGCTTGGTACATTAGTGCGTGCCATCGCCATCATGCCACCTGGCATGTTTTTGTCGCAACCACCGATAACAACAACGCCGTCTTGCCATAAACCATTGACACAGGTTTCAATGCTGTCAGCAATCACTTCGCGGGAGATGAGGGAGTACTTCATGCCCTCCGTACCCATGCCAATACCATCTGAAACGGTAGGGGTGCCAAACATTTGCGCTTTTGCACCAGCCTCTTCTAGCGCTATTACTGCTGCATCAGCTAACTTTTGTAGGCCGCTGTTGCATGGGGTAATCGTGGAGTGACCGTTTGCCACGCCGACCATCGGCTTGACGAAATCCTTCTCTTCATAGCCCATCGCGTAATACATTGAGCGATTGGGTGCGCGAGCAACCCCTTCGGTGACGTTGCGCGAGCGTTCATTAAGGCGTTTCATGCTGATATTGACTCCAGAAAAGAATTTGTCGAAAAGCTCTATTGTGCCGTGAGACAACAGGGAATGCAGGGGTTTGTGCCACCTTTTCTGTCATTCGCTGATGCACCGCAACAAACAGATTTCTCTATTGTATTTGCTGATTGACCCCTATTATTAGCTTGAAGGCTAATATCCTTCCTAAAAAAGCTGCAGTACATTGCTTTATCTATTACTTTTTCTTTTAAATTCAATGACTAAAGTTGGTCACATTTATCTAATTGACGACGATGAGTCGATGCGCACCTCTTTGCGCAGGATGCTGAAAGATGTTGGTTATATCGTTGAGGACTTTTCCTCTGCGGCGACATTTTTGGAGTGCTCCCTCCCAGTAGCGCCGGCAGTAATCCTATTGGATATGCAGATGCCAGATATGACAGGCCTGGATTTGCAGGAAAAATTACTGCAACTTGGTCGCAAAACCCCGATTGTGTTTGTGAGCGGACAGAGTCATCCCCATCAGATTGTGAAAGGTCTTAAACAAGGCGCAGTTGATTTCCTCTTCAAACCCTTCAATTTGGAGGATTTACTCAAGGCTGTTGCTGATGCTCTTGAGTTTGATAGGCACCAGTTAAGGCGCCTTTCGAAGGAGGTGGAGACTAAGAGGGACTACGCCACCTTAACTCCAAGAGAGAAGGAGGTTTGCTTTTGGCTGGTAAAAGGATTGCTTAATAAAGACATTGCCGTCAAACTGGGGACAACCGACGCCACGATTAAAGTCCATAAAGCTAGAGTGATGGATAAGATGAATGTGGAATCTGTGCAAATATTGGTTGCAAAGTACCTTGAATCTGATCTTGAGAATCTCCAGAATTACCAGCTGTTGGGCTAATTTCCCTGATGAAATATAGGCTCTATGATAGGTAACATTTTTGAAATATTAATCACATAAAGTGCTTTCGTGACCAAAAACTATAAGCCCCTAGAGAAGATTCGCAAAGAGGCCTTTACGAAGGCTCGTGAAAAGTTGGGCTTAAGCGCCAAGGATCTGGGTGGCATGGCCTGTCTATCGACTCGCCAAATTGAGCAAATTGAAAATGGCGAGACAAGCTCTTTTTATGGCGCTCAAATTAAAGTTACCGCCGCCAAGAAGGTGGCCGGGATTCTGAAATTAAGTGATGAAGATGCATTTGACTACGATGCACAAGTCCCAGAAAAATTCAATGCAGCTCAAGTGGAGCTTCCCATTGCAGAGGCTAGGCTTGTAATAACCTCTAAGTCCGACGAAGCCCGAAATGTAGATGCAAAACAAGATGCAGATCGAGTCAATAAGCGGGTGGAGGAGACTCAGTTACCTGTAACGGTAATTGCAGAAGACAGAAATGAGCCTGTTGCAAAAGTACGCGTCAAGGAAGCGCCTCTTACTGGAGCGGTGACCAAGTCAAAATCAACTTCTCAAAAAAAGACTTTTATTTGGCTCAGCGTACTTGCGACCCTCGTATTTTCAGCGATTAATTTGCGACCATTATTTTTTGCAGACAAGCCAGAAGAAATCATCCTTGTTAAAGAGGAGGTGATTGAGGCAGCCCCGTCAACGTTGGCGACACCAGTTGAACCTGCCCCTATAGCGACACCAGCCAGCGTGACTGCAGGCTCAATCATTCCTGCAGATACCCCTGGAGTTTGCCCTGCTGAGGAGGATATTGTTAGTTACAAGCCAGAAGCGCCTCGTAAACCGGCTGATCTAGTTTATGTGCAGACTAAATCAACGCAGACTGTTTGCGTGATTGATGCATCTGGCAAGGTTCAAAATAAACTGCTTGAGAATGGGGTGGGCGTATCTTTTTATGGCAAGCCGCCATTTAAGCTGCTGACCACTGGCTTGAGTCAGATGGATGTATTTTTCCAGGGGGCAAAAGTACGGCTATCCAATCTCAATACCAAAACACTGATTTTGGAGGCCTCTGAAGCAATCACTCCGCTTGCTGATCGGACGGATGCTCAGTTACGCTAACTCCGAAGGAGTCGGCGTTTTTTGATGGCAGTTTTTATACCGCTGAGTCGTTAGTTTCGCCAGTGCGAATGCGAATAGCTTGCTCAATTGGGCTAACAAAAATCTTGCCATCACCAATCTTGCCGGTACGAGCAGCTTTAGTAATTGCTTCTATCGCTGAATCAACGCGGTCGTCAGCAACAACTGTCTCCACTTTGACTTTGGGTAAAAAGTCGACTACATACTCAGCACCACGATAGAGTTCGGTATGACCTTTTTGGCGACCAAAACCCTTGACCTCAGTCACGGTCAGTCCAGTGACGCCCACTTCAGCTAAGGCTTCGCGAACTTCGTCAAGTTTGAACGGTTTAATAATGGATGTGATTAGCTTCATATATTCCCCTTAATACAGTAATCATACCTAGAACTGCAAACAAATACGCCAAAAGGCTTCTTGGGGCTGCTTAGGCTCTAAATTGAGAGGTAATGGGATAGCGCCAGTCACGCCCAAAGGCTCGTGTAGTCACGCGTACGCCAGGTGGAGCCTGACGACGTTTGTATTCATTGAGCTTAATTAGGCGGGTGACCTTCTCAACACTCTCAGGATCAAATCCAGCGGAAATCATTTGGGCTATGGATTGGTTTTGCTCCATGTAGCGCTCAACGATGCCATCTAGCACCTCATAAGATGGCAGGCTATCCTGATCGGTCTGATCAGGGCGCAATTCGGCGGAGGGCGCGCGCGTCAAAATTCGCTCCGGAATGATGGGGGCAATGCTGTTGCGATAAGCGCATAAGCGATAGACCAAAGTCTTGGCAATATCCTTGATTACCGCAAAGCCACCAGCCATGTCGCCATATAAGGTGCAGTAGCCGACTGCCATTTCACTTTTATTGCCAGTAGTGAGAACGAGGCGACCGGTTTTATTGGATAGCGCCATCAGGAGAGTGCCGCGCACCCTGGCTTGGATATTCTCTTCCGTGGCATCTAGCTTCAAGCCCTTAAATTGCTCAGCCAAAGCATGCTCTAAAGCATCAACGGGCTCGCTAATCGGAATCTCATCGTATTGGACATTTAGGTTCCTCGCCATTTCTCTGGCATCAATCCAGGAGATATCAGCGGTATAGCGAGAGGCCATCATGACGGTGCGCACTTTATCGGCGCCCAAGGCATCTACTGCGATCGCCAGTACCAATGCAGAGTCAACGCCTCCGGAGAGGCCAATGATGACCCCGGGGAAGTGATTCTTTTGAACATAGTCACGCACACCCAAAACCAGCGCTTGATAAGCTTGGGCTTCAATACTCGAGGGAGCAATGATTGATCCTGACTCTAGCTCGCCAGATGCATTGACGTTTACAAAGCCAAGTCCGCTTTCAAACTGAGGCATTGCCATGACAACTTCGCCTGTAGCATTTAATGCAAAAGATCCGCCATCAAAAACCAGCTCATCTTGGCCGCCTACTGCATTTACATAAACCAATGGCATCTTGCTTAAGGCAATCTGTTTGCGAAGAACCTCAATGCGCAAAGTTTCTTTTTGGAGGTGATAAGGTGAGGCGTTAAGAACTAGCAGAACTTGAGCTCCAGCAGCATGAGCTTGTTTTGCGGGGCCTGCATGCCAGGCATCTTCGCAAAGAATCAGTCCGTATCGAATGCCGGCATTTTCAAAAACACAGGCTTCATTGCCTGGTGTGAAATAACGTACCTCATCAAATACTTCGTGATTCGGTAACTCTTGCTTGGCGTAGCCAGCAATAAGCTTGCCGTCCCGAATGACCGAGGCATAGTTTTGTAATCCTGCACTAGTCTGTTTGGGGTGGCCAACGATAACAGTTAGCCCTGGAAATTTCTGGAGCTCTAGCATCAAGCGGCTCAGCTCATGCTCTGCAGCCTCAATAAAGGCGGGGCGTAAGAGTAAATCTTCTGGAGGGTAGCCGGTAAGCGAGAGCTCTGGCGTTAGAACAACCGTTGCGCCTTGTGCATAAGCATCGGCAGCGGCTTGAGAGATGAGCTGCGCATTGCCAGGCAAATCACCCAGAAGAGGGTTGATTTGCGCTAAGGCGATTTTTTGCGAGCTCACTCCGGATAACAAGATGAATATGAATTAGCTTTGATGTGCTTTGTTGTATGCCTCAATGCCCTCAAGAATTTCTTTATGGGCATCAGCAACACCACCCCAACCTTGTACTTTGACCCACTTGCCTGGCTCGAGATCTTTGTAGTGCTCGAAGAAGTGTTGGATTTGGTTTAAACGCAATGGGTTGATGTCTTCTGGTTTTTGCCAGTGGGTGTAAATCGGCAAAATCTTATCTTCTGGAACGGCCAATAACTTGGCATCTTGACCGCCTTCATCTTCCATCTTCAATACCCCAATTGCACGGCAACTAACAACCACGCCAGGAATCAATGGGAATGGAGTGATTACAAGAACGTCAACAGGATCACCATCACCAGCAATCGTTTTATTGATATAGCCATAGTTACATGGGTAATGCATTGCAGTGCCCATGAAGCGATCAACAAAAATAGCGCCACTTTCCTTATCTACTTCGTACTTGATTGGATCTGCATTCATTGGAATTTCAATGATGACATTGAAGCTTTCAGGGATTTTTTTACCTGGTTTGACGTTGTCGAGACTCATACATACTCCGGAAGGTGATTGGTAAATACCCTGATCTTACAAAAGAGTTGGGGTAGTAATTCTGCTACATACTAATATTGCTTATAGGCTCTAGTTTATCGCTTTCAGAAGTGGGCTGACATAGGTGTCAGATAAAAACAATTTAGATCTAATTTTTAAGGGGTTCAAGCATGAGTAATGTCACATTAGGCTTGTATTTTTCCTTGGTATGCGGTGCTCTAGCCGTGATTTATGGTTTTGTGATGCGTGGATGGATACTGAAGCAAAGCACCGGTAATGCGAGGATGCAAGAGATTGCCGAGGCAATTCAGCAGGGCGCTGCAGCCTATTTATCACGCCAATACAAGACGATTGCCATTGTTGGCGTAGTCCTCACTATCCTGATAGCACTGTTTTTAGATTTTGCGACAGCCATGGGCTTCGTGATTGGTTCAGTACTTTCAGGGGCTTGCGGCTTTATTGGTATGAATGTTTCGGTGCGGGCGAATGTACGTACTGCGGAGGCTGCTACTAAAGGGATGAATGAAGCTCTCAATGTGGCATTTAAAGGTGGTGCCATTACAGGGATGTTGGTAGTGGGTCTTGGCTTGCTTGGTGTGGGCTTTTTCTTTATGTTCCTAGTATCGGTTGGCGCAGGGAAAGATCTTTCATCAGTGTTGCATCCCTTGATCGGCTTAGCATTCGGCTCCTCTTTGATTTCTATCTTCGCACGATTGGGCGGCGGAATTTTCACTAAAGGCGCTGACGTTGGCGCGGACTTAGTTGGAAAAGTTGAGGTAGGTATTCCGGAGGATGATCCACGTAATCCAGCGGTGATTGCCGATAACGTTGGAGATAACGTTGGCGACTGTGCTGGTATGGCAGCTGACTTATTTGAAACTTACGCCGTGACACTGATTGCGACGATGGTTTTAGGCGCGCTAATGGTGTCTGCTGCGCCAGTGGCTGCGATTGTTTACCCATTAGTGCTGGGCGGAGTTTCGATTATTGCCTCGATTGTTGGCTGCTCATTTGTTAAGGCAGCGCCAGGAATGAAGAATGTCATGCCTGCCTTATACAAGGGTTTGATTGTCGCTGGAGGCATTTCTTTAGTTGCGTTCTATTTTGTGACTAATTTCATCATGCCTGACGATGCCCTCGGTATTCCAGGAAGTCAGTGGCGTTTGTTTGGCTCTACTGTAGTGGGTTTGGTGCTCACTGCCGGCCTAGTTTGGATTACTGAGTACTACACGGGCACCCAATTTAAACCAGTGCAACATATTGCTGAGGCTTCTACTAAGGGCCATGGCACCAACATCATTGCAGGTTTAGGTATCTCGATGAAGTCAACTGCCTACCCCGTTTTGTTTGTTTGTGCTGCGATTTATGTAGCTTATTGGCTGGCTGGTATTTATGGCATCGCGATTGCCGCTACCGCAATGCTGTCCATGGCTGGAATTGTGGTGGCTCTGGATGCCTATGGCCCCATTACCGATAACGCTGGTGGTATTGCGGAGATGGCTGGCTTGCCGCAATCTGTGCGCGATATCACTGATCCACTCGACGCGGTTGGTAACACCACTAAAGCAGTCACCAAGGGTTATGCAATCGGCTCAGCTGGTTTGGCTGCCTTGGTATTGTTTGCAGATTACACCCACGCATTGGAATCCATTGGTCAGCAAGTGTCATTTGATCTGTCAAACCATATGGTAATAATTGGCCTCTTTATTGGCGGCATGATTCCTTATTTGTTTGGTGCGATGGCAATGGAAGCGGTTGGACGCTGTGCTGGTGCGGTGGTTGAAGAGGTCCGCCGTCAGTTCCGTGATATCCCGGGAATTATGGAGGGCACTGCAAAACCCGAGTATGGCAAGGCGGTAGATATGTTGACCTCTGCCGCAATCAAAGAAATGATTGTTCCTTCGCTTTTACCGGTGGTGGCACCTATCGCTGTCGGCCTCTTGCTAGGACCTGCTGCTCTGGGTGGTTTGCTGATGGGTACGATTGTGACCGGTTTATTTGTCGCCATCTCTATGTGTACTGGTGGTGGCGCTTGGGATAACGCTAAGAAATATATCGAAGAGGGTAATTTCGGTGGCAAAGGATCTGAGGCTCACAAAGCTGCTGTTACTGGTGACACTGTGGGCGATCCCTACAAAGATACAGCCGGCCCCGCAGTGAACCCACTCATCAAGATCATTAACATTGTGGCGCTATTGATCGTGCCACTATTGCCGGTAGTGAGTCGTTAACAAGTAACAATAAAATGCAACAAACAAAAATGCCTAGCACTGCTAGGCATTTTTGTTTGATCTCTTGGCTGAATTGGTATTAAGCCAAAGTCTCCAAGTAACGCTGGGCATCTAATGCAGCCATACAGCCTGTACCAGCACTGGTGATGGCTTGACGATAGATGTGGTCTTGTACGTCGCCTGCTGCAAAAACGCCTGGGATATTGGTAGCAGTGGCATTGCCTTCCAAACCAGAGTGAGTTTTAAGGTAGCCATTGTTCATTTCTAGCTGACCAATAAACAACTCAGTATTGGGTTTGTGCCCAATGGCAATAAAAGCACCAGTCACTGCAATATCTTCGGTACTACCATCGGCTTTCTTAATGCGCACACCAGTAACGCCTTTTTCATCGCCGAGTACTTCGTCAAGAGTGGAGTTGAGCTTTAACTCTACCTTGCCCTCGGCAACTTTAGCCATGAGACGGTCATTCAGAATCGGCTCTGCACGAAACTTATCGCGACGATGAATGACGGTTACCTTTTTAGCAATACCGGTGAGGTAGAGCGCTTCTTCAACCGCAGTGTTACCACCACCTACAACGCAGACATCTTGATTGCGATAGAAAAAGCCATCGCAAGTAGCGCATCCAGAAACACCGCGACCCATGAATGCCTCTTCACTTGGTAAACCAATGTACTGAGCAGACGCCCCCGTGGAGATAATTAAGGCGTCACAGGTGTAAGTTCCAGAGTCGCCAACCAAGCGAATTGGTTTTTCAGTCAGAGCAGCCGTATGAATGTGATCAAAAATGATGTTGGTATTAAAGCGCTCGGCATGCTTTAAAAATCGATCCATGAGCTCCGGCCCTTGAACGCCATCTGGGTCGGCTGGCCAGTTTTCTACATCGGTAGTGGTCATTAATTGACCGCCCTGTGCCAAACCAGTAACGAGAGTTGGGCTTAAGTTGGCGCGTGCTGCATACACAGCAGCCGTGTAGCCAGCTGGGCCCGAACCGAGGATGAGGACTTTGGAGTGTTTTGGGGTATTTGTAGTCATCCCCAAATTATAGGATTGCTTGATTACAATCGGTAGAACATGGCTAGAACCGTATACCCGAAGTCCAAAACCCCTTTAAGCCCCCAGCCCCCCGAGAATCAAGGGCAGGGTAGGATGCCCCGTCTGTTGCTGGAGGCCCGTTGGTTTATCTCCTGCGGCCTTTGTTTGGGTTTATTTGCTATTTTGCTGACCTATTCCAAGGCGGATCCAGCTTGGTCACATGCCAGTTTTGAGGCTCCCAAGAACCTGGGAGGTCGTTTTGGGGCCTACTTAGCAGATTTATTGCTCTATATCTTCGGTATTTCAGCATTTTGGTGGACAGTTCTTTTTGGACGCCGGGTTTTGAGTGGTTGGCGTGAGCTTTGGAGTATTCCCTTGCCGCCAGATCCCGATGCCAAGCCAGACTCCTTGTTAGTGCGTTGGCTGGGCTTTGGGCTGACTTTGGTCAGCAGTATGGGTCTTGAGTCCATTCGTCTGCATTCCTTGACCTGGGAGCTTCCAAGACCCCCTGGAGGCATTTTGGGGGAGTTGATTGGTGATCCCCTGCAAATGTCCCTTGGATTTACCGGCTCTACTTTGGTTTTGCTGTTTACCCTTTGTGCTGGACTCTCTTTATTCCTCCATTTTTCTTGGTTAGATGTTGCGGAGAAAGTAGGGCGCTCTCTTGAGCTTGCCTACAACCGCTTACGCGAGCGTCGCGATAGCGAAGCAGATCGCAAGCTAGGTGAAGTTGCTGCTGAAGAGCGCGAAGAGTTTGTTGAGGAGTTCCGTGGGCGCGTAGAAATTGCTAAGCCCGTGCAAATTGTTCGTGCACCAGTAGAGGTTGTAAAAAGCGCTCGTGTTGAGCGTGAGAAGCAGCAACCCCTCTTTGTTGATATCCCAGATTCAGAATTGCCGCCATTGGCATTGCTTGATCCTGTACCCGAATTGAAGGAAACGATTTCAGCGGACGTATTGGAATTTACTTCCCGCTTAATTGAGCGCAAGTTGGCTGAGTTCAATGTGGAAGTCAAGGTAATTGCTGCCTACCCCGGACCAGTAGTAACGCGTTATGAAATTGATCCAGCCGTTGGCGTTAAGGGCAGTCAAATTGTGAACCTATCACGTGACTTGGCCCGATCCCTTGGCGTAGTCAGCATGCGCGTGGTGGAGACCATCCCAGGTAAAACTTGCATGGCCTTGGAGTTGCCAAATCCAACGCGTCAATCGGTTTATCTTTCTGAGATTTTGACTTCGCAGATCTATAACGACAATCACTCTTTATTGACGCTTGCCTTGGGTAAAGATATTTCTGGTAGCCCAATGGTTGCCGACTTAGCGAAGATGCCGCACTGCTTAGTTGCAGGTACTACTGGCGCTGGTAAGTCTGTTGGTATCAATGCCATGATTTTGTCGATCCTCTTCAAGGCGAAGCCAGATGAGGTGCGCTTGATCATGATTGATCCGAAGATGTTAGAGATGGCGATGTACGACAAGATCCCCCATCTCTTATGTCCAGTCGTTACCGATATGAAGCAGGCGTATAACGCACTCAACTGGGCTGTGAATGAGATGGAGCGCCGTTACAAGCTCATGAGTAAGTTTGGCGTGCGTAATCTTGCCGGATTTAACAAGAAGATATTAGAAGCTGAAGAAAAGGGCGAGAAACTCACCAATCCATTTAGCTTGACTCCGGATGATCCGGAGCCAATCTACAAAGCGCCAGTAATTGTCATTGTGATTGATGAGCTGGCTGACTTGATGATGGTCTCTGGTAAGAAGATTGAAGAGTTGATTGCGCGTATTGCCCAAAAAGCACGTGCTGCAGGTATCCACTTGGTATTAGCAACACAGCGTCCAAGTGTCGATGTGATTACTGGCTTGATTAAAGCGAACGTCCCTACCCGTATCTCTTTCCAGGTCAGCAGCAAGATTGATAGTCGCACCATTCTGGATCAACAGGGCGCTGAAGCCCTCCTCGGTATGGGTGACATGCTCTACATGGCTCCGGGTACTGGGTTGCCTGTCCGAGTTCACGGTGCCTTCGTTTCTGACGATGAAGTGCATCGCGTAGTGGAGTGGCTCAAAGAAAAGGGCGAGGCCAA
>CANBPJ010000052.1 GCA_947371415.1 Burkholderiaceae bacterium | reverse complement strand
CCCTGAAGAACGACAAAAATAATTAATAATCCGGTGCTGCCAAACAACTTGAAGTTGACCCAGGTTTCTTCAGAGTACTCAAATGCAATATAGAGATTGAGCGCCCCCATTATGAGGAAAAATGCCGCCCAAGCCATATTCACTTTATGCCAAATAGATTTAGCGCTACGCTCTTTAAGAGTGATTTGCTTGCCCATCAGAACCTGAATCCAGTTCTTCTGAAAAAATTGCGCACTAACAAATAGAGCTCCTGAGAATAGCCAATAAAGCGCTGTTGGTTTTAGTTGAATAAATGTTTTGTCATGCAAAAAAATTGTCAAGCTACCGAAGACCAAAATCATTACAAGGCTGACCCATTGCATGGCATCAATTTTCCGATGACGGTAATACACCCAGAGAATTTGTCCAATGGTGGCCACCATGGCAACAATAGTAGCGGTATAAATATCGCCAAACTTAAAGGCGATAAAAAACAGAATAATAGGGAACAGATCAAATAAAAATTTCATGTGGTGATTATCCAACTATTTATCAATTAATCGGTCTTGGTGGATGCAATGTTCTCAGAAGGTTCGAAATTGAGTGAGGCTGAGTTGATGCAATATCGCAGACCGGTAGGTTGAGGACCATCCTCAAAGACATGCCCCAAATGCGCGTCACATTTAGTGCAGCGCACTTCAGTGCGAATCATTCCATGAGATACGTCACGGATTTCGGTAATCGCTAGATCGTTTTCAGGGGCGTTATAGCTTGGCCATCCACAACCGGCATCAAACTTGGTGGCTGCCTGAAATAGTGGGGTGCCGCAACAAACACAGCTATATCTACCATCTCCCCAGTGATCCCAGTATTCACCAGAGAAAGGTCTTTCGGTTGCAGCCTCTCGAGTCACTCGGTATTGAATATCGCTTAATGCCTCTTTGTATTCTTGATCAGTTTTTTTAGTCATAGGAATAAATGAATGAATTTATGAAGAACAGCTTACTGCAATATGTTGCATATCTGCTGGGGGCGCTTTTGAGTAGTCATTGAAAGATTCATGTTCATCAAATGGATTGGTCAGTATCTTTAGTAATGTGGCCACCTCTGAAAAATCATTTTGATGTGCTTTTTCAATTGCCGCTTGTGCCAAGTGATTTCTGAGAATATATTTTGGATTAATCCCATTCATCTGTTTTTTTCTAGCTTGATCATCCAAGTTTTCTGACTGAAGTCTTTTGGTGTAGTCGGAAAACCATTGGTCAATATGTTCTCGATCAATGAATTCGTTGCGCTGCAGGATCTCTAGTTGGGTCGAGTTTTTGCTGAGGTTGCTTAGGCTGCGAAAGAAGTTTGTAAAGTCAACTCTTGAATCATGCAATGCCTGTAAGAGCCGCTCAATGAGCTGAATATCCTCTTTTTTTTCTAATTGCAGACCCAATTTACTCCGAAATAAATGCTGCCACTCCTTTGCATAAATCAGTGGAAATTCTTCCATTGCAGAACGCAATAGGGTTTGGGATTTTTCACTCGACTGATCTAGCTCAAGAAGGGGTAGCATCGCGCTAGCAAGGCATGCCATATTCCAGTGCATAACCTGTGGCTGTCGGTGGTAAGCGTATCGGCCACCTTGATCACTGTGGTTGCAAACATGATCAATTTCAAAATGGTCCAAAAAGCCAAATGGGCCATAGTCAATTGTGAGACCTAAGGCGCTGATGTTGTCACTATTCAGAACGCCATGACAAAAACCAACAGATTGCCATTGAGCCACTAATTTGGCATTGCGGGCGGATATCGCTTTAAATAAGCCTAAATAGCGATCTTGGGCGCCAGCGCATTCAGGATAAAAATTGGAAATCATGAGATCCGCTAATTCTTCTAAGCGCGCAATATTTTGTGTCGACGCAAAATGCTCGAAATGGCCAATACGAATGAAGCTAGGGGCAGTGCGCGAACATACGGCTGCTGTCTCCATGGTTTCTCGCCTAACGGCCTGTCTTGAGCCCACTACTGATAGAGCGCGGCTAGTTGGTATGCCCAATCCATGCATTGCCTCACTACATAGAAATTCTCGGATCGACGATCGCAAGACTGCTCTGCCATCCCCCATTCTGGAGTAATGCGTTTTCCCGGCCCCTTTTAGCTGGAGCTCTAGACCGTTCACATCACCTAGAAGAATGGCGCGCCCATCACCCAGTTGACCGGCCCACACACCAAATTGATGACCGCTATAGGCGGTTGAGATTGGATGGGAAAATTCAATCCCACCGACTGTTAGTTGGTTACCTGCCAATACTTGCAGCCACTCGGGATTGCTTGGTAAACCCGTGCTGTCTGTATCAATATGTAGCAGCTTGGCTACATCAGGTGAAAATGCGACCCAATAAGGATCGGGTAAGGGGGAGGGTGGGGTTAGTTGGCAGACATCATCGCCATGGAGGGTAAAAGGCATGTTTTGTATTCTATGGGGAATTCCCAACCGTCGCAGAAGTCTCTAAAATGACCCTATGACAAATAAAGTACAACTGAACGCGGCAACTCAGCTTGCCAACCTAGGTGAGGAGCTCAATGTTCCCTTTTTGAAGCTGCTAGGGGTGCGTTGTCTTAGCGCTGAAATGGGTAAGGGTGAAATTCTGTTGGCCTTAAAGCCTGAACATACCAATACCTGGGATGTTGCCCATGGCGGAGTTTTATTAACTCTGATGGATGTAGCTATGGCTGTAGCCGCTAGGTCCGGGGATCCTGGCGATCGCAGTGTTGTCACCATTGAGATGAAGAATAACTTTATGCAGGCTGCCAATGGTATCTTGCGTGTAAAAGCGGATACCGTTCGTCGCACCGCCACCATGGCTTTCTGCGAAGCTAAGCTGTACAACGATCAAGGTGAAATCTGCTGCATGGCGACGGGTACATTTAAATTTCTGAAGCGTTTACCTACCAAGAATGCAGATGGTGAGCGCGTCGTGAATGCGGATTTACGTCAGCAATAAGATCTGTACTTCATACGGAAAGATTTGAGCCTGGAGCAGCGCTGAGGGCACCAGTAACCACGTCATGGCCCACAGCACCATTAGCGTCAAAGCGTCTTTCAACCATCTCAAATTGACCATCCTTGCGAACGCGCAAAATAGTGCTGGATCGAGTTCCGTATGCGGGAGTTTTGATAAAGGCTGCTGATAGCGCCTTTTCCCAATCTGTATTAACGCCGGTATTGGGTAGCTCTTGCGGGCTGGCTTCATGCGTGTCAGCCAAGAGGCGCAAATAGTGATCCGAGTTTTTGAGTTGACCGCTATCCATTGCCAATGTTTGAGCAAATGCCGCAACACGGTGATTTACTTTGGGCCACGGTGTATCGAGCATTGCATTGGATAAACCATAGACGCCTGGAGCTAAAGCTTGCTCTGGAAATACTTTTCTTGGGCGAATATTCT
Source organism: Burkholderiaceae bacterium (assembly GCA_947371415.1). Lineage (GTDB taxonomy): Bacteria > Pseudomonadota > Gammaproteobacteria > Burkholderiales > Burkholderiaceae > Polynucleobacter. The sequence continues at coordinate 7,733 of CANBPJ010000052.1, read as the reverse complement.
GGCCCATCATGAGCCGGTTGCTAACCCAATGCATTTCTGCATTTTCTGGGTCACTCAGATCTGCCATTAGCAGATTAAAGCCGTTGTATTGGTCAAACCGTTTGGCATTTTCTTGAATATAAGCATGCGGTTTATTTTGGCCGGTGAGATAGCGTAAGCTAAGTTCCCCGCGCGTTCTTGCATCTGGATTCTTTTCGCTTGGTGCTCTGACGTTGGTGAGCGCAGCAAAGCGACCAGTTTTTGTAAAGCCAAGCCAAGTACCCGGGCTGCCTAAAACATCCGCCCGATCCTTGCCTGCTAATACATGCGGGTGCTCTGGCCACCATCCTAGGGGCTCGGTATCACGCTCATAAAATTCATCACGATTCGCAGCAACTACCAACGGATAGTCCGGATGAGATTTCCACGCGAAGAGAATTAGACACATAAGTAATGAATTGCGCAGTGTTGCGATTAAATTTCTAGTAATTGATAGGGTAGCGAGTCTATTTGTAACACAGGGCCATCGCTCTTGCCTAGATGAATTTCCCCGGCTTCCAGGGAGTCGAGTTTGCACTCCACCTGTAAGTCGATACGCTCTGAATGAGTTAGGTTGGGTGCTGCCAACACAACCATGCCGCAAGGCTGCGTGGCATCACCTTCATGAAACAACTCCACGCCAGGCTTTGCCAGCTCTGGGCTGAATGTGCTGGATGTGGTGCGGGCAAGCTGAAGTCTGCGCTTGACGGCTCCACGATATTGGCTGCGGGCAACAATTTCTTGTCCTGGGTAGCAACCTTTTTTGAAGTCTATTCCTAGCACTGACTCGAAGTTAATCATCTGAGGAACAAACTGTTCTTGTGTGGCCAAAACGATACGAGGAATTGCGCTCAGCACTTCCAAAGAATTCCACTGAGCTAATGCGGCCTCATTGTTTTTTGATGCACTTGATTCAGTTTTTCTTTGGCTTATCAGAACGCGCTTAAATGTTTTATCGCCACTCAAGACATCTGGTATACGCAATGCTAGAGAGTCTGCTGTGGCCGGCACAAAATCTTCTGCATCTTCCTCACAGTAAGCGCCAAAAACATCCCAATCGTTTGAGGCATCAATTACCTTTACCTTAGATCGTAATATGTACATTGACAGTCTTTTCGCCGTACTGGCAGCAATATCTTTAGAGATGAAGAGAGCAAATCGATCATCCGCTCCAGTCGATTCTGGAAATAGACCTAGCCAAGCGCTAGCAAAAAGACGTCCTTTGGGGCTGCAATAGCCCATGAGGCGAACTGCATCAGAGCCCTGAGCAATTTCCCCAGAAACGCTGCGCCTCATACCCAAAACAGAATTGCTGAGTTGATTTTGGAGCAGGGTTGCGGCATCTGGTCCCTCAACTAAGATTAATCCCCAGTCAGAAAGCAGGGTAAATCCATCGGCTAAGTAGGTATTGGGCATGGAGGGGTTTTTTGGCTTTGGCATCATGAGCTTTTATCATAGCTCGATGAGCAGAAAATTTCAGAGAAGAACTCTCTTTGTGAAAAAGTCGAATGGCAGATCCTGGGTAGCCTTCGCACTCTTTTGTCTGGTTTTCCTGGTTTTCTTATATGGTGCAATCTTTTTATTGCCAGTAGTACCCAGCACATCTAATGCTCCACAAGGTGGGGTTTATAGAGTAAAAATTTCCCCTCAATCTGGTTTGGCAGCGATTTCGCAGCAACTATCTGAGCAAGGTATTGCTTCTAATACATTGATCTTTCAGCTTGCGGCAAGGGCACTCTTTGTTGGCGCAAAACTAAAGCCGGGAACTTATTTGCTGGCCCCGCGGGCTAGTTTGGGAAATATCCTGCTACAAATTGCCCGTGGCGATCGAGTCCGGGCGAGTGTGGCCATCATCCCCGGTATGACTATCTGGCAGGTGAGAGCCTTAATGGATTCTCATCCAGCTTTGGTGCATCAAACCAAAGGAATGGGCTCAAAAGAGTTATTGCAGGCATTGAGCCTTTCATACCCCGGTGACGAGGGACTTTTTTATCCAGATACCTATATATTTGATCCCGATGACTCAGATCTCTCTATTTATAGGCGCGCCGCTCAAGCGATGCAAAAGCAATTGAATTCAGCTTGGGAGCAAAGGGATTCATCTACCCCCCTAAAAACCCCTTATGAACTTCTTATTTTGGCCTCAATAGTTGAAAAAGAGACGGGGCGCTCAAGCGATCGATCCCTTGTGGCAGCGGTATTCATCAATCGCCTGAACTTGAAAATGCCGCTCCAGACAGATCCAGCAGTAATTTATGGCATTGGACCGAAATTTGATGGAAATCTCAGAAAAGCAGACCTTCGTAAGGACAGTCCCTACAATACTTATATGCACAAAGGTTTGCCACCAACTCCGATAGCAATGCCCAGCAAGGAGTCACTCCAGGCGGCCATGCACCCAGCAAAAAGTGTTGCTGTTTATTTCGTTGCGCGTGGCGATGGAAGTAGTCATTTCTCTAAATCTCTAAAAGAGCATGAAGAGGCCGTCGATCAATTTCAGCGTAGACGTAGTGCTACACCTAAAACGAATTCACACTAATGGTTATGACAGCTCAATTTCCAGGATATTTCATTAGCTTTGAAGGCATCGATGGCGCCGGTAAAAGTACTCACATTGAATCTTTTGGCGGCTTGATGAAAGATCGCCACCCAAATCGTGATGTAGTCATGACGCGGGAGCCTGGTGGCACACAGTTGGGTGAGCAATTGCGCGCTTTATTGCTCGATGCCCCCATGAATATAGAAACAGAGGCATTGTTGATGTTTGCTGCGCGTCGCGAACATATTTCACAGGTAATTGAGCCGGCATTGAAGGCTGGCAAGATTGTGATCTCCGATCGCTTTACGGATGCTAGTTTTGCCTATCAGGGGGGCGGCCGCGGCTTGAGTCTTGAAAAGTTAAATCACTTAGAGCAATGGGTGCAAGGTCGTGAAGATGGTTCTTTATTGCAGCCCAACCTCACTTTTTTATTTGATTTACCGGGTGAAGTCGCTGAGGCTAGAAGATCCAAAGTCCGAGCGCCAGATAAGTTTGAGCAAATGGATTTGGACTTCTTTGAACAAGTTCGTCAAGAATATTTGCGCAGAGCCAAGGCAGATCCTGGGCGCTTTCATTTGGTAGATGCCACCCAAACTCCAGGGGTGATTTGGAATGAGCTGAAGTCTTTGGAGATTAGACTGTAAATGGATGATTTGATGTCTTCAAATGGGCCTATAAAGAAAATAGCGCCATGGCTAGAGCCAGTTTGGGATGGCATCAACTTATCCGAATTTCCTAGCGCTGTATTAATTCACGGCCAATCAGGTATTGGTAAATTTGAATTCTCAATCGAATTGGCCAAGGCTCTTTTATGCGAAGCTTCTCAGGTAGACAAGCCATGCGATCAGTGCGAGGCTTGCCGGTGGTTTGATTCTGGTAATCATCCAGACTTTATTCCCCTCGTACCCGAAACGCATCGCAAGCTTTTGCCTCATGGTGAATTTGAGGGCGATATAGATTCCCCAAAAAAAATGAAGGCGAGTCAAGCAGATAGCGATGTGGATGCGCCTGAAAAGAAAGAAAAGAAGAGTATCTCAATTGAAGATGCCCGTAGTGCAATCGAGGGGCTTTCTATTGGCTCTCATCGCGGTGGTAATCGCGTGATTCTGGTTTATCCACTCGAGATGCTGAGGGCTGATTCGGCAAATACCTTGCTCAAGTCTTTGGAGGAGCCGCCAAAGAACACGATCTTCATTTTGCTGGCAGAGCGCCTTGATCGCGTATTGCCAACCATTCGCTCTCGTTGTCGTTTGTTGGCAGCGCCAAGACCGGACCGCACAACTGGATTGCACTGGTTACTCAATCAATTGAATCATCTACCCGGGTTACAAATTACTGATGCTGATGTTGAGGCTATTTATGACGAGCAGGGCGGGGCGCCCTACGCCGTTTTAGATTCGCTAATCGCCCGCCATAATAAAGATGAAAAGGATGAGCTCACTATCTCGATCCAAGCCTCGAGATATTTATTGCAGGCAATGTCGCAGGGTGTTCGAATCAATTGGCTAGATACGGCTGATAAGACCCAAAAAGCACGCTATTCGATTTTGTTGGCAACTATGCAACGTTGGGTCTCGGACTTGCAAAGTTGCGCGCAAATGGGTAATTCTCGTTATTACCCAAAACATGAGCCTGCTATCAAGGCTCTCGCGCAACAGGCGCGCCTACCCAAGCTGCTGCGTTTCTGGAAATCCCTAATTCAAGCTCGTCGCCATGAAAATCATCCCTTGGCTACCCGCATTCAATTGGAAGCCTTGCTTTCTCAATACCAGCAGGTATTTGAAGACTAAAATAGTGAGTCATGTTTATAGACTCCCATTGCCATCTCGATTTCCCTGAATTCCAATCCCGATTACCTGAGGTATTGGCCAATATGGCTGCCTGCAAGGTGAGTCATGCTCTTTGCGTATCGGTAGATATTCCCGACTTTCCAAAGGTTCGTAAATTGGCCGAGGATCACCCGCACTTATATGCCTCTGTTGGTGTTCACCCAGATTATGAGGATACGCCAGAACCTAGCTTTGATTTCTTGATTCAAGAGGCCAAACACCCGAAGGTAATTGCCATTGGTGAGACTGGGCTTGATTACTTCCGCATGGGGGATCGAAGCTACGAGTCGATGGAATGGCAAAGGGAGCGATTTAGGACCCACATTAGGGCATCCATTGCCTCCCAAAAGCCCCTAATCATTCATACGCGTTCTTCTTCAGAGGATACCCTCAGAATCCTAAAGGAAGAGGGCGCTGATCGTATTGGCGGTGTAATGCACTGCTTTACAGAAACAACCGAAGTTGCCAAGGCAGCAATAGATATGGGTTTTTTCATCTCGTTTTCAGGCATCGTGACATTTAAAAGTGCCAGGGACCTGCAGGAAACCTGCAAACAGGTTCCTTTAGACCGGATGCTGATAGAAACAGACTCTCCTTATTTGGCCCCCATTCCATATCGAGGCAAAACCAATGAGCCAGCTTGGGTCTCTAAAGTTGGTGAATATGTTGCCAACTTGAAGGGGGTTTCTGTTGAGCGGTTGGCTGAACAAACTTCAAATAATTTTTTTCAATGTTTTCAGTTAGATAGAGTAACTTTATGAGAATTACATTTAAATTAAATAAGCTTATAAGCGCATCTTTTTTATTGGCCTCTGGCCTTGTATTTGCTCAAACTTCAGATCAGGTTGCGGATTTTACAAAGGCAGCTAAGTTTGATGACGTGTCTGAGGTCCAATCCTTGATTAAGGCAGGTGTGAGCCCGAACACTTTGGACCCTAAAGGTAATCCAATGCTAGTTGTTGCCATCCGAGATAAATCTTTCAAGGTTGCTGATTTACTCCTTACTAATAAGGCTATTGATGTCAATTTAACCAATAAAACCGGCGAAAACCCGTTAATGATGGCATCTATTGATGGAGAGTTGCCTTTGGTAGAGACTTTGGTCCTTAAAAAGCAGGCCAACGTTAATAAAACAGGCTGGGCCCCGTTACATTACGCTTGTACAACGGGAAAGCTCAATGTTGCAGAGTTCTTGGTGGCCAATGGCGCCAAAGTAAATGCATTGAGTCCAAGTGAAACAACGCCTTTAATGATGGCGGTTAGCTCCGGCAATGAGCTTCTAATCAAGTTTCTATTGGATAACGGTGCAGATTTGCGTATGCGTAACCATGAAGGCTTCACAGCCATTGACGTTGCTGTGCTTTTTAGCAAGGATGACATCAGGGACGGTTTAATGTCACGCTGGCTTAAAGTGTACAAGCAGCCATATCCAGGCGGCCCCAAGAAGATTCCTTCATAAGTTGCATATATACTATTTGCGTATAATCATTATTATGTCAAATAAGAAATTAAGCCAATTCGCTGGCCTCCCTATACATTCACCTTATGTCCATATTTGATCGTTTAACCAATCTGCTCGGCATGCAGAATCTGCCGAGTTTTAGCACGATGTTCTCTGAAATTAATGCGGACATGGGCAATGGTGAGATCTGGTTTGTTCTGCTGTTAGCTTGCTTGATGCTCACATTCCATGGCATTGCAGTACTGATGATTGCCGGTGCATTCCACTGGATTGACAGAAAGCTCGAAAACAAACGTGTTTATGGAGCTAATTTCCTATCTTATTTCATTGCGATTCTGTTGATTATTGCCACTCATTTGATTGAAATTGTGGCCTGGTCTTATGTTTGTGCTGCTTACCAGGTATTACCAACCAATCCGCAAACCTTTTATTTTGCGGGCGAAATGTACACCACAGTTGGCTACGGAGATTACAACCTGGCAGAGCGCTGGAGAATCCTGCCCATCATCATCTCCTTCTCGGGCATCTTTGCTGTTTCTATGTCTGGTGCCGCCCTGTATTCAATGATGGGCGCTTTATTGAATCGATCAAATCAGAATCCCAAGTCTGGCGCAGGATTCTAGATCTACCAACAGTCTTGGACCGGCTAATTCACTAGCATTGACTTATCAATAGGTGCCTTCTGTTTAAAAACCAGCTCTAGAATGCGTCCATTGGACTCCAAGGAGCGGATTCTGCCTGGGAGCCAGTCTAGATCCCTGGCAAGCCAGATGTCTATCTGGCGCTTATAAGGATCGTTTTCACGTTGCATTAGTGCGTAGTGACGATTAATCGACTTTCCAAGACTCGGAATTTCATCGGACTCGGCTTCACCATAACTCTTAAATTGCCACATCTCTAGAGTGTTGAAGTCGACGACTGGAACGGAGCGAATGCTACCCGCCTCATCAATCTTGTCGCTACCATTGAGAAGGGAGGCAAACTGAAACATGAGGCTGAACCGGTCTTGAGTGCCAGGCAGGAGATCTGGGGTGAATTCCGGCTTCTCGGAGAAGTACATCTTCCCCACTCCATCCTGATCCCTGTCGAAACGGGAATACCTTGGTGGCTTAGTACCACGCTGCGTCCAGTAAATCGATGGTGCTATGCCATAGGCATCGACGGAGCCACGAGATTCGAATATAAAAGGACCAACAATTGGATATGGAATATTGATATAGAGGCGATAGTTATTACCCTCAGTTACCCAGTCCAGTTGGGCCGTTTGGTATAGCTGACCATCAACATAGGCATCAAAATAATATATCCCTGAATCGGGTAGGCGAAAAGCTAGTCCCGCTTGATTTCCGACAGCGCCCTGCACTCCTTTATTTGACTCTGGCAAGGCATCTGCTGATACAGCATTAGCCAGCTTGGGGGCTACTTTTTTCTTGGGCCTACTTGTTAGTTGAATTTTTTGGGGCGGCTCCACTCGAAGTTCAGTTTTGATTATGAGATCTTCGGGGATGGGTGGTGCACTAGAAAATGAAATAAATGGAATTCCAAAAAATAGAACAATATGGCCAATGAGTGAAAGAAAGATCGCAGCAGCTAGAAGCCGCAGAGACCTTCTACGAATCAGATAAATGAAATTGCTGGATGATTCAATCAAGAAATCACTGCTCGATAAAGTCGATCACTGCTGGCAAATGAGTGACGTAGTCAGCAATGCCATGATCGCTGCCTTCTAGAACCAATTGCTTTGCACCAGAATAAAAGGCTACCATCTCTTTCCAGTCAAGAAGCTCATCACCTTTGGCTGCGATTAAAAAATAACGCTTTGGATCTGAAATCCTATCTATCTGCAAAGCGCGTAACTGATCAATGTATTCCGCCTTAAAATCAA
>CANBPJ010000051.1 GCA_947371415.1 Burkholderiaceae bacterium | reverse complement strand
ACATCGACAGCATCGAAGCATTTGATACTTCGGACCATGCCTTTGTCACTCTCTCAAAAGAGGCATGCCAGTTTGCCTATCGCGATAGCTACTTCAAGCAAAATCCCAATCGATTTATCGTGACAAAGGTCGTTTTTAAGATCCCCAAGACCTGGCAAGCCCGATTGCAATATGCAGATCTATCAAAGCAATTTGCCGACACAAACTCCACCCCAAATGCTCAGCAAATTTTTGATGCGGTGTGCACCATTCGATCGAAGAAATTACCAGACCCTAAAGTGATTGGTAATGCTGGAAGTTTTTTCCAAAATCCGATTGTTGATAACCAGCAATATGAACACCTGCTTTCGCAGTTTCCTAACATCGTTTCTTACCCAGATACCACTGGTAAACGAAAGTTGGCAGCAGGATGGCTAATTGATCAATGCGGCTTTAAAGGCAAGCGCGTTGGCACTGTAGGCGTTTATGAAAACCAAGCATTAGTCTTGGTGAATCATGGTGGCGGAACATCGACTGATATTTTGAATCTGGCAAAAAATATTCAAGAAGATGTTCAAAATAAGTTTGGGATTCAGCTCGACATTGAACCCAATATTTTTTAGCGTGCTAATTTTTTTATGAGACAGCAAGTAACCACATTAGATGTGCATACAAAGTAGTAGTTATTACACAAAAAAAGTTTTGTACTACAACTTAATTTTATTTTTACTAATAACTTTCTTTGCCAAAGTTAAATATAAATCTAATCCAAATTCATTGATTGCAACGTTTAGAGCCGTCAAAATGACTCGACAGTTTTCTCTCGTATAGCCTCCCTTGCTATCAATCCTATCCAATGAAGGGGAGTATGGATTGAAGTTAAATTTTTCATGTGGCTTAAATTCAAATTTCTCACCAGAAATTTCACAAGTTCCTTGTTCGATTTTTTGTAGGACCCAAAGTTTGGTTAAATTAAACTCCAAGCCAAATTTTTTAGCCCTATTTCTTGCGCTGCTAAAGAGTAAAAAAGCCCTGTATCTTGGCTTAAGGGATTGCTCAGAATTTCTTTTGTTATGTATGGCTTTATTGCTTTTTTGCCAAGCAAGTGCGTTTTTATTGCTACGCTTTATCCAGGACTGTTCCCCGAACTTTAATTTATAAAAACCTTCATCATCTAAGTTTTTAGTTAGGTACTGAATAAAAAATTTACCATCCGCACGGAGATCTCCGCGCCTGTAAGTAAGATTTGTTATTGGGTTTATACGCTTCACTCAACTAGTATAAAAAATTCATATAACCATAATTTAAGTTGGCCTATAGTCACGATGCACCTCAAAAACTTTGAACACTATTGCAATCAGCCTAGCCTAGTTTCTAGTGACGCTCTTTCTTCGGATTCACTATTGCTAAAAATACTTCTGCCCGCCCTTCTGCTAAGAGCACCTCAAATGCGCTTTCCGTATTGAGTTCATTCGGATTACGCACTGCATGCATGGCTTGCTCTTCTTTGGGTTTACCTTTGTTACTCAGAATGACGGCATAACCACGCTCTAGAGTTCTTTGCGGATTCAGCATTTCAAGCTGGGACTGAAAGTGGCCTTGATCCCGCTTCCAATTCTCTACCCGCACTAGCCAAGCTTGGTTGAGTCGCTTCTGCCAACTGCCGATCTGCTCGCGCATGCGATCAGGATTGGGTAAGGCATGACTTAATCTCAGAGCCAATTGATCTAAAGTTTGCGCTTCACGCTCCACGCGTTGACTCACTCTTTGTAAGAGTGCTTGCATGATGGCATCTAACTCTTGCAACATTTGATCTCGTCGCGGTGCAGCCAACTCTGCCGCGCCCGTAGGAGTAGGTGCGCGCAAGTCGGCAACAAAGTCAGCAATCGTGACATCAGTTTCGTGACCAACACCACTGACGATCGGAATCGGTGACTCTGCAATAGCGTAGGCCAACTTCTCATCATTAAATGCCCAGAGGTCTTCAATACTTCCGCCACCCCTCACCAATAAAATGACATCGACGGCATTTTCTTTTTCAGCAGCCTTGAGTGCAGCAATAATTCCAGCTGGCGCATCCGGACCTTGTACTAAGGTTGGATAAATCACGATTGGAATATGCGGTGCTCTTCTGGCCAATGTGCTCAGCACATCTTTTAAAGCTGCCGCCTGTGGCGAAGTAATAATGCCGATGGATCTTGGATGGGTTGGAATGGAATGCTTATTCTCGGCATCAAATAGACCCTCTTTTGCCAATTTGGCTTTGAGTTTTAAGAAGGCTTCGTATAGACCACCCATACCGGCGCGTCGCATGCTTTGCACTGTGAGCTGGATATCGCCGCGAGGGACATAAAACCCAAGATTGGCGGCGACTTCCACTAAATCCCCAGATTGGGGCATAAAGCCGACCTGGCCATTACGACCCCGGAACATCACGCAACGGATCTGCCCCTCTTCGTCTTTTAAGGAAAAGTACCAATGCCCGCTGTCATAAGCCTTGAAATTGGAAATCTCCCCGCTAACCCAAACGGTATCGAAGCGCTCCTCTAAGGAGCTAGCAATGGCGCGGTTTAGATCGCCAACACTCAGAATTTCTCTTGATATTTCGGACATTTTTTCTCTTTTTCTACACAGCTATTAGGCTTGGGGGGCCAATAAATATCCACAGAAGCTGATTTGATCTGAATTGAATACCTAAAAGTAAGTATTTACTGACCCAATACGTCTCATAAATCCGACATTAAGTACTTAAGTCCATGATTTATATACTCTATTTTTACAGTCTATTTTGAATCATTCCACCCAAAATAAGCCCTAACCACGATCAATCAACAACTTATAGCCTGCATCCTAAAAAGTTTTGCACAGAGTTATCCACAGGATGGCTTTATGAAAACGGGTTTTTAATTCAGCTAAAGTACTGAGCTTATGTACTCAATCTTACTGTCTGCTGGTTGGCCTATCTGGCCCCTTCTCATCATCTCCATTATTGGACTTGCCATTGTCATTGAGCGCGCCTGGTATCTGCGCCAAATTCATATTTTCCCCAAAAATAGCCTTGAGGCTGTATTTGGACTGGCTAATCTGGTTTCGCAGCAAAAAGCTGTCGCAGAGGCTGAAATTAGCGCTTTGAGCCAACTTTCACCAGCAGGGCCACTCTTTGCCTGCATCCTACGTGAAAAAGTAGCTAGCAGCTCGGCAGATACCGCCTTGGAAGAGTTGCAAGCTTGCGCTCAGGCCACCTGGTTAAAGCTAGAGCGCTATTTAGGGGCTCTAGCCACGATTGCCACTGTTGCCCCCTTGCTAGGACTCTTTGGCACGGTAGTTGGCATGATTGAGATTTTTGGCAGTCAAGGCGCCATTAGCGGTGGCGCAGGTAGTCCTCAACAACTAGCGCACGGTATTTCAGTAGCGCTCTACAACACCGCATTTGGCCTACTCATTGCGATCCCAGCTTTAGCTGCTTGGCGCGGTTTACGTGCCATGGCCAATCAACGCCAACATGAGTGTGAAGAATTTACCCGTCAATTATTTAAAAAGCTGTACACCAGCCATACCAATTCTGCGGATAAAAAATGAGCTGGCTAGATAACAGCCTTCATCAACCAGGGCGGTTCTCTCTTGGAGTGAAGTCCACTTCAGTTGAGCCAGAGATTAATCTCATTCCCTTTATTGATGTGTTGTTGGTCGTGTTGATTTTCCTCATGATCTCGACCACCTTCACGCGTTATCAAGAGTTAGCCATTACCCTCCCTTCTGCCAATGGCGCAGCAAGTCAAACCGAAGTAAAGCAAATACATATTGCGGTGAGCCGTGATGGGCGCTTTGCAATTAATGGCAAAGTGACTGATCGTAGTCAGCTCAGCAACAGTCTTAGCGCGCTCAATAAAGACAATGCAGTTCAAGTGAATATTGATGCCGATGCCAGAGCGCCGCATCAAGCCGTCATGAGCGCCCTAGAGGCTGCGCGCGATGCTGATCTATCCAATATTGTATTTAGCAGTCAAACTACCAAGAAATAGATCTAGTACGAGATCCGGTATACAAGCCAATTTGAGCTGATTAAAACATCCGAAATGTCATCCCCTAAGAAATCCTCTTTCTTTAATAAAGCCCCCAAGTTTTGGGAGAGATGCGGACCAACCAGCCTAGTGCTGTGGCCCTTATCCTGGCTCTACGGATTAATTAATCGCGCTCTAGACCTGATACATGATTTGGATTTCAGAAAACAGAAGGCTCAAGCGGTCCCCATCATTATTGTGGGCAATATTCGCGTTGGTGGGACTGGTAAAACACCGATCGTCATTGCATTAGCAGAGCGTCTTGCGAGTATGGGATGGAAGCCGGGAATCATTAGTAGGGGCTATGGCGCAATTGCCCCAACATCACCGATTCCAGTGCGGAGCGATTCCAATCCCGCAGATGTAGGTGATGAACCCGTATTGATTGCTAAACGCACGCAGGATCAATTTCCAATCTGGGTTCATCCCAAACGGGTACAAAGCATTGCCTCACTACTGAAAGCAAATCCTTCAGTCAATGTCATTATTAGTGACGATGGTTTGCAGCATCGAGCCTTAGCACGCTGGCCGGCTAGAGAAGGCGGTCGTGATATTGAATTGGTAGTGCGCGATCAACGCGGCGAAGGGAATGGTTTCTTACTGCCAGCAGGCCCTTTACGTGAGGCTGCGACTCGCGAGCGTGATGCAACCCTCATGACTGGCATGAATGCATCTGCCAGCCATATCGATGAGTACTTTCTAGGGCGCCGCGCTTTCACTTTGGCCGGTCAACTGGGCACACCTTATCAGCTGATTAATCCAGATAACAAGCAATCGCTAGCAAGCATTGCCGACACTTATCTGCCAAACAAAATGATGGCTGTGGCGGCGATTGGCAATCCACAGCGCTTTTTTGATGACTTGCTCAAACAGGGAGTGGCTGCCAAAACCATTTGACTGCCCGATCACAGCACTTTTACTTCAGCATTTTTTGCCAAAATCCATGCAGAATGCATTCTGATCACTGAGAAGGATGCCGTAAAATGCGCCTTAATGAACGATGAACGTATTTGGGTAGTTCCAATGAGTTTAGAAATCCCCAATGGATTAGCAGAATGGTTACGGTCGATTTTGCAAAGACCCGATCCCAATCAATACACTTTATAAAAGATAATGAAGAGCAAACATGGATAAGCGCCTACTAGAGATTTTGGTTTGCCCTTTATGCAAAAGTACTTTGCATTTAGATGCTGAAAATCATGAGCTCATTTGCAAAGCAGATCGCCTGGCTTACCCGATTCGTAATGACATTCCCGTGATGCTGGTCGATGAGGCCCGAAGCCTCTCGGCCGATGAGTAATATGCCTCCAGAATTTTTAGTAGTTATTCCGGCAAGGCTTGGATCGACTCGCTTGCCTCGTAAACCCCTTGCGGATATTGGTGGCAAGCCCATGGTGATTCGAGTGGCTGAGCGTGCCCAACAGTCTTTGGCACACAGTGTGGTGGTTGCCACTGACTCACCAGAAATTCAAGCGGCATGTGATGAGCATCGTATCGAGTGCCTACTAACCAGCCCAGACCATCCTACTGGCACTGACCGCATTGCAGAAGTAGCTCAACTGTTAAAACTTTCCGCTGATACCTTAATCGTTAATGTTCAAGGGGATGAGCCTCTCATTCCCCCGGAATTGATTAATCAAGTTGCTCAAACATTGGCAGACAACACTGCTTGTGCCATCTCGACGGTTGCAGTGCCAATCACAGATACCTCAGAAATTACCAACCCCAATGTAGTTAAGGTGGTTCTCAATAAAGCAGGTGAAGCCTTGTATTTCTCACGAGCGAGCATTCCCTTTGTGCGCGACCCAGAGTCAGCTCAGGATGTGACGCACTTACGCCACCTAGGCATTTATGCCTACAGAGCCGATTTTCTGCAGGCCTACGCCCGCCTTGATCCAGCCCCACCAGAGCAGGCGGAGGCACTTGAGCAGCTCAGAGCCCTCTGGAATGGCTACCGCATTGCCGTCCACACCGCCAGCGAAGCCCCACCAGCAGGCGTAGACACGGCCGAAGACCTTGAGCGAGTCCGCCAGATCCTAGCCAGATAAGCCGGAATCCTAACCCTGAAAGGTTCTCGGGGATAATCCTAGGAATTAGTTACAAATGAACCCGAAAAAATACGGGACAATGTAGGTCTTCTAAGGGGAAAACAATGCGGTTAATTCTGCTCGGTGCACCAGGTGCTGGCAAAGGAACACAAGCTCAGTTCATTTGCGAAAAATTTGCCATTCCACAAATCTCGACAGGCGACATGTTGCGCGCCGCCGTAAAAGCAGGAACTGAACTTGGCATTGCCGCCAAAAAGATTATGGATGCCGGCGGCCTTGTTTCCGACGACATCATCATTGGCCTAGTAAAAGATCGCTTAACTCAGCCCGACTGCAGCAAAGGTTACTTGTTTGATGGCTTCCCTAGAACCATTCCCCAAGCACAAGCCATGAAAGATGCGGGCGTACCAATTGATTACGTTCTAGAAATCGATGTACCGTTTGATGCCATCATCGACCGCATGAGTGGTCGTCGTGTTCATCCGGCCTCTGGTCGTACTTATCACGTCACCTTCAACCCACCCAAAGTGGAGGGCAAAGATGATGTCACTGGTGAAACCTTGATTCAGCGTGATGACGATAAAGAAGAGACGGTTCGTAAGCGTTTGCAGGTATACAACGATCAGACTCGTCCATTAGTTGAGTACTACTCTACTTGGGCAACTCAAAGCAATACTGCCGACAAGGTGAAGGCTCCCGCCTATCGCAAGGTCAGTGGCACTGGTAGCGTTGATGCCATTACTGCCTCAATCTTTGCAGCCATCCAGTAAATCAGTGTCTAAAAAAGCATTAATTATTGGCATCACAGGTCAAGATGGTGCTTACCTCGCTAAACACTTGTTAGCGAAAGGTTATGAAGTCACAGGGTCATCGCGTGATGTGATGGCTTCTTCATTTGGCAATCTCAATGCACTGGGTATTCGCGATAAAGTGAAACTAATCTCAGTCTCCATCAATGACTTTCGCAGTGTTTTCAATGCAATACAAGTTTTTAGTCCTGATGAGATCTACAACCTGGCCGGCCAAACCTCTGTTGGCCTGTCTTTTGACCAGCCAGTAGAAGCAATTGAGAGTATTGCGATTGGGACCTTGAATATTCTGGAAGTCATTCGCCTCCTCAATAAACCAGTACGTTTTTATAACGCAGGCTCAAGCGAATGTTTTGGCGATACTGGCGATACTCCTGCTAACGAACAAACGCCATTTGCTCCACGTAGCCCTTATGCGGTAGCTAAATCTACTGCCAAATGGTTAATCAATAGCTATCGCGAATCTTATGGTTTATATGCCTGCACTGGCATTCTGTTTAACCATGAATCCCCATTACGTCCCGAGCGCTTTGTCACTCAAAAAATTATTGCTGGCGCAGCTAAGATCAAGGCGGGGAAGTTAAATAAATTGCAACTTGGTAATTTAGACATTTCACGTGACTGGGGCTGGGCTCCAGAGTATGTAGAAGCGATGTGGCTCATGATGCAACTCGATCAACCAGATGATTTCGTCATTGCAACTGGCAGAAAAGAATCTCTTAAATATTTTGTTGCCAAATCTTTTGAGTACTTTGATTTAGATTGGCAGAAGTATGTTGAAATCGAACCTAGCTTCTTCCGCCCTAATGAAATCGTTTCTAGCGTGGGCAATCCTGAAAGAGCAATCAAAACTCTTGGCTGGAAAAAGCCAACCGATATTGATGGCGTAATCCAAATGATGTGCGCTGATCAAGAAAAGAGATTCCAGCACTAAAGCGCTGATTCAAGAGCTTTTTTTGACTTTGCCTACTTTAGCTCTTTGAGTGCACTCTCAAAAGATTCAATATCGGCAAAGCTTCGATAGACTGAAGCAAATCGAATGTAAGCCACTTTATCCAAGCGCTTGAGTTCACGCATCACGAGCTCACCTACGCGCTCACTAGGAATTTCTTTTTCACCAAGACTCAGAAGTTTTTCTTCAATACGAGCGATGGATTCATCTACAGAGTCAGAAGATACTGGGCGCTTGCGTAAGGCGAGTTTGATTGAACTGGCTAACTTGTCGTGACTGTAATCAACGCGACTGCCGTTTTTCTTCACAATTGCTGGTAACACCAGCTCTACCCGTTCATAGGTAGTAAATCGTTTGTCACACTTTGCACAACGGCGACGGCGACGAATGGTATCGCCCTCGTCCGATACCCTGGTATCCAGTACCTGGGTATCGTCGTTATGGCAAAAGGGGCAGCGCAATGAATACTTTCTTTAGCTCTGAGTTAGGGTCGTTTTAACGCTTAACCGTAAACTGGGAAACGCTTAGTTAACTCGGATACTTGAGCGCGAACCTTGGCAATATTGTCAGCATCATTTGGATTGTCCAAAACATCCGCAATGAAATTACCCACCTGACGTGCTTCTGCCTCTTTGAACCCACGAGTCGTCATTGCTGGTGAACCCAAGCGAATACCGCTAGTTACCATCGGTTTTTCTGGATCGTTCGGGATACCGTTCTTATTGCAAGTAATGTGCGCTTCGCCCAACACGCGTTCAGCTTCTTTACCAGTCATCTTCTTGGCGCGTAGGTCCACTAACATCACGTGAGAGTCTGTACCACCAGAAACAATTCGCAGGCCACGAGCAATGAGTGTCTCGGCCAAAGCTTTGGCATTAGCAACCACTTGTTTTTGGTAATCAATAAAGCCAGGCTCTTGAGCTTCTTTAAATGCTGCTGCTTTACCAGCGATCACATGCATCAAAGGACCGCCTTGTAAGCCTGGGAATACCGCAGAATTAATCGCCTTCTCATGCTCAGCCTTCATCAAGATGATGCCGCCACGGGGGCCACGCAAGCTCTTGTGAGTGGTTGAGGTAACGATGTCAGCATGGGGCACTGGATTTGGGTATACGCCAGCAGCTACTAAGCCTGCATAGTGAGCCATATCCACCATGAAAATCGCGCCCACTTCTTTGGCCAATTTACCGATGCGCTCGAAATCAATCTTTCTGGAATAAGCAGAGGCGCCAGCAATAATCAACTTCGGCTTGTGCTCACGAGCCAAACGCTCCATTTGCTCATAATCAATCTCTTCGTTCTTATCTAAGCCATAAGCGATTGGGTTAAACCACTTGCCGCTCATGTTTAAAGCCATGCCATGGGTCAAGTGACCGCCTTCAGCCAAGCTCATGCCCATAAAGGTATCGCCCGGCTTTAAGAAAGCCAAGAAGACTGCTTGGTTAGCAGACGCGCCGCAATGGGGCTGCACGTTCGCCGCCTCAGCACCAAACAAGGCCTTCACGCGATCAAGCGCCAGCTGCTCAGCTACGTCCACAAACTCACAGCCACCGTAATAACGCTTACCTGGATAGCCTTCAGCGTACTTATTGGTTAATTGAGAGCCTTGCGCCTGCATGACTGCTGGGGAGGTGTAGTTCTCGGAAGCAATGAGTTCAATATGGTCTTCTTGACGCTGATTCTCATTCTGAATCGCTGCCCACAATTCTGGGTCGGTTTTGGCTAAGGTGTTTTGACGGTCAAACATGGTAATAATCCTGATGAAGTTGGATTGCTTAAGTAAAATCACAACCTACATCATACAAAATCCCCCATGAACCCCACACAAGACCTCTCATTCCTCTCCCTAGTCCTGAATGCCAGCCTATTAGTCCAGTTAGTAATGTTGTTATTAATGGGCATGTCGGTAGCTTCTTGGACCATCATTTTTAAGAAAACAGCCATTCTGAGGGGTGTTAGACGCGATACCGAGCGTTTTGAGCGGGACTTTTGGTCGGGCGGGGATCTCAACACCCTTTTAGAGGCAGCTCAGCGTAATACGCGTAGTGATGCGGTTTTAGAGCATATCTTTGAAGCGGGTATGCAAGAGTTCATGAAAGTTCGTGAAATTGATGCCGCCCGTCGCGCGATGAAGGCCACCTACCAGCGTGAGATGGACATGCTAGAAGCGAATTTGCCATTCTTGGCATCGGTTGGCTCCGTATCTCCTTACATTGGCCTTTTCGGAACCGTTTGGGGCATCATGCACTCCTTCCGCGGCTTAGCCAATGTCCAGAATGCCACCCTGTCTGCCGTTGCCCCTGGTATTGCTGAGGCCTTGATCGCCACAGCTATCGGCCTGTTTGCCGCCATTCCAGCAGTGGTTGCCTATAACCGTGCTGCCACTGATGTTGATCGCCTGGCGATTCGCTTTGAAACCTTTATTGAAGAGTTCACCAATATCTTGCAACGTCAAGCATCAGGCAAATAAGCATGGCCGGATCTCTTAGAAAGTCCTCCAAGCGTCGGGCAATGGCTGACATCAATGTAGTGCCTTACATCGACGTAATGCTGGTCTTGCTAGTCATCTTCATGGTGACCGCGCCCATGGTTAATCCCGGCGTCGTTAATTTGCCAACTGTCGGCGGTGCAAAAGTGCAATCCCTGCCGCCTGTGTTTTTGACGATTGATGCTAATGAGAATGTCATCGTTCGCAAAGATGGCGATCCTGTGCAAACACTCAATAAATTTGAGCTCGGCGCATTTGCAAGATCGCAAGCGGAAAAATCGGCTGAGCAACCCGTTGTTCTTGCCGCGGATAAATCCATTAAGTATGAAGTCGTGATGGAAGTGATGTCCAAGTTAAAAGAAAACGGTGTAAAGCGTGTCGGCCTTGCCGTAAAGAGTCAGTAAGACTCTTGGTCCTTCATTCATGAATAGCGCGCAAACTTTTCATTCGTCCTTTTCTCGAGGTCGCCTCACTAAAGAAGAAAGCACCAAGCGTGCTTTTAGTTTCTCGCTTGCTGCGCATTTAGGTTTACTTGCCTTTCTGATGATTGGCATTAGCTGGAATAATTCCACCCCTGCTGGTGTTGAAGTTGAGCTGTGGGATGCCAGTCAGCAAGTGGAAACGCCTGTCGTGCCAGAGCTCAAAACAGAAATGAAAGAAGAAGCGGCTGACATCGCGATTAAGAAAAAGAAGCTTGAGAAAGAGCCTCCCAAAAAAGAAGTAGTGAAAGAAGCGCCAAAGCCAGTTACTCCCACTAAGCCAACTCCACCCAAGGAGAAGGAAAAAGAGAAGCCTAAAAAGACGGAGCCTCCAAAGGCAGCGACCCCCGCAGAAACTAAAGCGAATGCCGCCG
>CANBPJ010000050.1 GCA_947371415.1 Burkholderiaceae bacterium | reverse complement strand
TCCCAATATGAATGCCAAAGATTCTGCTGGCTTATCGTGGGATGCCGCCCCGAAGTTTTAATTAAATTTGGGCGTATTTTCAAAAGATAAGATAATGCTCGCATGAGCGCTTCCCCCAAAATCCTGTTGGTAAAACTATCCTCTCTTGGGGATGTATTGCATAACTTGCCGATTGTGTGGGATTTGCGTGCACGCTTACCAGACGCTCAAATTGATTGGGTAGTGGAAGAGGCCTATGTTCATCTACTCACCCCCCTGTTGTCCCGAGACGGTGTTCGAGGGATTGATCACATCATTCCATTGGGTTTGCGCCGCTGGAAAAAAAGTCTCTTCAAGCTATCGACTTGGAAAGAGTTTTTTGCCTTTCGCAAGACGCTTCAATCGACTGCTTATGATGTCTTGATCGAGACTCAGGGTTTATTAAAGTCTGCCATTGTGTGTTCTTTAGCTCACAAGAATTCAGATGCGGTGATTGCAGGTCTTGCAAATGCCACAGAGTTTTCAGGATATGAGCCCTTGGCAAGATCGTTCTATAGCCAGTCAGTTCAAGTGCCCACTCAATGTCACGCAGTTGATCGTTCGCGTTGGGTTATGTGTTCAGCATTGGATTGGCCTTTACTGGAGCGGATAAGTGCACCACAGTTTTACCCTAAAGAATTGATTGAAAGCATTCCAAAGAGCGCTGTAATAGGCCTGAACTCTCCTTACGTCTTGTGCTTTCATTCGACCGCCAGAGAGGCTAAGCGTTGGCCAGATAGCCATTGGATTGCCTTGGGCAAAGAATTATCTGCCCGTGGCTATCAAGTCGTTTTTCCTTGGGGAAATGCTGCTGAGAAGGTAATCAGTGAATTACTAGCCGCGCAGATTCCAGATGCCTTTGTGCCGCCAGCCTTTTCTATCGAAGAGGCTTTCTCAGTGATTGCTGGTGCTGCCTTAACAGTTGGGGTAGATACTGGCCTTACTCATCTTGCAGCAGTGCTTGATAAGCCTACCGTGGAAATCTATTGCGATTCTCCCCGCTGGAAGACTGAGGGTTACTGGTCTGATCGAATTTGCAATGTGGGTGATATGCAAAATCCACCAAGCGCTCAAGAGGTTGTTGCTAGCGCTTTAATACTTCTGCAACAAACTTAAGTTTTTAAGTTCTTAGCGCAGCAAAGTGTTGATTGAAATCAGATCTTCATCTGATAACGAAGCGGTATGGGCTTTTAATTTAATGGCGTTCAGGATGGTGCTGTAACGCGCTTGCTGCAATTGTGAGCGAGTGGTAATCACCGTATCCAATGCAATCAACACATCAATATTGATCAATGTTCCCACTTGGAATCCCAGCTTGCTAGATTCGAGCGCTGAAGTGGATGAGCGCTCTGCAGCCTCATAGGCCTTCACACTGGCCAGACCACCATAGAACCCAGTAAAGGCGGTACGTGTATTTTGAGCTGCGGTACGACGAGCATTATCGTAATTCGCTTTAGCGGCATCTAGCAAAGCGGCATTTTGACGAATGACAGAGCTATTAAACCCACCGGACACCAATGGGATGGTCATCTGCAATGCAATGGTGTTGTTGTAAATATTCGTCTGTGAAGGCGTTAAGCTATTAGCCGTTCCATTAGAGGTGTTGTAGCCCGCCGTGCCTACAAAATTTACTGAAGGGTAGTTCAATGCTTGGGAAGCCTTGTAAGTGCTCTCGGCTAAATTCACCGAGAGTTGGCCTGCCAAAACATTAAAGTTCGCCGTTTCCGCTTGAAGAATCCAATCATCCAAAGTCTGGCCTTTTGGCAACTGGGGATTCACGCTATCCGCAATCGGAATGCCGTTGCCATCTTTATTTTTGGAGCGCGGGTCTTTGAGGACGCCATCAATCTTAGCTTCTTTGGTGAGCGGCTTTAATGGGCCGACTGGGCGACCAACTAACTGCTCCAAAATGCCACGTTTGACGATGAGGTCTGCTTGAGCGGTAATTTCTTGGGAGCTGGCAAGATCCAAAGCGGCTTGAGCTGTGTTGACATCGACAATCGTTGCTAGGCCAGCATCAAATTTAGCCTGGGCAATGTCTAACTGCTGCTTAATTAAACCTTTTTTATTCCGATATAGCTCAACATTATCCTGACTCGTTAGCGCGTCAAAGTAAGCTTGGGAGACTCGGATGATGAGATCTTGTTGCGCCAAGTAAAAGCGCATATCTGCAATCTTGGTATTCAAGTCGCCTTGCTTGAATGCTTCTAGGGCGGCTATGTTGAAAACGGGTTGTGTCAGGGTAACGGTATAGGTTTTTTGGTCGTATACCCGTGATCCAGAATAGGCGCTTGCTGGCTGGTTGCCTGCAGTGTGTTGATAGTAGCGGGTGCCGCCAGGTACGGCTGTAGCCTGTGGAAGTAAGAAGGAGAGACCTTGCCAATAGAGCTCTTTGCTTGCTTGGTAGTTAAAGCGGGCAGCGTTTAAGACGGGGTCGCTAAAAGCTGCCTCTTGGTAGAGTCGAATGAGATCAGAGGCTTGACCGGCATTTGTCGCACTGTTTCCATTGAGGTTTGAGGGCGCACCATTTGTGGGTATAGCCTGCTTTGGGGCGATTACCATTTGTGGAGGCACATCTAGCCCAATGAGGGACTGAGCACTCATTGGGGTTGGTAATGAGGGCTTAGCCCCATTGGCACTTTGCGCAAAGGTGTCGGTTGAGGCCATGCTAAGCCCGAGCGCCTGCCCCAAGACCAAACCAAGGGTACTGAGTTGCGAGAGGCGAAAACGGGGTTGGGTCATCTGATTCGGTTACTTTTTAATGTGCCCTGAAGTTTAAGGCTTATTTCAGTAAAACGCCTTAATTGGCCATCATTTTGCCAAATCCCAAGACCTGCTGCATCTATCTATAAAATTACGGCTATGGATCTTATTTTGCTAAGCAAGGCTTTAATACTGGGGGTGGTGGAGGGCTTAACGGAGTTTTTGCCCATCTCCAGTACGGGGCATCTTATTTTGGTGGGTGATTTGCTCGACTTTAATGATGAGCGAGGTAAGGCCTTCGAGGTCATTATTCAGTTCGGAGCTATTTTGGCGGTCTGCTGGGAGTTCCGGGAGAAGCTCTGGAAGGTTACATCCACTCTGAAGACAAGCCCTATCTCACGTCGTTTTGTGGTCAATTTATTGATTGCTTCTATTCCTGCAATGGGCTTAGCGTTTGTCTTTGGTAAATATATTAAGGCAGTCTTATTTTCTCCGGTTCCTGTGGCAAGCGCCTTCATCGTGGGCGCATTGATTATTTTCTGGGCTGAGCGTCGTCAAGGTAAATTAAATCAGCCAGGTGGTAAGTCCTATATTCAATCGGTAGATGACCTCACCACCTTGGATGCTCTCAAAGTGGGGTTGGCGCAGTGCGCTGCGTTGATCCCCGGGACATCACGTTCGGGGGCAACCATTATTGGTGGCATGCTCTTTGGTCTTCCACGTGCCGTAGCAACCGAGTTCTCATTCTTCCTGGCCATTCCCGTGATTGGTGGTGCTACCGCCTATGAATTGCTTAAGCTTTGGAAAAATCCCGTGTCCTTATCTGGCGACTTTACTTGGGCGATTGTGGTCGGATTTATTTCAGCATTCATTTCGGCATTTATTTGCGTACGCTGGTTAATTCATTATGTCGCTGGGCATAACTTCATTCCCTTTGCTTGGTATCGCATTGTCTTTGGTCTGTTAGTTTTGATAAGTGCATATAGTGGTTTAGTTGCTTGGTCTCATTGAGATCTCTTTCAAACATCAATAAAGATTGATTGGAATTCCTATGGATGTATCAATAGATGCAATTACGAACAATATTCAACTGGCGCTTGCCCCGGTGTTTTTATTGACTGCAGTAGCAACTCTCATTAATGCTATTTCGTCGCGACTGGCTCGGTCAGTGGATCGTATGCGCGCTATTCAACATCGAATTCAAGAGGGCGGAATTCAGGATCAAGCAATCCTGATTCATATGATGAAGGAGGCGAATGAGGCAAAAGTTCGAGGTCGACTATGTACTGCTGCAATCTTCTTTGACGTATTGAGCGGAGTATTTATCTCTCTGACAGTGTTGGAACTCTTTTTCTTTCAAGCTGGTGCAGTACGCTCCTTACAGGGCACCTATGTCATTTTGACCTTTGTGCTCGGCCTGATCTCATTTATGACTTCGCTCTCTATCGTCTTGGGCGAGGTGGTTTATGCTTATCGTTCTGCTGGATGGAATACACCTTTTCCTAAATAACTAATTGATAGATACGTTGATATGAACAAAATCCTCATCACCGGTGGCGCTGGCTTTCTAGGATCGCATCTCACTGAAAAACTTCTCAAAGAGGGTAATGAGGTTTTGGTAGTCGATAACTTCTTTACAGGCTCTAAGCAGAACCTGGCCCACTTATTGAGCAACCCTCATTTAGAAGTGATGCGTCACGATGTGACCTTTCCACTCTATGTAGAAACCAATCAAATTTACAACTTAGCCTGTCCAGCCTCTCCGGTGCACTATCAGTATGATCCCGTGCAAACAACGAAGACTAGCGTGCATGGTGCAATTAACATGCTGGGTCTTGCTAAAAGAACTAGAGCCCGTATTTTGCAAGCTTCGACTAGCGAAGTGTATGGTGACCCTGAAGTCCATCCTCAGCCAGAAGCATATTGGGGCAAGGTGAACCCGATAGGCATTCGCTCTTGCTATGACGAAGGTAAGCGTTGTGCAGAAACCCTCTTTTTTGACTACCACCGTCAACACAATTTAGACATCAAAGTGGTTCGTATCTTTAATACCTATGGACCGCGCATGCACCCCAACGATGGTCGGGTCGTGAGTAACTTTATTGTTCAGGCCCTGCAGGGTAAAGACATCACTATTTATGGTGATGGTCAGCAAACCAGAAGCTTTTGCTATGTGGATGACCTCATTGATGCAATGGTCAAGATGATGAACTCCGAAGATGGCTTTACTGGCCCAGTCAACATTGGCAACCCGGGTGAGTTCACCATGCTCCAGTTGGCCGAAACCATTTTGAAGCTCTCGGGCAGTAAATCCAAGATTATTCACCAGCCATTGCCATCGGATGACCCAAAGCAACGTCAACCCAACATTGAGCTGGCTAAAGCGAAGCTTGACTGGGAGCCGAAGATTAATCTAGAAGATGGTCTCAAAGAGACGATTGCTTACTTTAAGAAAGTGGTTGCTTAAGTTGCCCTTAGAAAAATCAGAGAAACATTTTGACCGTATTCGCTCTTTTGTTTTAAGGGCAGGCAGAACAACCGCTGGACAACAGCGTGCAATGGATGAACTGGGCCCCCAGTTCTTAATTCCGTTTCAGGAAAAAGAGTTGGACTTGCAAGAGGCATTTAGTGGCTCTTCAAAAGCGAAGATTCTAGAGATTGGCTTTGGCATGGGTGAGACTACTGCCAAAATTGCCGCCTTGCGATCCGAAGATGATTTCTTGGCAATTGAGGTGCATCCACCTGGCGTAGGCGCCTTACTCAAGCTCATCGGTGAAAGCAATCTCACCAATTTACGTTTGATTCGGCATGATGCTGTTGAGGTTTTGGAAAAAATGCTTGCCCCCAATTCTTTGGATGGCATTCATATTTACTTCGCTGATCCTTGGCACAAGAAGCGTCACCACAAACGCCGACTGATTCAAGCAGAGTTTGTAAAGTTGTTGGTTTCTCGCTTAAAGCCCGGAGCCTATTTGCATCTCGCTACCGATTGGCATAACTATGCTGAGCAAATGCTCTTAGTCTTAAATGCTGAGCCATCACTCATCAATACCTCTGTAGAGCCAGTGCAGATAGAAACTTTTTCTACGGCGGATGTGGCAAGCGAGATCGATCTTGCTAAGGAATCCTTTAAAGAATTCAAACCCACTCTTGAGCAACTGCAGTCAAAGCACGCGGGGTATGTTGACAGGCCTACTTATCGACCCATTACTAAGTTCGAGAATCGTGGTCTTAAGTTGGGTCACGGAGTTTGGGATTTGGTTTACAAGAAAAAGTAAGGCGAGATTGAAATCGGATGGAGAAAATAAAGCCACTCAAGAGTGGCTTTATTGTTTTAGGGGTGAGAGCTTTAAAGGCCTAGGCAAACATATTTCAGTTCGAGATACTCATCCATTCCGTAGGCGCTACCTTCTCGTCCAAGGCCGGATTGCTTGACGCCACCAAAAGGTCCTACCTCGTTGGAGATGATTCCAGAATTCACACCAACAATGCCGTACTCAAGGGCTTCAGCGGCTTTCCAGATACGACCAATATCTCTGCTATAGAAATAAGAAGCCAGGCCATATTGGCTATTGTTGGCCAGTCGGATTGCTTCTTCATCTGTTTCAAAGGGGATGATGGGGGCTACTGGGCCAAAGGTTTCCTCGTAGGTGATAAGCATGTCATTGGTGACATTGGACAAAATAGTGGGCTCATAAAATGTGCCTCCTAGCGCAGAGCGCTTGCCGCCCGCTACCAATGTAGCTCCCTTGCCGAGCGCATCAGCTACATGTCTTTCTACTTTCTCTAGTGCAGCCAACTCAATCAGTGGCCCCTGAGTAACTCCAGCTTCCATGCCATTGCCAGGCTTAATCACCTGAATCGCTTTGGCAAATTTTTCTACAAATTCATCATGGACTTTTTTGTGTACATAGAAGCGGTTAGCGCAAACACAAGTTTGACCGGAGTTACGATATTTAGATGCCATTGCGCCGCTTACAGCTGCATTGATATCAGCATCTTCAAATACGATAAAGGGGGCATGCCCCCCGAGCTCGAGCGCTAATTTTTTTACAGTGGGAGCGCACTGCGCCATTAAGATACGACCCACTTCAGTGGAGCCGGTAAAGGATAGGTGACGCACAACAGGTGATTCACACAAGGTTTTGCCGATTGCTATGGATTGATCCGCATCCGCCGTCAGAATATTCATTACGCCAGCAGGTATACCGGCGCGCTGTGCTAATTCAGCTAAAGCAAGTGCAGATAAGGGCGTTAGTTCTGCTGGCTTAATCACAATAGTGCAACCTGCTGCCATGGCAGGAGCAATCTTGCGAGTAATCATGGCAATAGGAAAGTTCCAGGGCGTAATGGCAACGCATACACCGATCGGCTGCTTCATCACAATGAGACGTTTATCGCTCCAAGTAGTGCTTGGTATAGATCCTGCAACACGTTTTGCCTCTTCCGCAAACCATTCAACAAATGAGGCGCCGTAAGCGACTTCCCCAGTGGATTCGAGTAAGGGCTTACCTTGCTCTAAGGTCATCAGCGTAGCTAGGTCTTGCGTGTTTTGAATAATCAGCTCAAACCACTTGCGCATGATGTTAGCGCGCTCTTTACCTGTTTTATTTTTCCAACTTTGAAAAGCGTGTGCGGCTGCAGTGATTGCGAGCTCAGCCTCTTCGGGGCCTAAGTTGCTCACATTGGCAATGAGTTCATTGCTGGCAGGGTTAGTGACTGCAAAGGTTTTGCCCGAGAGATTTGTTACCCATGACCCGTTAATAAAAGCCTCTTCTTTAAAGAGGCTAGGATCTTTCAGTAACTTCCGAATATCAATTTTTTGCATCGCGGCTCTCCGAAATTGCTCTGGCTAAATAGGTGAAATCATTTTATCCCGCTAACTTCATTTTGCTAGTAGGGTAAAGGTCAATAAAAAACCCCTGGACTCCGAGGAGCGCAGGGGTTCTGCTGATCTAGCTAGCTTTACCTAATTAGCCAGCCTGAATTTCAATACTGCGCAATTTTTGAGCCAGTAGATCTAAGACGCCATTAACGTACTTATGACCATCGGTACCACCAAAGGTTTTAGCAAGCTCTACCGCTTCGTTGATGGCCACTTTGTAAGGGACGGCTAAATCAATCGCTAATTCATAGGTGCCAATCAACAGAGCTGCATGCTCCACTGGGGAGAGTTCATTAATCGGGCGATCCAGAGCGGGCGTAATTAAGCCTTCTAATTCATCGGCGTGCTCTAGGGTGCCATTAAAGATTCCTTGAAACAGTTCTAATTTGCAGCGACGAAAGCCAGGATCTTCAGCGAGTTGTTTGGCAATGGCTGCGGCATTGGGCAAGCTGCCAGCACGTCGCATCACGAGGCTTTGATACACGCCCTGCAAGGCGTATTCGCGGGCACGACGACGCGGTGTTAGGGAGCGCTTAGGGGCGCTAGCTACTGGCGCTTGGGAATTGATAGGGGTATTGGTCATATCAATCATTGCTCTTCGTTAGGGTGGATTTCAAAATCAATATCAGGGGTGAGTGCTAGAGCAAGGTTAGCCATTTCAACAACGGCTTTAGCGCAGTCGGTGCCTTTGACTTGAACGCGCACTTGCGCTTGCTCATCAGTCTCACAGGTTAATACGCCATTGGCAATGGGTAGGCCTGAGTCGATGGAGATGCGGCTGATGCCAGAAGCAGACTCATTGGAAACAAGTTCAAAGTGATATGTTTCACCACGAATCACCGCCCCTAATGCCACCAAGCCATCAAATTCACCAGTCTCAACTAGTTTTTGGAGTGCAAATGGGATTTCCAGTGCGCCCGGTACAGTCACTAACTTGATGTCAGCTTGAGATACGCCCAGTTTAATGAGCTCCTCGATACAAGCGGTGGTTAAAGCAACACAGTGCTCTTCATTAAAGCGCGCCTGCACGATTCCGATGCGCAGATCTTGGCCATTTAAATCAGCTGCTAATACGCCAACAGCTTGTTCATTATTCGATGTGTTCATGAT
The DNA here is from genome assembly GCA_947371415.1 of Burkholderiaceae bacterium. Lineage (GTDB taxonomy): Bacteria > Pseudomonadota > Gammaproteobacteria > Burkholderiales > Burkholderiaceae > Polynucleobacter. The sequence continues at coordinate 2,909 of CANBPJ010000050.1, read as the reverse complement.
GATCTTTGAATGCGGATTATGGGGATTCGAATGGGGTATAGCCGGTTACTTCAAGCTTGTATCCGGAAAGGCTTGGTACAGGGCTAGGGTTAGCAAGTAAGCGCATTTTGCCAACGCCAATATCTTTAAGAATTTGTGCGCCGATGCCGTAGCTGCGGAAATCTGTTTTGCGAGCCAAGGGCTTTTGTGCCTCTTCTGTATATGTGCCATTCAGTTTATGAAACTGTGCAAGCCAATCAGTGTCATTGGGAGCTGCAATGCCAGAGGCGTTGAGGAGTACTGCAACGCCCGCTGGAGCAGCTGCAAGCTTTTGAAGTGCCTGAGCCAGAGGCCAAGAGTGGGTACTGACCTGAGCATCCAAGAAATCCAAGACCGTCACAGGTTCGTGGACACGAACGAGAGTCTCCTCTGATTCAGAGGGCTTGCCATGAATCAAGGCAAGATGGATACATGAGCTGGGTGTGTCACGATAAATCACTCCCTGGAACTTACCCCAGGGAGTATTGAACTCACGCTCACCTTCGCGAACCACAATGCTTTCATGTTGGCTGCGATATTGGATGAGATCAGCAATGCTGCCAATCTTTAATTGATGTTCTTTAGCAAACTCCAAGAGATCTGGAAGGCGTGCCATGCTGCCATCATCTTTCATGATTTCACAAATGACGGCGGTTGGTGAGCAACCAGCCATTGCGGCTAAATCACAGCCTGCTTCGGTATGGCCCGAGCGAATCAATACGCCACCAGGTTGTGCCATGAGCGGGAAAATGTGTCCAGGCTGAACTAAGTCATTCGGCTTAGCTTGCTTGGCTACTGCAGTTTTGATTGTATGTGCGCGATCTGCCGCTGAGATCCCAGTGGTGACACCGCTGGCTGCTTCAATGGACACTGTGAAGTTCGTACCCATCGAGGTGCCGTTATCTCTCACCATTAAAGGGAGATTGATTTGTTGGCAACGCTCACGAGTCAAGGTGAGGCAAATGAGGCCGCGACCATGCTTGGCCATGAAATTGACTGCTTCGGCAGTGACATGGTCTGCTGCGAGCACTAGGTCGCCTTCGTTCTCGCGATCTTCTTCATCGACCAGAATGACCATCTTGCCGGCTTTGAGCTCGGCAACGATTTCTTCTGTAGGGGCGAGGGTATTTTGCATAGCCCTCTATTTTAAGCTGAGGAGGGGTTTTCAGGCTGTAAGCCCAGATCCCCTCTCGATATTTAGCCAATATCCAGCCTTTCTGACGCTGGGCGCCCATCAAAGGCATGTATTTCTCTTTTTGAGCTAGCGAAAATGCCCTATGCCCCAATGTATTCACAAATCCGAAAAACTGGCTCAGGTAGATCTCGGCGCTAGCGGATTTATTTTGATTGAGGTATTGGTGGCGATGAGTCTGATAGCCGGCAGTTGGATGACTCTAGGAACAGCCTACCAGCAGATGGTCCTGCGTTTAGGGAGATCTCAAGACCAGAGGGTGCAAATGAAAAAAGAGGTGGATCAATACGAGCTCACTGTATTGGCTGCCAGCCAAGTCAACCGTGAAATCAATCATGCAAGAGGACTAAAAAATGAGCCTTCTAGAGTGTCTCGTCGGCCTCGCCATATCTCTCATCCTGGTGGCGCCATTGATAAAAAATAGCGGGGAGCTGTTAGTCAAACAGATCGCGCTTGAGAAAACTCAATCACTTTCCCTTGAGGCTGATCGTGCTTTGGAGTTAATAGGGAGATCGATCCGTATGGCGGGATATCGTAATGCGCAGTCTTTTTCGGAAGGAAAAATACCGCCTCAATCTGAAAGTGACTTCATCAGTATCCAAAAGAGCAATGGGTATCGCGGTTCGGATTCACTCATGGTGAAACATGAACTTTCCAATGGCGTGGACTTTGATTGCATTGGCAATACCTTGTCAAAAGAGCGGACTAAAAATGCATTTGCACATCAAGGATTTTTGGTAGACCGACAAGCATCCGCACCCAAAGGCATGCGTGTGAATGGTGGATCCTTAATTTGCCAATCCCTTGACCGACATGGCCGCTTACAAAACACTACTTTAATGAATGGGGTACATCTTCTTGCCATTACAGAATTAGAGGGTCGATCTGGCAGAGCCTTTAAGATAAAGCTTGAGATGACCGATGGTGCCTTAATTCATCAGGAGTTTGAGCGCACCTTTGCAACACGTAATCTCCTGTGATTATTGCCTGGGTGTTATCACTCCTATTCCTACTGTCATCCTTGGTATCTCACTTAGAGCGCCTTGCTGCGTTGGAGATGATCGCTGCTAATAGTTACGTAGAGTCACAAAAACAATTTATTGCAGCTGAAAAATCCTTGTTTGAATGTGAACGCCATCTCTCCAGTATTGCTGTTCTAGAAAATCCTACTTGCCATATTCAGTCTGCAGGAAAAAATCGTTGGCTGATCTCGAGTAAAGAAAAACCTGTATTGGAAATATTGGTGCATCTCGATGTAAAAACCAATGCAGTCACTCGCTTAAATTGGCGGCAGAACTTTGAATAGCCAGGAGCGAGGTAGTAGCTTGCTTGAGTTAATGGCTGTGGTGCTCATCATCGCCATCATGGCAGTGATGACGCTACCGCGATTGCATGAACACTTGGCCGCCCGAGAAATCGACATCATTGCCAGACGTTTTATTACTCATGCTCAGTTTGCGCGGGCACAGGCATTCACACTCGGAATGCCTGTTCGTATCGCTCCGCTGACTGACAATCTCTGGGATGAGGGTTGGGTAGTCAAAAGTGGTTGCAATGACCGGCCCTTACAGGCCAACTGTATCGAGCGGCTTTGGTATTCGCAAGGCGATATCGCACCGGTGTATTTCAAAGGCGGGGGTAAGCAGTTTATTGACCCCCACACTTCTAAAAGAGGTATTTTGTTTAATGCGGCTGGTGC
>CANBPJ010000049.1 GCA_947371415.1 Burkholderiaceae bacterium | reverse complement strand
TTAATATCAGCAACTGCCATTTTCATACTCCTTACTTGCGAACACCTGAGCTTTCACCCAATTCGTGTCGTGCACTTATTAATCGAATAAAACAAAAAAGCTTTAAAAATCAAAGCACTCGAATTGTAGCAGATTCGCCTTAAATCCCCTACTGTAGGGCCATGCACCCTGGATAAGGGGTTTTTGGAGAAATTTACACAAGCCTTTGTTTTTTATGGCAATTATTTGATTCTTTCAATAATTGCCTATTTTTTAGGCAAATTCTCATCGAAGCCCCGCTTATAGCCAGGAGGATATTTTTGCCATTCCTTACCGCCAAGACCCTGTTTGTAGCCGTAATCAAAAAGAGCTTGCATATAGGCAGTGTCAAACTCAGTCTGGTGCGGAAATTTGAAGTCTGGTCCAATAAAAGCCAAGTTGAAACTGACTCCATCAAGCTGGGTGGTGTGATAAATGCGGTACAGATCCCCAATACCTTGAGTCTGAATCATGCTAGAGATCGCTCTCTGAATGATGCTGAGGGTGCCCCGCTCCGTCTCACGCCACTCAGGGTCCAAACGGGCATTTCGAATAATGTAAGCATTACGCTGCTTTTGCAGCTTTAAGTTCAAGTCTTTGGCCCGCTGAGATAAAGCGCTGGGATACAGAAATACTTGAGCAATGGCACCACCATCCACGTGCATCTCTTGAAAGTTTTGTCCAATCACCTCAAAATCAAACATCACCGGAGAAAATGCCCCGGGAATAGAGGCGGAGGCCAGCATGATCTTTCTAAAAAGATCGAGAGCCTCAGGCGTGCCAATACTAGCGATCTTGCCCATATTCCAGACCACGGGTACCCCAGCATCTAAATTGGTGGTACCAATTAACAGCCAACGATTTTTGGTCGTGTACTCGCTTGCCACCTTCTTCAAGAAGTCCTGATCTACATATTTAGAAATCAATTGAAACAATGGCGTTGTATCGGATAGGCCATCACTCAAAATGCCGGAGATCAACCCACGCTTAATAAAAATATCTTGAGGACCTAATTGTGTGTAGACCTGACGTAAGACAGGGTCGTATTCTTTTCCAACATAGGCAAAAGGAGCAATCAATGCGCCAGTGCTAATCCCAGTTACCAAATTAAATTGTGGACGATCGCCACGCTCAGACCAGCCGATTAGCAAGCCAGCACCGTACGCACCATCATCACCACCACCAGAGAGCGATAGATAGTTCGCTGCAGAATTTAATGTCTGCTGATCTCTCACCTTAAAACCCGCCTGAATATCCGAAGCCATCTGGTCTACGCTAGATTGACTAGCCACCATATAGCGCACCCCAGCAAGACCTGCTATTTGAGCCTGCCCCATCTGCTGAGGTGGCACTGCTGCTTTGCGCTGCAAGCTGCCACACCCCGCCAACGAGAGCGCGAGGAGAATACAGCTGAACCGAATAAGTGTGGGCATAGTAGGTATCAAGGGGGCAATGAGGCTGATTGGAGTATAAAGAAGGAGTTGATTAATTGCGAAAACATGACAAAAGAACATTCATGCAAGCCAAGCTTATCCACGCATTAGCTTATGGTCTATTAGCCCTCGCTCCTGCACTGAGCTATGCGCAATTTTCAAATCCTTTTGGTCCGCAAAAGACAGTTACACAACAACGCGAAGATATTCTTAAAACAAGCAACGCCACTCTCAAGGCACTCTATCAAGTTCAGCCCAAGGCAAAAGAGTTAATTGAGAAATCTGCTGGTTGCGCTACCTTTAGCAGCTTTGGAATGAAAATTCTGATTGCTGGTGGCGGCACTGGCAGCGGTGTTGTGATCGCCAAAGATGGTGCTAAGCGAACTTACATGAATATGGCTGAAGTTCAAGCCGGTCTAGGTCTAGGAATTAAGTCTTTCCAAAACATCTTTGTTTTTCAAACCCAAGCAGCTATGAATGACTTCGTTAATTCTGGCTGGACTTTTGGAGGCCAAGTTACGGCTGCAGCCAAATACGAAAACAATGGGGATGCCTACCAAGATGCAGTAATGGTAGCACCTGGTGTGTTGATGTATCAACTCACAGACTCTGGCCTTGCCGCTGAAATCACCGGCAAAGGCACCAAGTACTACAAGAACACAGATCTCAATAAATAAACTTATAACGCAGATACCGCAGATGTCGCCGAGAAATTCTTAAGGCGTCATCTGCGCATTGAGCTTAGCCTGGCTAGGATCATGCAACTTGTTCAGTGCAGACAAATAAGCCTTGGCTGATGCGGCAATGATGTCTGGATCAGTACCAACGCCATTGACGATCCGACCACCCTTCGCAAGACGCACAGTAACCTCACCCTGCGATTGAGTTCCAGAAGTAATGGCATTGACTGAATAGAGCAACTGCTCCGCCCCACTCTTCACGATTTCTTCAATGGCATTTAAGCTGGCGTCCACCGGGCCATTACCTTCAGCCTCAGAGCTAGCCTCTTTATCGCCAACTCGGAAGGTAACTTTTGATTTTGGACGCTCTCCAGTTTCAGAATGCTGACTCAAGGAAATAAATTTATAGAACTCGCCCTCTTCAGCCGCAGCCGAATCTGACATGATCGCAATAATGTCTTCATCAAAAATTTCTGACTTTTGATCAGCCAAAGCTTTAAAACGAACAAAGGCTTCATTCAGATCTGCTTCAGCCTCAATCGCAATACCCAATTCTTGCAAGCGCTGTTTGAAAGCATTGCGTCCGGATAATTTACCCAAGACAATCTTATTCGTAGCCCAACCCACATCTTCTGCGCGCATGATTTCATAGGTATCGCGATTCTTCAGGATGCCATCTTGATGAATTCCTGAAGTATGTGCAAAAGCATTGGCGCCAACGACTGCCTTATTAGGCTGCACTACAAATCCCGTGATCTGAGAAACTAACTTAGAAGCTGGAACGATTTGAATGGCATCAATACCGCACACCATGTCGAAGTAATCCTTACGCGTACGCAAAGCCATCACAATTTCTTCTAATGCCGTATTTCCGGCACGCTCACCCAGGCCATTAATAGTGCACTCAATTTGACGGGCTCCACCAATCTTGACGCCCGCCAAGGAGTTGGCAACGGCCATCCCTAAATCATTATGGCAATGTACGGACCAGACCGCTTTATCAGAGTTAGGTACACGGGTGCGCAAAGTTTTAATAAATTCGCCATATAACTCTGGAGTTGCATAACCCACGGTATCGGGAATATTAATGGTAGTGGCGCCTTCATTAATAACGCCCTCAACTACTCTGCACAAGAAATCCATTTCAGAACGATAGCCGTCTTCAGCAGAGAACTCAACATCATCAGCCAAGTTTCTGGCAAAACGAATAGAGCGTTTAGCCTGCTCCAACACCTCTTCTGGAGACATGCGCAACTTCACCGCCATATGTAATGGGCTAGTTGCCAAGAACGCATGAATACGTTTTGCATTAGCGGCCTTCAAAGCATCAGCAGCACGCGTAATGTCTTTATCGTTAGCGCGCGCAAGTGAACAAACAATGGAGTCCTTCACGGCAGCAGCAACCGCAGAGATCGCCTGGAAATCACCCTCAGAGCTTGCAGCAAATCCAGCCTCGATCACATCCACCCTGAGGCGCTCCAATTGGCGGGCAATCCGAACCTTCTCGTCCTTAGTCATTGAGGCACCAGGCGATTGTTCGCCATCACGTAAGGTGGTATCAAAAATGATTACTTTGTCGCTCATCACTGCTCTCCGGTTCGGTATAACTATATTTTTTACTGTTGACTACAAGGTGATGCTTTACCAATTGAATCTTAAAAACAAAAAACCCCAGCAATTAGCTGGGGCTGGTATTTGGCGGCTAATGAATTACTTTAATCTCATTAACTCAGGCCTTACCTGCCCCAAGCTGTAGGCTTAGCGCTAGTAGAAGCAAGTTAGAAAGTGAGAAATTCATGAACATGGATTAAATATAACCTAAATATTCCAAATTAGCTAAAACGGCGCCCGCTGAGACGCTCCCAGGCCCAAATAACATACCCAGAGATGGAGTACACCACGAAGAGGCCGAACAGGGTCAGAGGGGGATTTGAAGAGATCAGCACGAAGGTTAAGATCATCAAAACCATTACACCGAAAGGCACCCGGTAGCGAACATCCAAGGCTTTGCCGCTATAGAAGCGGGCGTTGGAAACCATAGTGAGGCCGGCATAAACCGCCAAGAAAAAGGTAATCCAAGGAATAGCGCTATCCCTTACAGGGATCTTGTTGTCATCCGCCAGCCAAATAAATCCCGCCATTAAAGAACCAGCGGCAGGGCTTGGCAGACCCTGGAAGAATTTCTTATCAACGACGCCAGTGTTCACGTTAAAACGCGCTAGACGCAAAGCTGCACCCGCACAGTAAGTAAAGGCAGCCAACCAACCCCACTTACCTAAATCTTTTAAGGCCCACTCATAGGCAACTAAAGCGGGGGCTACGCCAAATGACACCATATCGGCCAAAGAGTCATACTGCTCACCGAAGGCGCTTTGGGTATTAGTCATGCGGGCTACACGACCGTCCATGCCATCCAGCACTAGTGAAGCAAAGATAGCAATAGCAGCCATCTCAAACTGGTGATTCATTGCATTAACAATGGCAAAGAAACCACAGAACAAGGCCGCAGTAGTAAATGCATTCGGGAGCAAGTAAATTCCCTTGCTGCGATGACGCGGCTTATCCTCATGCAACTCTTCTACCTCGAAATCAACTCCATCACCTAGATCTTCTGCCCACTCATCTTGAGTACGATCTAAACGGGTACGCGCTAAGCGACTGCGATCGATACGGCCACGGCGGCGAAATGTAGTCAAAGAATATTCCCAGTTAAAACGGCTTAATTAATCTAAGCCGGGTACGCGAGCTAACGCGGTATTGGTAGCAAATACTTTGTCGCCAACACTGACCAAAGGCTCGGCTGTTAATGGCAAATATACATCGACACGGGAGCCAAAGCGAATAAAGCCATAACGCTCACCCGCCTTCAGCCTATCGCCAACATGGATATAACAAAGAATGCGACGAGCAATTAAGCCAGCCACCTGAACGAGCGTCACGATTTGGCCATTGGCATCAATGACAACGGCATTACGCTCATTCTCTGTTGAGGCTTTATCCAAATCAGCATTAACAAACTTGCCTGGAAAATACTGAATCTCTTTTACTAAGCCGTTCACTGCGCTACGGTTGGAGTGAACATTAAATACGTTCATAAAGACACTAATTTTCAAAGCTTCACGATCAGCATAAGGATCGTTGGCTTTTTCCACTACGACGATACGACCGTCTGCAGGAGATAAAACCAAGTCACGACCCAAAGCAGCAATACGCTGTGGGTCGCGGAAGAACTGCAGAACAAAGAAGAAAATGATCCATAGCGGCCATGACCATCCAATACCACCAAGATAGTGGACTAGCAAAGTAACGGCCCCCACCAATGCCAAATACGGCCAACCTTCTTTCGCAATAATGGGGTGTGGATACATCATCTTTGTTCTGAGCCTTTTTAATTACTGCTATTAATTTCTGACTGACCGCTTGCTTAGTTCTTAGTCTGGTCAACCAACTTGTTTTTCGCAATCCAAGGCATCATGGCACGTAACTTAGCACCAACCACCTCGATGTCATGCTCAGCATTCAAGCGACGACGTGAAATCAAAGTAGGCGCACCTGCTTTGTTTTCCAAGATGAAGCTCTTCGCATACTCACCAGTCTGAATATCTTTCAAGCACTGACGCATTGCGTTCTTAGTATCTTCAGTCACAACACGTGGGCCAGTAACATACTCACCGTACTCGGCGTTGTTAGAGATTGAGTAGTTCATGTTAGCGATACCACCTTCGTAGATCAAGTCAACAATCAACTTGAGCTCGTGCAAGCACTCGAAGTAAGCCATTTCAGGAGCGTAACCAGCTTCAACCAAAGTTTCAAAACCAGCTTTAATCAATTCAACTGCGCCACCACAAAGAACAGCCTGCTCACCGAACAAGTCAGTTTCAGTTTCTTCGCGGAAGTTGGTTTCAATGATGCCGGCACGACCGCCGCCATTTGCTGTTGCATATGACAAAGCAACATCACGTGCTGAACCTGATTTATCTTGGTACACAGCGATCAAATGGGGAACACCGCCACCTTGAGCGTATGTGCCACGAACAGTATGGCCAGGAGCTTTAGGAGCAATCATGATGACGTCCAAGTCAGCGCGTGGCTGAACTTGACCATAGTGGACGTTAAAGCCGTGAGCGAATGCCAATGCAGCGCCCTGCTTAATGTTGGCATGAACTTCTTTGTTGTATACGTCAGCGATTTGCTCATCAGGCAAGAGCATCATGACTACGTCAGCATCTTTAACTGCTTCGCCAACTTCTTTTACCGTCAAGCCAGCATTTGCAGCTTTGCTCCAGGAAGCGCCATCTTTACGCAAACCAACAGTAACGTTACAGCCTGAATCTTTAAGATTCAATGCGTGTGCGTGACCTTGTGAACCGTAACCAATGATGGTCACTTTTTTGCCTTTAATGAGGGACAAATCGGCGTCTTTATCGTAAAAAACTTTCATGCTCTTTCCTTGTATTGAAAATGTAGTTAATTCAGTAATCAGTTAAAAAAATTAAACCTTCAGGATGCGTTCGCCGCGCCCAATACCAGAACCACCCGAGCGGACAGTTTCCAGAATCGATGCACGATCAATCGAATCAATAAAGGCGTCTAATTTGGCACCATCACCAGTTAATTCAATGGTGTAACTCTTGTCAGTCACATCAATGATGCGACCACGGAAGATATCCGTTGTACGTTTTAGCTCTTCACGCTCTTTACCAACGGCGCGCACTTTGATCATCATGAGCTCACGCTCAATGTGAGGGCCTTCAGTCAAATCAAATACTTTGACCACTTCAACCAGGCGATTCAAGTGTTTAGTGATTTGCTCAATCACATCCTCAGATCCAATCGTGACGATCGTCATGCGGGACAGCGAGGGGTCTTCGGTCGGCGCAACACTCAAAGTTTCAATGTTGTAGCCACGAGCAGAGAACAAACCAACAACGCGTGACAACGCACCTGGCTCGTTCTCTATCAATACAGAAATAATATGTCGCATTAAAGATCCTCACTACCCAAAAGCATTTCAGTAATACCCTTGCCTGCTTGAACCATTGGCCAAACGTTTTCTTCTGGGTCTGTCTGGAAATCCATAAACACGGTGCGATCTTTTAAGCGAATGGCTTCTTTGAGGGCTCCCTCAACGTCAGACTTCTTCTCAATACGCATACCAACGTGTCCGTAGGCCTCAGCCAACTTCACAAAGTCAGGCAATGAGTCCATGTAGGAGCTCGAATAACGCTTGTTATAAGTGAGCTCTTGCCATTGACGAACCATACCGAGGTAACGGTTGTTCAAAGACACAATCTTCACGGGCGTGTTGTATTGCTTACAAGTAGATAGCTCTTGAATACACATCTGAATCGAGCCTTCACCGGTAATCGCAAAAACATCCTGTTCAGGAAATGCTTTCTTAATCCCCATGGCGTATGGCAAGCCAACACCCATAGTGCCAAGACCACCCGAGTTAATCCAACGACGTGGCTTATCAAACTTATAGAACTGTGCAGCCCACATTTGATGCTGACCAACGTCAGATGTTATGAATGCATCACCACCAGTGAGCTCCCACAACTTTTGAACTACGTACTGGGGTTTGACGATCTGGGATGCCTCGTCGTATTTCAAGCAATCTTTTTTACGCCACTCATTGATCTGCTCCCACCATGCCGCTAACTTTGCGTCATTCTTACGTGGACCAGCCGCTTTAAGTTGTGCAGTCATCTCTTGCAATACTTCTTTGAGATTACCAACAATAGGAACATCTACTTTCACCCGTTTAGAAATCACAGATGGGTCGATATCAATATGAATAATCTTGCGTGGATGACTTGCAAAGTGAGCGGTATTACCAATCACGCGGTCATCAAAACGTGCGCCGATTGCGATCAACACATCGCTGTGCTGCATCGCCATATTCGCTTCGTAAGTTCCATGCATACCGAGCATGCCTACAAACTGTGGACTAGTACCCGGAAAACCACCGAGACCCATAAGGGTGTTAGTAACTGGATAACCCAACAAATCAGCGAACTCTTTTAACTCTGGCGCGGCATCAGCCAAGATCACTCCACCACCGGTATAGATGAATGGGCGCTCAGCTTCTTGCAATAAAGAAACCGCTTTACGAATCTGTCCACTATGCCCTTTTACTACAGGGTTGTATGAGCGCATCTCCAATGTTTCTGGATAAACGAATGGTCCTTTGGCTGCAGATACATCCTTAGGGATATCAATCAACACCGGGCCTGGACGACCCGTTTGTGCAATGTGAAAAGCCTTCTTAATAACTAAAGGTAGATCTTTCACATCCTTTACGAGGAAGTTGTGCTTTACCACCGGGCGAGTGATGCCAACAGTATCAGCCTCTTGGAAAGCATCTTCACCAATTGCATATGTCGGCACGTTACCGCTGATCACTACCAAAGGTATGGAATCAGTGTAGGCAGTAGCAATTCCGGTAACCGCATTGGTTACACCGGGGCCTGAAGTGACTAAAGCAACACCAACCTTTCCGGTTGCGCGCGCATAACCATCGGCCGCATGAACTGCTGCTTGCTCATGGCGAACAAGAATGTGCTCAAACTTGTCCTGCTTAAAAATTTCATCGTAGATAAAGAGGACGGATCCACCTGGGTAACCCCAAACGTATTCAACACCCTCTTTGTGCAAAGCTTGCACAAGCATTTCTGCACCAATCATTTCTGGTGGGGTAGCTACGGGATTTGGATTTGATGTGTCTTGATTAGCTTTAGAAGCTAAAAATTCGGCGCTGCTTGTATTCATTTTCTTTCGTCCTTTGCAATTTTCGGCAAAAAATTGTTTGGTCTGTTCTGTCTCCTGCTTGTGGCCTGAGTTCGAACGGCGCTGCTACCGCAAAAAACCACTTCTTGAATGAGATTCTAGGTAGTAAGCCCTATATTCTATAGCAATCCCCTAAAATCAACCAATTCCATCTGATTCAGGTCTAATCTATTGAATGGCTTCACCCCAAGAACTTTCTGACTTTCTGAGCAGTGTTGAGCAGCGCGCTTTTAAACAAGCGGTTTACGCTGTGCGCGATGACGATGCTGCTCTCGATATCGTTCAGGACGCCATGATCAAGTTGGCCGAAAAATACGGTGATCGCCCTGCCGCAGAACTTCCCTTAGTTTTTACTAGAATTCTTCAGAACCGCATTCATGACTGGTTTAGGCGTCAAAAAGTACGTAATACCTGGGTAAGCCTCTTCTCCAGCATGGGCAAGAAAAATGATGAAAACGATGATTTTGACCCCCTAGAGTCACTTTCAGCGCCGGATGACAGCGAAATTCACCAAGATGGGGCGTATAAGCTAGAGCGAAGTCAGCTTTTACAGGCTTTAGAGTCAGAAATATCAAAATTGCCTGCCCGTCAACGAGAAGCCTTCCTAATGCGTTATTGGGATGAGCTAAGCATTACTGAAACGGCCCTCGCCATGAGTTGTAGCGAGGGAAGCGTCAAAACCCACTGCTCAAGAGCCACTCAGGCTCTAGCTAAAGCATTGAAATTAAAAGGAATTACGCTGTGAATCGCAATAATGAAGATCTCTTAAGCCCAACAGAAGTCGACCAGTTTGGTCTGTCTACTGCCGCCCTGCTTCGCCAAGGAACGCAATCCTTGCCAGCTGCAATCAAAGATCGTCTTTATGCGGCTCGCCTAAAAGCACTTTCCCTCAAGAAACCGGAAAAAGTGCGTATTCAGCAGCATATTTTTGCCAGCGTTACTGGAAACTGGTCTACAGGATCGCGCTCATTTTGGGATAACCTAGGTTGGGTTGCCCCGCTAATCGTTCTAGTATTTGGTCTCATTGGCATTGCCCAATGGCAACAAGACTCCCGTATCAACGATATCGCCGAAGTGGATGCTGCCCTCTTGACTGATGAGGTCCCACCAGATGCTTATGCTGACAGTGGTTTTATGGGTTTCCTTAAAAATGGTCCCCTGAGTGATTCAGAGCAAGACGGCCTAGATTCTGCCAAGTCACCTTCCTAACTTTCACACTGAGCCTGATTAGCGCATGCTAAAAAACTTACGCTCTTGTTGTGCGGTCATCTTAATCAGTTCGTCGCTGAACTTGACCATAGGTGCACTTGGCTTATCTGCAAACGTATTAGCGCAAATCCCTTCAGGTGCCCATGGAAAAACTACCGGCATCCCAGAGAAAAAACCAGATGGCACATGGGAAGGTCTCAAGCCTGAACAACAAAAAATCTTGGCTCCACTAGAAAGTGATTGGGACTATATGCTTCCCGAGAGTCGTAAGAAGTGGATACAGGTGGCCAACCTATATCCAAAAATGAATGAAGCGGATCAGCAACGCTTGCAGTCGCGCATGACTGGCTGGTCCAACCTCTCTCAAAAAGACCGCCGCCTGGCGAGAGAAAACTACTTAAGCAGCCTTAAGTTCCCCGCAGAGAAAAAAGCAGAAGCTTGGAGTGCTTATCAAAAACTCAGCGATGAGCAGAAGAAGAAGCTAGCCCAAGCAGAGGTCAATAAGAAAAAACCAACGGCTGTCAGTGCACCGACATTGCAGCAACATCCCATCACCCAAAAATCGAACTTAGCACCCACGCTACCAGCAAGCCCCACCCCTACTCAAGAAGCTCCAGCACCAAGCGCTAGCTCGGATAGTGGCTCGAGCAATCCCTAAGAATTCCTAAGCCGTGATCACTCCTGCCGAATTAAACGTCTTACCCGCTCCGCAATTTTGGCGACGCGTCTCTTGCAATCTTTATGAACAATTGGTTCTACTAGGTGTGATCGCCTTAACCTTCCTCGTTCCCAATTTAGGCTTAGGCATTCTGCTTGGCGTCTCCCTGCCAAGCTGGCTGACCTTCCTCTATCTTTATGTAGTTCTAGGCATTTACTTTGTTTGGTACTGGACAAAATCAGGACAAACATTAGCCATGCAAACTTGGCGGGTGCGGATGATTGGTCCAGGCGGTTTTAATGCATCTCGTCGCCAAGCCATCTGGCGCTATGTCTTTGGATCACTATGGATTGTGCCGTGCGTTTTACTGCAATGGTTATTGGAGTTGCAGAGATGGCAGATTATAGAAATGCTCTTCGCCGTGGCTTTATTTCTGTGGCCGCTCAGCATTTACTTGGATCAAGTAAGCCCCCTACTTCGCCAAAGTCTGCCGGATCGCTTTGGTGGAACACGCTTAGTGGAATTGCCCAAGAACCTAGTGAAACTCTCTTAATCCTCCAACCCAGATTGTCGGGCGTCTAGAGGCTCTAGCTCTCGCGCAAACACTCCATAGCGGTAGCACTTTGAATTCGCCTCTGAAAGCGATAGCCCGCTAACAGACACGCAGTGATCCCAAAGACAATGCCCATAACCAGAGACTGTGCGAACGCATGAAACTCAATCTCCAATACAAATCGGCCCAGAGCCCAAGCTGCTATTCCGGCTGCTAGGCCTGCCAAGGCGCCTGCTAACACCCCAATGACCAACAGTTCAGCTAAAGCAATCCTGCCGAGCAAATGGCGTGAAGCGCCCACTGCCTTGAGTAATGCCGCACTTCGGAAGCGCTCGTCTTGAGTAGCAGCAATCGCAGCAAGCAAGACGAGAACAGCGGCGGCAATCGTAAACGCGAACAGTAGACCCAAAACAGAAGATAAGCGATCCAACACATCCTGAATTTGACGCAATGATGTTGCGACATCAACAATGGTTAAGTTGGGGTAGGTCTGCGCAAGCTGATAATCAAGACCCGCATCTGTGGCACTCTGGTAATAGGAGGTAATCCAAGACTGAGGCATCTCTGCCAGCATGGCGGGGGGCATGATGACAAAGAAGTTCACCTTCATCGAACTCCAATCCAACTTACGCAAAGAAGTAATTGGTGCAGTCAGCCTCTCTCCCGCAATCTCAAAAGTCATTTGATTGCCCAGCTTCAGCTTTAAGGTCTTGGCAATGCCAGCCTCCAATGAAACCTGCGGCCCGCTTCCCTCGATCCATTTGCCAGCAGTGATGCGATTACCCTCTGGTAATTGATCGGTATAGGA